>JAEYUL010000156.1 GCA_023432565.1 Actinomycetes bacterium | reverse complement strand
GCCCGTCGGCCGGCCGGCCGTGCGAGGGCGCGAAAGAGGGGGGAAGGCCGGGCGCGGACGGCGCCTGCGCACCCTGAGCGGGCGCCGCGTACGGCGCGGGGTGCGAGGCCACCTCGGGCGTGGGGCGCGGCGGCGGGCCAGGGTGGGCGAACAGCGGCCGCTCGTACTCGTCGTCGTGCTGCGTCATGGCCGGTCGAGCACCCCGGCGACCGTCGACCACCCGCGCGAGATGCGTGCGGGCACGCCGTCGTCGAACGCGACCACCGGGAACGCCTCGACGAACGACGACGCGTCCTGCCCCGCGATCACCTGGATCACGGTCGACCCGCACTGCCACACCACGTGCCACGGCGCGTACGACAGCACGTAGGCGTCGCGTCCCCCGATGCTCACGCGGTCCGCGCCCACCAGAGCCGACGCGTCGAGCCGACCCTCCTGCTCGGTGACCACGAGCGTCCCGTGCGCACCGGTGATGTCGACCTCGAGCACGCGGTCGTCGCCGGCCCACCGCACCGCGGAGACGGTCCAGCCGGACGGCAGCGTGTCGGGGAAGCTCCAGCCGCGCGCGCGCAACGACGCCACGACGCCGTCGGTGCCGAGCTGGTCCGTGGCGGCGTTCGTGGCCAGGCCCGAGGCGAGCGTCCCCGACGGCCCCGCGCCCGCCGAGGCGCTGCCCAGCAGGTCGAGGTCGGCGCCGGGGTGACCCACCGGGGTGACGACGGGACGATCGCCGAGGACGAACAGCATCGCCGCGATCGCGCCGACGCCCGCGAGCGAGCCGGCGGCGTACCGCGGCAGCCGTCGCTCGGCGATCTCACCGCGCAACGCACGCGCACGCCGACCGTGCAGGGCGGGGACACCGAGCGCGGGCTGCGCGAACGGGTCCCGAACACCGCTCGGCGTGCACCCGGCCACGGGTGCCGTCGCGGGGGCGAGCGACATCAGGCGCGCGGTCAGGTCCGGTGCCTGCGGGACGTCGTCGGCCGCGGCCTGCGCGAGCGCGCGGCGCGCCAGGCGGGCCGCAGCGAGCTCGTCGGCGCACTGCGGGCAACCCGCGACGTGCACGAGCACACGCTCGGTCGCCGTGGGTGACAGCCGTCCGTCGACCAGCTCGCTGAGCTGCGACCCGACGTGGTGCGTCATGGCAGCACCTCGGCGGGGACGGACGTGGCGGGGACGGACGTGGCGGGGACGGACGTGAGCTCGTCGGCGGACGCCACCGGCGCGCGCTCGTGGTGCGCGGGTGCGCGGTGCTCGAGCGACTCGCGCAGGCGGGCCCGCGCGCGGTGGATCCGCGAGCGCACCGTGCCGATCTTCACGCCGAGCGTGACGGCGATCTCCTCGTACGACAGGCCCTCGATGTCGCACAGGACCACGGCCGCGCGGTACTCGGGCGGCAGGGCGTCGAGCGCGTGCTGGACGTCGTGGTCCAGGTTCGCGTGCTCGAACGCGCGCTCGGGGGTCGCGAGGCGGTCGGTGCTCTCGTAGCGCTCGTCGTCGTCGCCCATCGCGTCCATCCGGATGCGTTGGCGACGACGCGCCTGGTCGAGGAAGAGGTTCGTCGTGATGCGGTGCAGCCAGCCCTCGAACGTGCCCGGCGAGTAGGTGTGCAGCGACCTGAACACCCGCACGAACGTCTCCTGCGTGAGGTCCTCGGCGTCGTGCTGGTTGCCCGTCAGCCGGTACGCGAGCCGGTAGACACGTGCGGAGTGCTCACGCACGATCTCCTCCCACGTCGGCGGCTGCCACCCGGCAGGTGCCTCGCTGCTGCGCACGCGCTCCCTCTTCGTTCGACGGCCGTTTCCCCGGCTGACCCCATCGTCCCAGGAGTGCGGCCCCGCTCGCGACTCGCACGAGCCTGGCCGACCGCAGGCCACGATGCCAGGTGAACGCCCGCGCGCGTCGTTTCGTTCCGCGCGGGCGTGCAGATCGTGCGCGCGTGCGCGTCCCCGCGGCACGACGCGGCCGCGGGACTAGGCTGAGGCGAGCCCGTGACCACGGGCGTCCGTCCGCGCACGACGCGCGCCGCCGCCCCGGAGGCCATCATCTCCGCCGACAAGGCCAGCAGCTGGGTCTACGCCGAGGAGTACCTCGCGGAGGACGACGCGATCCTCGGCGCACGCGAGCGCGCCGCACAGCTGGGGGCGGGTGCCGTGCCCCCGGGCACGGGCGCGGCTCTGGCCGTGCTGGCCGCGGCCTCGAACGCGCGCACGGTCGTCGAGATCGGGACCGGGACGGGCGTGGCCTCTCTCTACCTGCTCAAGGGGATGCCCGCCGATGGCGTGCTCACGACGATCGACCCCGAGGTCGAGCACCACCGGGCCGCGAAGGAGTCGTTCGCCGAGGCGGGCATCCGCTCGACGCGCACCCGCACCATCTCGGGCCGTCCGCTCGAGGTGCTCCCACGACTGACCGACGCCGCGTACGACCTCGTCCTGCTCGGCCTGAGCAGCGGCGAGGTGCTCGAGGCCGCGGGCGAGTACCTGGCCCAGGCCGTACGGCTGCTGCGCCCGGGCGGCGTGCTGGCCGTCGACCACGCCCTGTGGCACGACCGGGTCGCGGACCCGGCCCGTCGCGACGAGGCGACGACGACGGTCCGCGAGCTCGGCCGCGCGGTGCGTGCCGACGAGCGGCTGCTGCCCGCGCTCCTGCCCGTCGGCGACGGGCTGCTGGTGGCGGTCCGCCGCTGAGCCCGGCCCGCGGCCGCCTCAGCCCAGGTCGGTCAGGTAGCGCAGCAGGAGCCGCGCGCCGTACCCCGTCGCGCCCTCGGTGACCTCGTGCCGGTCGGCCGTGGCGCGCGCCGGCCCCGCGATGTCCAGGTGCGCCCAGGGGCGCTCGCCGGCGAACCTGCGCAGGAACAGCGCGGCCGTGACCGATCCCGCACCGATGCGCGTGTCCTGCGGCACGTGTCGCAGGTCCGCGACCGACGAGCGCACGGCCTCGTCGTACTCGGGCACGAGCGGCATCGGCCACGCGAGCTCGCCGGAGTCCGCCCCCGCACGCTCGAGCGCCGCGACGAGCGCGTCGTCGGTGCCGTACAGCGCGCTGTACTGCTTGCCCAGACCCACGGTCGCGGCGCCCGTGAGCGTCGCGACGTCGATGAGCACGTCGGGGTCCAGGGTCGCGTCCGCCCAGGCGAGCGCGTCCGCCAGGACGAGCCGGCCCTCGGCGTCGGTGTTGGCGATCTCGACGGTCGTGCCGCCGTACATCGACAGCACGTCACCGGGCCGGTAGGACGAGGCGCCGACGTGGTTCTCGGCGAGCGGCAGCACCGCGGTGACCTTGTGCAGGACGCCGGCACGCGCGGCACCGATCACGGTCGCGAGCGCCACGGCCGCACCGGTCATGTCCGTCTTCATCGGGACCATGGCCTCGCGCGGCTTGATGGACAGGCCGCCGGTGTCGTACGTGATGCCCTTGCCGACCACCACGACGTGCCGTCCTTCGTCGGACCTGCCGCCGTACGTCGGAGGCGTCCAGCTGACGGTGACCAGGCACGGCGGCGAGGCCGAGCCCGCGCCGACGGCCAGGATGCCGCCGAACCCCTCGGCGGCGAGCTCGCGCGGGCCGCGCACGTGGACCTCGAAGCCCGGACCCGACGCGAGGCGGCGCACCTGGTCCGCGAACCACTGCGGGTTCTTGGTGCTCGACGGCGTGGTGGCGAGGTCGCGCACCAGCCACGTCGCGCTCGCCGACGTGCGCGCGGCGTCGACCGCCGCGCCGACGCGCGTGCCGTCCCGCCCGAGCAGGACCAGGTCGGCGGACGGCTTCGCCGACGGCGTGCGCGCCGCGCTCGGCGGCACGTACGCCGCGAGCAGGTAGCCCTCCACGAGGGCGCGCGCCGCGCGAGCGGACTGCGAGGCGCTGTAACCCGCGTCGTCACCGATGGTCGTCACGACCCGGCGCAGGCCGCGCGAGGCGCGCGCGAGCGCGGCACCGGCACGCCGCAGGTCCGTGTCCGTGCTGGACCCGATGCCGACCAGGACGATCCGCGGCGGCAGGCCGGTCCAGGGCAGCCTCACGCCCGAGCCTGCGGGCCGCGGCAGCTGCACGACGAACGACTCGCCTGCCGCGCCGGTCAGGCCGGCTCGCTCGGCGAGCTCGGCCAGGTCGATGCCGTAGCGGAACGCCGTGGAGGCGGCACCACGCCGCGGCGCGGGGCCCTCGTCCTCGTCCCCCGCGATCGCGGGGGCGACGGGCACGGCGACGGCGTCGACGTCCGGCTCCGCGAGCAGGGGGCTGTCGGCGACGACGCCGCCGATCAGCGAGACGGCCGGAGGCGTCCGGCCGATGGCCGGGAGACGACCGCCCGACACGTCAGCCTGCGACGGAGGTCAGCGCCTCGCCGAGCTCAGCCGCCTCGGTCGCGTTCAGCTCGACCACGAGACGTCCACCACCCTCGAGCGGGACGCGCATCACGATGCCGCGTCCTTCCTTCGTCACCTCGAGCGGTCCGTCTCCGGTCCTCGGCTTCATCGCGGCCATGCGTGGCCTCTCCTTCGCCTCGTGCGTCCCGACCGGGTGGCGCCGCGGTGGCAGCCTCGACGCTCCCGCGCCGCTCGTGCCGCTCCACCTGCGCACCCGTGGTGCCGGATGTCCGGGACCATCCTAGGTCACGGTGCGCACATCACGGCGGCCAGCCGCTCTCCAGCCGCCACAGCTGCCACACCCACACGGCCTGCAGCACCAGCATGAGCACGAGGACCCCGGCGAACCAGACGCGGCGCGCCGACGGCGGCCGCCGGACGACGCCCGCCGTGATCGCACCCATCGGGAACGCGAGCACCAGGAACCGCGCGAGGCTGCTGCCCGGCTCGATCGCGGCCGCGAGGTACAGCACGTACGCCGCCGGCCACGTGTGCAGCTCGGGGCCGAGGCGCCACGCGGCGGGCACGACGAGCAGGGCGACGACGAACGCGACGGCCGCGGCGAGCACCCACCACCCGTGGTCGCCGAACCAGAACTGCAGGACGTAGTCCCAGCCCCCGAACGGCGTGACCTCGCGGACGCCGCGCCACGCCTCCTGCGTGCGCAGGTAGCCCTGCGGCACGCCCGTGACCCACCCGCAGACCGCCGGCCACAGGAACCCGGAGACCACCGCCACGACCCCGAGCCCGCCGACGACGACGACGTCGCGGGCCGGCAGCTCCTCCTCACCCCGACGCCAGGCCCGCCAGCGCGCCAGCGCGTGCACGCCCACCACCACGGCCATCGGCAGGGCGACGGCGCGCGTCAGGCCGAGCAGGACCAGCACGCCCGCCGTCGCGACGTACTGCCGGCGCACGAGGAGCAGCAGGGCCGCGGCCACCAGGAGCAGCGCGAGCGACTCGGTGTACGCGACCTGGAGCACGGGCGAGGTGGGGAACACGCTCACGAGCGCGACGGTCGCGAGCGGCAGGCCGGGCCACGCTGCGCTCGCGCGGGGCGCGCCCGCGGCGACCGCACGGTGGATCGCCAGCATCGCCGCGGCGCCCAGCAGCAGCGACGTCGTGGGGGCGACCACCTCCCAGCTCAGGGACGTGATGCCCATGAGCCCGCGCACCAGCATCGGGTACAGCGGGAAGAACGCCCACGCGCTCTGCTGCACGTTCCCGGCGTCGTCGACCGGCAGGGTGCTCGGGTACCCCTCCTGCGCGATCCGGTGGTACCAGCCCGCGTCCCAGAACAGCCCGGTGACCTGCGAGTAGGACGGGTGCTCCCCCGCCCACGGCGTCGCCCCCTGGTGCGCCGCGGCGTAGAGCAGCAGGAGCGCGCTGGCGCCGCGCGCGAGGGCATACACCGCAAGGGTCTGCAGCCACCAGGACCAGGCCCGCGGGTCCCACGCCGCTCGTCGCCCAGCGGTCGGCGCGGCAGCACCGTCCTGGTGGGCTGTCGTCGCCGTGGTCGTCGGCGTGCTCGTCGGCGTGCTCGTCGGCGTGCTCTGCGCCGCGTCCGCGGCCTCGTCGGTCATGCCAGGCCCCGCACGGCACGCTCGGGGGCGCGGTCCCCGCGGATCGTGGCGACCATGTCGAGGGTGCGCCGCGTGGCCGCGACGTCGTGCACGCGGAACACGCGAGCGCCGAGCCAGGCGGCGACGGCCGTCGCGGCGAGCGTGCCCTCGAGGCGCTCCTCGGCCGGCAGGCCCAGGCTCTCGCCGACGAAGTCCTTGCGGGACAGCGCCATGAGCACCGGGTACCCCAGCGCGACCAGCGCGGACGTGCGCCGGACCAGGTGCAGCGAGTGCCACGTGTTCTTGCCGAAGTCGTGCGTGGGGTCGACCAGCACGCTCGCAGGGTCGATGCCGAGGCCGACCGCCCTGCGCGCGGCGGCGGTCAGCGTCGCGACGACGTCGTCGACGACGCCGTCGAGCGGGTCCCACCCCGCAGCCGAGGCGTCCGCGGCCTCGCCCGGGAGGGTGCTGGGCGAGATGACGTCGAGCGCCGGCCCGTCCTGGTCCGCGGCGGCGTACGTCACCCGGAAGGGGTCGGTGCGCGGTCGCGCGCCGCCGGTGTGCGAGCAGACGACGCCGAGACCGTGCTCGGCGGCCACGACCACCAGGTCCGGGTCGTGACCCGCCCAGGTGTCGTTGATCAGGTCGGCACCGGCGAGCGCCGCAGCCCGGGCCACCGAGGAGCGCCAGGTGTCCACGCTCACGAGAAGGTCGGGGTGGCGCCGGCGCACCCGTTCGACCAGCGGCACGACGCGCGCGATCTCCTCGTCAGGATCGACCCGCGGGCCGCGCCCAGCACGGACCCCGCCCAGGTCGACGACGTCCGCCCCCTCCTCCTGCGCGCGGGCCACCGCCGCGTCCGCGCCGGCCTCGTCGTACCGCGCGGGGGCGTAGAACGAGTCCGGGGTGCGGTTGACGACCGCCATGACCACGGGCCGGTCCACGCCCAGCTCACGGCCCCGCAGGCGCACCACCGGGCCCGCCTCAGGCACGCCCGGCAGGCCCGGCACTGCGGAGGTCACCGCTCGCCGGACGAGGCCGCAGCGGCCTCCCGCGCGACCTCGGCCTCGGCGACCGCCTGCTCCTCCTGGCGGCGCAGCTCGGCGCCGCGACGCACGACGTGCTCGACGGCCTCCTCGGCGGTGTCGACGACCAGGATCAGCTCACGGTCGACCGGCGAGATGAGGCCCGCGTCGACGACCGGCCCGCAGATCCAGTCGATCAGACCCTGCCAGTGCTTCTTGCCGACGAGCACGATCGGGAACTCGACCACCTTGTGCGTCTGCACGAGCGTCAGCGCCTCGAACAGCTCGTCGAGCGTGCCGAAGCCGCCCGGCAGCACGATGAAGCCCTCGGAGTACTTCACGAACATCGTCTTGCGGGCGAAGAAGTACCGGAAGCTGACGCCGAGGTCGACCCAGTCGTTCATGCCCTGCTCGAACGGCAGCTCGATGCCGAGGCCGATCGAGACGCCACCGGCCTCCTTGGCACCGCGGTTGGCCGCCTCCATGATGCCCGGCCCGCCGCCGGTGATGACGGCGTACCCGGCCTCGACGAGCAGCCGGGCGACGTCCACCGCGAGGCCGTACGCCGGCTCGTCGGCGTGCGTGCGCGCCGAGCCGAACACGCTCACGGCCGGTCCGACCTCGGCGAGCGCGCCGAAACCCTCGACGAACTCCGACTGGATGCGCATGACGCGCCACGGGTCGTCGTGGAGCCAGCGCGCCCCGTCCACGGGGCGGCTGAGCAGCCTCTGGTCGGAGGTGGTGGTGGGGACCAGCTGCCCGCGCAGCAGCACGGGTCCCTGGCGATAGCCGCGGCCGGGCTGGGGCTGTCCGTCGTCACTCATGGGGCGAGCCTAGGAGGTCAGCCACAGCCGGAGGGCCTCGAACGACGCGTGGACCTGGTCGAGCGGGCAGCGCTCGTCGTCCGTGTGGGCGAGCAGCGGGTCGCCGGGGCCGAAGTTGACCGCCGGGACGCCGAGCTCGGCGAACCTGGCGACGTCCGTCCACCCGTACTTGGGTGCCGGCGCGCCGCCGGTCACGGCGAGCACCGCGCGCGCGAACTCCTGGGCGGCCGGGGCGTCCAGACCCGGACGTGCACCCGCGGCGACGTCGGTCACGACCACCTCGTAGCCCTCGAACAGCTCGCGGACGTGGGCCTGCGCCTCCTGCGGGGTCAGCGACGGCGCGAACCGGTAGTTGACGGTGACGACGCACGAGTCCGGGATGACGTTCGTCGCGGTGCCGCCCGTGATCAGCACGGCGTTGAGGCTCTCGCGGTAGACGAGGCCGTCGACCTCGACCGACCGCGGCTCGTACGCCTCGAGCCGGCGCAGCACCTCACCCGCGGCGTGCACCGCGTTGACGCCGACCCAGGCGCGTGCCGAGTGCGCGGCGACGCCGCGCAGCCGCACCTCGGCGCGCAGCGTGCCGTTGCAGCCGCCCTCGAGCCCGCCGTTCGACGGCTCACCGAGGACCGCGAAGTCGCACGCGAGCCAGTCGGGATGCCGGCGCACCAGGCGTCCCAGCCCGTTGAGGTCGGCTGCGACCTCCTCGTGGTCGTAGAACACCCACGTGACGTCGCGGGTCGGCTCGGTGAGCCGCGTCGCGAGCGCGAGCGCCACCGCGACCCCGCCCTTCATGTCGACCGTCCCGCGGCCCCAGACGTAGCCGTCCTGGAGGCGTGTGGGCAGGTTGTCCGCGACCGGCACGGTGTCGAGGTGGCCTGCGACGACGACGCGCGAGCCGCGCCCGAGGTGCGTGCGCGCCACGACGGCGTCCCCGTCGCGCAGGACCTCGAGGTGCGGCGCGGTGCGCAGCGCGTCCTCGACGAGGTCGGCGAGCGCGTGCTCGTCGCCCGAGACGGACGGGACGTCGCAGATCGCCCGCATCAGGGCGACGAGGTCGCCGCGCGGATCCAGTGGGGTGTGAGTCACGCCACGAGCCTAGGCCGCGCGGTGAGTGCTACTGACAGGTAACGCAGGAGGCCGCCGTAGGCTGCCCGCATGACTTCTCGGCCCGCGTGGGGGTTCGGCCTCGCGACCACGACGTTCGACGGCACGACCCTGGACACCTGGTACCCCGCTCCCGCGCTCGGTGAGCCCGACGACGAGGTCGCGGCGCCGGCCGAGCTGCACGAGCACGACGACGACGCCCGCGGCGTGCGGGTGCGGGTCGTGCGCACCGTGATCGACCTGGACGCCCCTCCCGCGGACACCGCCGACGCGTACCTGCGGCTGCACCTGCTCTCGCACCGGCTCGTCGCGCCGCACGGACTCAACCTCGAGGGCTTGTTCGCGGTGCTGCCCAACGTCGTGTGGACGGACCGCGGACCGTGCGCCGTCGAGGGCTTCGAGACGACCCGTGCGCGCCTGCGCGCCGCGACGGGCGCCGCGCCCGTCGTGCTCGGCGTCGACAAGTTCCCGCGCATGGTGGACTACGTGCTCCCGTCGGGTGTGCGGATCGCCGACGCGGACCGTGTGCGCCTCGGCGCACACCTCGCGGCGGGCACGACCGTGATGCACGAGGGCTTCGTGAACTTCAACGCCGGCACGCTCGGCACCTCGATGGTCGAGGGCCGGATCTCCGCGGGGGTCGTCGTCGGCGACGGCTCGGACGTCGGCGGAGGCGCGTCGATCATGGGGACGCTGTCCGGCGGCGGGCGCGAGGTCGTCTCCGTCGGGCGGCGCACGCTGCTCGGGGCGAACGCAGGCCTGGGCATCGCGCTCGGCGACGACTGCGTCGTCGAGGCCGGTCTGTACGTCACCGCGGGCACCAAGGTCACCCTCGTCGGGTTCGGCGAGGGCTCCGGACGCGTGGTCAAGGCACGTGAGCTGTCCGGCGCCGACGGCGTGCTGTTCCGCCGGAACTCGCTGACGGGCGGGGTCGAGGCCGTGGCGCGCACCGGCACGGGCGTCGAACTCAACGCGGCGCTGCACGCGAACTGACCGTGACCCGACGCCCCCCTCGCCGACGGCGGCGCTCACGGGCGGGTCGCGCGCTCGTCGCCCTGATCGCCGTCGTCGCCGTGCTCGCCGGAGCGGTCGCGGTCGTCGTGACCGCTCTCGAGCGGCTGCGACCCGAGGCGCCGCTCGTCGCCCGGTGCTCGGCGACTCTCGGCGAGACCGACTGGTCCCTGAGCCCGGACCAGGCCCAGAACGCGGCCCTGTTCGCGGCGGTGGCGCAGCGCCGCTCACTGCCCGCGCGCGCCGTGACGATCGCGATCGCGACCGGGCTGCAGGAGTCGAGGCTCGAGAACGTCGACTACGGGGACCGCGACTCGATCGGCCTGTTCCAGCAGCGGCCCTCGCAGGGCTGGGGATCGGTCGAGCAGATCATGGACCCGGTCTACGCGACCGGGAAGTTCTACGACGGGCTCGTGAAGGTCGACGGGTACGAGGACCTCGAGGTCACCGTGGCCGCGCAGGCCGTGCAGCGCTCGGCCTTCCCGGACGCCTACGCCCAGCACGAGACCCGGGCGCGCGCATGGGCCTCGGCCCTGACCGGGCACTCCCCCGGCGCGCTCACGTGCAGGCTGCCCGCCTCGGACGAGCCCGGCTCGCCCGAGGTCGCCGCGCAGCGCCTCGTGCGCGACTTCGGGGACGTCGCGCACGAGCAGGTGGCCGCCACCGACGACGAGCCCGCCGTGCTCGTCGTGCACGGCGCGGCCCTGGGCGACGAGCCCGAGCGTCAGGCGTGGGCCGTCGCCGCGTGGGCCGTGGCCACGGCGCAGGTGCTCGGCACGACCGGGGTCGAGGTGGCCGGCCAGACGTGGACGCGCGACACCGGCGCCTGGACGCCGAGCGCCGCACTCCTGCCCGCGGGGGACGTGCGGCTCACGTTCGGCCGCTGACCGGCGCACCCGGTCGCGCCGTTCCCCCGGTCCTCGGGCGGACACCGGCGGTGGTTCACGCGGACGGGCGGACGCGGTCCGGTCGCCGGGGCACGTCGTCGCCGCCGCGGGACAGGCCGAACGCGACGGCCGCCACGAACGCCAGGACCGCACCCCACCAGCCCAGGCCGACGAGCGCGGCCAGCAGCGCGACCGCGACGAACGGCGCGAGCTGGGTCAGGTAGCGCATCGGCCAGCGCAGCCGCGACGGCGAGCGTGGGGCGTTCCACCGCGCCCACACGACCACGACCGCCGCCACGACCAGCACGGCGAGGACGGCCGCGAGCGCGGAGCGTGCGGGCACGTCCGTACGCATCCCGAGCCGCCAGCCGGTGACGGCCGCCAGCACCAGCAGGCCGAGCTCGCACACGAAGGCGACGACGGACAGGGGCCCGGCGACCCCGGGCGGGAGCGCGCCGCCCCTGCCGGCTGCTGCCGGTCCGGGGGTGCGCGCGCCGTTCATGTCAGCGTCGCCGGGGCTCAGCGCTCGTCGACCGGGACGTAGTCGCGCTCGACCGCGCCCGTGTAGACCTGACGCGGACGGCCGATCTTGGTGGCGGGGTCCGTCATCATCTCGCGCCACTGGGCGATCCAGCCGGGCATGCGGCCGAGCGCGAACAGCGGCGTGAACATCGACTGGTCGAAGCCCATGGCCTTGTAGATCAGGCCCGTGTAGAAGTCGACGTTCGGGTAGAGCTTGCGCGAGATGAAGTAGTCGTCCTTGAGCGCGATCTCCTCGAGCGTCATCGCGATGTCGAGCAGCTCGTCGGCCTCGCCGAGGGCGGTCAGGACCGCGTGCGCGCTCTCCTTGACGATCGCGGCACGCGGGTCGTAGTTCTTGTAGACGCGGTGCCCGAAGCCCATGAGCCGGACGCCCTGCTCCTTGTTCTTCACGCGCGTCATGAAGTCGGTCGCGTCGCCGCCGTTCGACTGGATGTCGGCGAGCATCGCCAGGACGGCCTCGTTGGCACCGCCGTGCAGCGGGCCGGACAGCGCGTTGATGCCGGCGGCGACCGACGCGTACAGGTTCGCGTGCGACGAGCCGACGATGCGCACCGTCGACGTCGAGCAGTTCTGCTCGTGGTCCGCGTGCAGGATGAGCAGCTTGTTGAGCGCCTCGACGAGCACCGGGTCGGGCTCGTACTGCTGGTACGGCACCGCGAACGTCATCCGCAGGAAGTCCTCGACGTACCCGCGGCTGTAGTCCGGGTACAGCAGCGGCTCGCCCTTGGACGTGCGATGCACGTAGGAGGTGATGGTGCGGGTCTTCGCGAGGATCAGCACGGTCGCGAGCTCGACCGTCTCGGGGTCGTACGGGTCGAGCGACTCCGGGTAGAAGGTCGACAGCGCGTTGATCGCGGACGACATCACGGCCATCGGGTGCGCGCCGCGCGGGAACGTCCCCATGAACGTGCGGAAGTCCTCGTGCACGAGCGTGTGCCGGTTGACCCGCTCCTCGAAGCTGTCGAGCTCGGCGGGCGTCGGGAGCTCGCCGTTGATGAGCAGGTAGGCGACCTCGAGGAAGCTGGCCTTCTCGGCGAGCTGGTCGATCGGGTAGCCGCGGTAGCGCAGGATCCCGGCGTCGCCGTCGATGTAGGTGATCTTCGACTCGCAGGACGCCGTGTTCATGAAGCCCGGGTCCACCGTCACCAGGCCGGTGTCCCGCAGCAGGGTGGAGACCACCACTCCGTCGTTGCCCTCCGTCGCTGCCACGACAGGCAGGTCCTTGGCCTTGCCGTGCACGACCAGCTGGACCGGTGCGGTGATGGTCTCGGACATGGCGTTCCTTCCTGCGACGGTCCCCGCGCGCGGTGTGCGCCGGCCGCCACCGACGTCGGCTCAAGAGCCGGACTGGCCCCCGTTGGCCTCGTTGACCGTACCTTTGCCTGAGCAGTGCTGACGAATCCGTGGACGACCTGGGAACCTGTGAATCAGGTCACACCCACCATTGTCATGCTCCACGCAAGCGGGCGGCAGCCTCAGCGATCGCGCGGTCCGACGCGGTGAGGGCGACGCGGACGTGCCCGGCACCCGCAGGCCCGTAGAACGCCCCCGGCGCGACGAGGATGCCGAGCTCCGCCAGGTCCGCGACGGTCTGCCAGCAGTCCTGCCCGCCCTCGGGCCGCACCCACAGGTACAGGCCGGCGGCGGAGTCGTCGACCACGTAGCCCGCGTCCTGCAGCGCAGCACGCAGCAGCGCCCGCCGGGCGCGGTACCGCTCACGCTGCTCGGCCACGTGCGCGTCGTCGTCCAGCGCCACCCGCAGCGCCGCCTGGACGGGCCCGGGGACGATCATCCCCATGTGCTTGCGCACCTCGAGCAGACGCGCGACGAGCGCCGGGTCACCCACGACGAACGCCGCGCGGTACCCCGCGAGGTTCGACTGCTTCGACAGCGAGTACACCGCCAGGAGGTCGGCCGTGTCGCCGCCCGTGACGCGCGGGTCGAGCACGCTCGGCACGCCCTCGCCCGCCCACGGCTCCTCCCAGGCCAGCTCCGCGTAGCACTCGTCGGACGCGACGACGACCGGCCTGCCGTCGCGCCGCGCCGCCTCGCGTGCCGCCGCCACGACCCGGGCCAGCTCGTCGACGCCGAGCACCGCGCCGTGCGGGTTGGCCGGCGAGTTCAGCCAGACCAGGCGGACGTCCCCCGTGCCCTGCGCGAGGCGCGCGGCCGGGTCCGCGCACGGCTCGGGGCGCGCCCCGGCCAGCCGGGCACCCACGTCGTACGTGGGGTACGCGACCGCGGGATGCAGCACCACGTCCCCCTCGCCGAGCCCGAGCAGCGAGGGCAGCAGCCCGACGAGCTCCTTCGAGCCGACCGTGGGCAGGACCCCCGCCGGGTCCAGCCCGGGCGCCGAACGACGGCGCGCGAACCAACGCACCACGGCGTCCCGCAGCTCGAGCGTCCCGTGCGTCTGCGGGTAGCCCGGCGAGTCCGAGGCGGCGCACAGCGCGTCCCGCACGACCGCGGGTGTCGGGTCCACGGGGGTGCCCACGGACAGGTCGACGATCCCGCGCTCGTGCGCACGGGCACGCGTCGCGAAGGGGGTGAGCGTGTCCCAGGGGAAGTCCGGCAGCGCGCCGGTCAGCAAGCCCATCCGGGCTCAGTCACCGTGCACGCGCAGCGGGAGCGTCGCGATGATCGGGTGGTCCTTGTCGATCTCACCCATCTTCGCCGCACCGCCGGGCGAGCCCAGGTCGTCGAAGAACTCGACGTTCGCCTTGTAGTACTCGCTCCACTGCTCGGGGACGTCGTCCTCGTAGTAGATCGCCTCGACCGGGCAGACCGGCTCGCACGCCCCGCAGTCCACGCACTCGTCCGGGTGGATGTACAGCGACCGCTTGCCCTCGTAGATGCAGTCCACGGGACACTCCTCGATGCACGCCTTGTCCTTGACGTCCACGCAGGGCTCGGCGATCACATACGTCACGGTCGTCCTCCACTTGACGGGTCGTCCCTAGTATTCCCCACATGTGGGCGCACACGACCTCGTGTCCATCCATCGACGACCGGACCGCACCGTGACCTCGGCCACGCCTCGACCCTGGCGCGAGGCCACGCCCGGCACGCGGCTCGTCGTGCGACGGCGACTCCTGGACCCCCTGCCCGACGGGCCGCACCTGACCGACGTCCTCGGCGTCGTGCTCGACGTCGACGACGCGGGCGTCACGCTCGACACGTCACGCGGGCCGGTGCGGATCGCCGGCGGCGACATCGTGCTGTGGAAGCAGATCCCGCCGCCGCCCGAGCGCCGCGCGCGGCGGCACTGACCGGCCCGCTCCGCCTCAGCGCACGCCGTCAGTCCTCGTCGTCGTCCTTGGACGGGGGCGAGCCGCACACCACGCGGTTCTGCGGCTTGTAGCGCCACGAGTTCGACGTGGTCTCCTTGAGCTCGCCGTCGAGGTACAGCTTGCGCGTGACCGTCACCGAGAAGCCCGGGTTGCCCGCCGACTGCGGCGTGCACGTGCGCGAGTCGGAGTACACCGTCGACGGCTGGACCACGCCCGAGCGCCCGCTCGTCGTCGACTCGACCGTCCAGTACTTGGTGCCCCAGATCCGCACGTACGCACGACCGCCGGAGACCCACCCCTGCATCAAGGCACCGTACGGCGTGGTGTTCTTCCACTTCATGTCGATGCTGCCGGTGAAGATCGTCGCCTCGCGCCCCTCCGGGTACCGCGAGAACCACTCGCTGTGAGGCGTGTGCTCGACGTCCTCCATGCCCGCCAGGTACGCCGCGTTGTACGTGGTCGTCGACACCTGCGACAGCCCGCCGCCCCACGCGTCGGAGTGCTCACCGTTGACGATGGCGCCCGCCTGCACGAACCCGTGCGCGGCGTCGATGGGCCCGAGCGCCTCCGTGAGGCTGAACGTCTCCCCCGGGCGGATCAGCACGCCGGTGATGTTCGCCAGGCCCTGTGCGATGTTCTTGGTCCGGCGCGGCTCGCTCGTCAGCGGCGTCGAGAACTCGGAGACGATCTCCTTCACCCCGAGCTTCTCCATCGCCTCCGTGGTCTCCGCCGGGTCGGTCTGCGAGAGCTCGACGACCGCCGTGCGGTTCTGGGCGTTCGCGACCCCGGCGACCGCCGTCGCGACGTCGTCCGGTGCGACCGTGGTGCCCGGCTCCCCCGGGACCAGGACCGGCTTGTCGTCCTTGAACTCGAACCGTGCGTCCGACGCCGACGTGAGCACACCCTCGGGCAGCTGCTTGACGACCTCCTGCGCGAGTGCCTCGCCGTCCAGCTGCAGCACGAGCTCGCCGTCCTGCGGCTGCATCGAGGCGGCTGCGGCGAGCGTCGCGGGCTGGAGCACGGCGAGCTTGTCGGCCACCGTCACCGAGATCGGCGCGGACACCAGCGGCTCCGCGACGTCGTCGAGCGCCGCCTGCGCCGCAGCCTGCGTGATCGCAGGCTCGACCACCTCGGTCGGCAGCGCCAGGGGCTGGGCCGCCACGAGCCAGTCGTCGGCGACGACCTCGGCCGCGGCGTCCTCGTCGAGCGCCCAGCCGTCCGCCGCGTCGGTGAGCACCGCGCCGCCGTCGACGAACAGCACCGCGCCGTCGACGGGCGCGAGCGACAGCGACGACCCGAGAGCCTCGAGCGCGTCGTCGAGCTTGGCCTCGTCCACCTGCGTCACCGGGGCGGCCTCACCACGCCCGGCGATCTGGTGCCACAGACGCAGCGGGTCGGTCAGGTCCACGCCCGTGAGCTGGTCGACCGTGGCCTGCGCGTCGAACGACAGGCCGGCGGCCGACGGGTCGATCGAGGCCTGCACGTCGTTCGCCTGGACCGCGATGGCCGTGCCGGTCGTCGCGGCCAGCTCCTCGTCCAGCCGCGCGACCGCGTCGTCCGCCGAGAGCCCGCCGATGTCGACGCCCGCGACGGTGGTCCCACGCGGCACGCGGTCGGCCGTCGCGTAGCTCGCACCCACGTACGCACCGCCCAGCACGACGAGCAGCCCGGCGCCGACCAGCAGCCGGCGCGGCCAGCGGCGCGTGCGCTCCTCCGGCTCGAACTCGTCGAACGGCGACGGGTCACGAGGTGCCTGCGGGACGGCGCCCGCCGAGACGCGGGACGTGCCCGCGAGGGCCGCCGGGACCGGCGGCAGCGGGCTGGGCTGCGCGGGCTGGCCCGTGGTCTGCTCCGGCCCTGGTGCCAGGGGCGGGATCGTGCGCCCGGGCAGGACCGACTCACGCACGGGGCCCGTGCCCACCTGCTGCGCCCCGGCGGCCTCGCGTGCGGCGAGCGCGGCGTCGTCGGGCAGCGGCGCGAGCACGACGGTCTGGTCGACGGCCGGCGGGACGACCACGGTCTCGTCAGCGGGCTTCCCGGCCGCTGACGCCTCGTCGGTGCCACGCCCGGCCTCGGCCGCACCCGTCGCGGAGGGCTCGACGACGTCGGCCGACGTCGTCGACGAGGACTCGTCCGTCGCGGGCAGGCTCCCCGCCCGCGGGTCGACCACGTCGCCGGACGGCTCGGTGTCAGTCGCGCCGGTGGCCTCGGCCTCGCCGGCGGCGACCACCTCGGGGCTCGCCGAGTCCGCACGTGCCTGACCGACGACACCCTCGGGGCTGTCGGGACCCTGCGCTGCAGCCTCGTCCGTGGCCGGCTCGTCGGCTGCGGCCTCGTCCGTGGCCGGCTCGTCGGCTGCGGCCTCGCCCGTCGCAGCCTCGTCGGCTGCCGTCTCCTCGGTCGCCGGCTCGTCCGCCACCGCCTGGTCCGTCGCAGGATCGTCGGCCGCCGCCTCGTCCCTTGCGCGATCGTCGGCCGGCGCCTCGTCGGTCGCGGGCTCGTCGGTCGCGGGCTCGTCCGCTGGCGCCTCGTCGGTCACAGGCTCGTCAGCTGCCGACTCGTCGGTCACAGGCTCGTCGGCTGGCGCCTCGTCGGTCACAGGCTCGTCAGCTGCCGGCTCGTCGGTCCCCGGCTCGTCGGCTGGTGCCTCGTCCGTCACGGGCTCGTCCGTCGCGGGCTCGTGGGCTGCCGGCTCGTCGGTCACAGGCTCGTCGGCAGCCGCCTCGTCCGTCGCCGCCTCGTCGGCAGCCGGCTCGTGCGTCGCGGGCTCGGCCGTGGCCTCGTCGGAGGGCTCGGCGGTGGCCTCCGGCTCACCTGCGGGAGCATCACCCGACGGCGCGTCGCCGGACGGCAGCTCGCCGGAGTCTGCCGGGTCCTGCTCGGGGGTCGACTCCCGCGTGGGCTCGGCAGGCGCCGGCGCAGCGGCGGGAGGCTCACCAGCACTCGGCTCGTCTGCCACGTCGGCCGGGCTGTCGGAGGGCTCCTCGGAGGCGGTCCGGTCCGCCACCACCGGGATCCGGCGCGTCTCGTCGCTCAACGCCGGACGGCCGGTCCCCGCGCCCCAGACGGGCCAGACGACCTCGTCGCCGGTGCCAGGCTTCGACGGCTCGTCATGGCTCGGGCTGTCGACGTCGGTACGGTCGGTCATCGCGTCCTCTGCTCGGTCGTGTTGCGCCCGGCGATTCTACGGGCTACGCCTCTGGTCCCCGGCGGGAACGACGCCGCGCGGCCACGTCCTCCAGAGCCCTCCGCGAGGCTCGCACCCTCGCTCCACAGGGCGTGCACCACTCACTCCCACGCGCTGGTGGAACGGTCAGCGTACGTCCCGCAGCCGACCGTCCAGGTGCACCAGGCCGCCGGCGCCCTGCGGGCCGCGCTCGGCGACGAGCACCTCGCCGATGACGACGTCGTGATCACCCGCCGGGTGCACCGCGTGGGTGCGGCACTCGAGCCATGCCGCGGCGTCGTCGAGCCGGGGTCCGGACGCGACGGCCGCGGCGTGGTGCGGGACACGGGCGAGCTGGTCCACGGCGGGCCGTCCGGGCGAGGCGAGCCAGTCCGCGACGGGACCCTGCCCCGCGGCCAGCACGCTCAGCGTCCAGGTCTCGACCTCGTCGAGAGCGTCACGCAGGCGCGCGTCACCGTGCACGCAGAACAGCACGAGCGGCGGCTCGAGCGACACGGAGGTGGCCGAGCTCACCGTCATGGCCCAGACGGTCCGTCGCCAGGTCGTGGTGACGACCGCGACGCCCGCGGGCAGCGCCGCGACGGCGGCCCGCAGCTCGTCCGCGGTCGCGGTCATACCCGGCCGTCGGGCGCGTCGGGCTGGTCGGCCGAGGGCGCCGAGCCCGAGGGCCCGTCACTCGAGCCGGGCACTGCCCCCGGCGCGCTCGACTCCGGCGGTGCCGACGCGGGCTGCGCCGCCGGCACCGGACCCGCCGGGTGGCGCGGCACGCGCGCGGGGCGCGGGGTGTCGTCGAACCACCGGCCCGGTGCCGCTGCTGCGAGCACGAGCACGAGGACCGACCCGCCGATCCACACGCCGCCGATCCAGGGGGTGTTCACGTTCTCGCCCGCGGGGACCAGGACGTCCCCGCCCGGTCCCGTGCGGCTCAGCACCAGCACCGCGAGCAGCACGCCACCGGTGATCCCGACGTACGAGGGCCAACCGCCCCAGGCGCGCACCATCACGGTGCTCGCGAGCACGAGGCCGAGCGCGGCGAGCAGACCCCACGGGACCAGCCCGCGGTGCACGACCGTCCCGAGCGCACCGACGACGAGGCCCAGGAGGAACGAGAGGAGGGCCCGCACGGTCACCTGCGGGGTCAGCGGCTGCACGGCGTCAGGCTACCGGCCGGACACCGGGCGGCCACCGCAGGTCCAGCGGCGCCGCGCCGCGACCGGTCCCCGACCGGGAGGCCATGCGGTACTGCTCGACGGGCAGCATCGGCTCGGCCACCCCGAGGCTGAGCGCGTAGCGACCGACGAGCGCCGCGCAGCCGTCGACCGGCTGGGCGTGCTGCACCTGCGTCGCGTGCGCACGCAGCGCGGCCAGCACCGCGTCCCGCACGGCAGCGACGTCGACCTCGAGCGCGACCTCGTGCTCGGGCACGACGACGGAGGCGAACACGTCGTCGGCGGCGGGTGCCCTCAGCGGACCGAGGTCCACGCCCGGCGTCCTCAGGGCGTCGCGTGCGGCGCGCGCACGGTCGCGGCCCTGCGCCGCCCACAGCACGACGGGCACGTCGTACGGCTCGTCTCCCTGCGCCGCGAGCTCGACGGCGCGGTGCGTGACGTCGTGGGCACGTACGTGGTCCGGGTGGCCGTACCCACCACCCGGCTCGTACGTGACGACGACGTCCGGGCGGCGCGCCGCGATGAGCGCGGCGAGCGCGGCGGCCACGTCGTCGAGCGGGCGCGTCGAGAACGCCGTGCCCGCGGCGACGGCGTCGGGCGCCGCGACCGCGCGCCGACCCTCGTCCGCCCAGGTCATGCCGGAGTCCTCGAGACGTCCGCCGTGCCAGCCGGGCAGACGGTCGAGGAAGAGGTGGTCGGTGACGCCGAGCGCCGCCGCCGCCGCGGCGAGCTCGGTCTCGCGGTGCGCCGCGAGCGCCGGCCCGTCGCCCTCGAGCCGCGCCAGGTGATCGCCGATCACCTCACCGCGTTCGCCGCGCGTGCAGGTCACGAGCGTGACCGGACGTCCCGCGGCGGCCCACGTCGCGAGCAGCGCACCGGTCGCGAGCGTCTCGTCGTCGGGGTGGGCGTGGACGGCGAGGAGCCCTCCTGACCCGCGCCGCGACCCGCTCACGTCAGCCCTTCTTGGTGCGCGCCCAGATCCGCGCGCGCTCCGTCTGGTCGAGGACGACCTTGCGGATGCGCACGACCTCGGGCGTCACCTCGACGCACTCGTCCTCGCGCGCGAACTCCAGCGACTCCTCGAGCGTCAGCTTGCGCGGCGGGACGACGTTCTCGAACGACTCCGCCGTCGACGAGCGGATGTTGTTGAGCTTCTTCTCCTTGGCGATGTTGACGTCCATGTCCTCGTTGCGCGAGTTCTCGCCGACGACCATGCCCTCGTACACCTCGGAGGTCGGCTCGACGAAGAACGTGCCGCGCTCCTGCAGGTTGAGCATCGCGAAGGGCGTGGCGACCCCCGCGCGGTCCGCCACGAGCGAGCCGTTGGTCCGCGTCTCGATGACACCCGCCCACGGCTCGTAGCCGTCGGCGATGGACGACGCGATGCCCGTGCCGCGCGTGTCGGTGAGGAACCGCGTGCGGAACCCGATGAGCCCGCGCGCCGGGACGACGAACTCCATGCGCACCCAGCCGGTGCCGTGGTTGCTCATGGTCTCCATGCGGCCCTTGCGCTGCGCGAGGAGCTGCGTGACGGCGCCGAGGTACTCCTCGGGGACGTCGATCGTCATGCGCTCCATCGGCTCGTGGACGACGCCGTCGATGACCTTCGTGACCACCTGCGGCTTGCCGACCGTGAGCTCGAAGCCCTCGCGGCGCATCTGCTCCACGAGGATCGCCAGGGCCAGCTCGCCGCGGCCCTGCACCTCCCACGCGTCGGGACGGTCCGTGGGGACCACGCGCAGCGAGACGTTGCCGACGAGCTCCTTGTCGAGCCGGTCCTTGACCTGGCGCGCCGTGACCTTGTGGCCCTTGCCGCCCTTGCCAGCCAGGGGGCTGGTGTTGATGCCGATCGTCATCGAGATCGCCGGGTCGTCGACCTTGATGAGCGGCAGCGGGCGCGGGTCGTCCGGGTCGGTGAGGGTCTCACCGATCGTGATGTCCTCGATGCCGGCCACGGCGACGATGTCCCCCGGCCCCGCCGAGTCCGTGGGCACGCGGTCCAGCGCCTTGGTCTCGAGCAGCTCGGTGATGCGCACGTTCTGCAGCGTGCCGTCGTGCCGCGCCCACGCGACGGTCTGGCCCTTGCGCAGGGTGCCGTTGAACACGCGCAGCAGCGCGAGGCGGCCCAGGAACGGCGAGGCGTCGAGGTTGGTGACGTGCGCCTGCAGCGGCGCGTCCTGCTCGTACGTCGGAGCGGGGATCTTCTCGAGGATCGTCGCGAACAGCGGCTCGAGGTCCTCGCTGTCCGGCAGCGCGCCGTCGGCCGGCTGGGTCAGCGACGCGCGGCCCGCCTTCGCCGAGGCGTACACGACCGGGACGTCGAGGATCGAGTCGAGGTCGAGGTCCGGGACCTCCTCGTGCAGGTCCGAGGCCAGGCCGAGGAGCAGGTCGGTGGCCTCGTGGACGACCTCGTCGATCCGGGCGTCGGGCCGGTCGACCTTGTTGACGACGAGGATCACCGGCAGCTGCGCGGTGAGCGCCTTGCGCAGCACGAACCGCGTCTGCGGGAGGGGGCCCTCGGAGGAGTCGACGAGCAGGACGACGCCGTCGACCATCGACAGGCCGCGCTCCACCTCGCCGCCGAAGTCCGCGTGGCCCGGGGTGTCGATGACGTTGATCGTCACGCCGTCCGGCTGACCCGCCGCCGCGGCCGCCGGTCCGCGGTAGCGCACCGCGGTGTTCTTGGCGAGGATCGTGATGCCCTTCTCCCGCTCGAGGTCGCCGGAGTCCATCGCGCGCTCGTCGACGTGGTCGTGGGCGCCGAAGGCCCCCGACTGCCAGAGCATGGCGTCGACGAGCGTGGTCTTGCCGTGGTCGACGTGCGCGACGATCGCGACGTTGCGCAGGTCGGCGCGGACGGCCGTTCCGGTGACGGACGAGGGCATGCGGGCTCTTCTCGAGTGAGGTGTGGGGGAGCGCGCCGACGGCGGCGCCGATCGATCCTACCCTTTCACCCCTCATCGCCGGGTGTGACGTTCGCGTCAGCGCCCGGGGCCTCGGCACGCCACGGGGCCGACCGAGCGGCCTGCCTGGGTGGCCTGCCTGGTGGCCTGCCTGGGTGGCCTACCGGGTGGCCCAGGCCCACCAGTCGGTCAGGTCGGCGCGTGAGTGCCGCAGCAGCGCCACCTCACCCGGGTCCGGCCGCCCGGCGAGCGGCTCGGCGCGAGTCGCCGTGAACGCGGGCGACCGTACGACGGACGTCAGGGCACCCGCCTCGACGAGGCGCTGCGCCAGCACGGCCGCCGCATCCGGCACCGCGGCCGGGTCCACCAGCGCGGCCAGAGCCGCGAGCGCCTCGTCCGTCTGCGGGTCCGACCATCGCGTCACGTTGTCGACACCCTCGCTGCCCCATCGCTCGACGAGCGAGGCGACGGGCAGCTCGTCCTGGACCGTCGGCACGAGCGCGACGTCCCACCCCGCCGGGTCCGACCACAGGCCGGTCGTGGGGTCGGACGTCGCGGCGACGACCTCGACACCCGCCCCCCGCGCGTGCGCGGTGAACAGGTCGACGACCTGCTCACGAAGCGGGTCGGCCGTGTTGGCGAGCAGCCGCACCGTGACCGGCGTGCTCACCCCGGCGCTCTCGAGCAAGGCACGCGAGGCCGCGAGGTCCGCCCCGACGGTGTCGACCGCTCCCCCGACGCCCGCGCCGGCCGTCGCCAGGACGGCCCGCTCGGCAGCGGCCCGCGGCCACAACGGTTCGACGACCTCGTCGACCACCTGCTGACGAGGCATCGCCGCCCACAGCGCCCGGCGCACGTCCGCCGCGCGCGCGAGCTCCTGCGCATCGGGCTCGTCCCCCGCAGGGGCCAGCACTCCCCCGGGCGCGACCTGCGCGACGAGCTGCCACACCGCGTCCCCGCCCGCGACCACGCGGGCACCGGACTGCTCGAGCGCGTCGCCCACGTCGCTCGTCGCCACGGGTGCGATCACGTCGACCTCCCCCGCGCGCAATGCCGCCACCTGATCCAGCGGGTGCAGGTCGGACCGGACGACGAGCGAGTCGTACCGGGCCGGACGCGACCCGGCGTACCGCTCGTTGCGCACGAGCTCGACGCGCTCGTCGGGCAGCACCCGCGAGAGCGCGTACGGGCCCGTCGTGACCGCGTCGGCCACGCTCGCCTCGAGCGCGTCGTCGTCGAACGCCGTGCGCCACGCGCGCGACAGCGCGACGAGGTCGTCCCGGTGGTCGGTGGGAGAGGCCAGCGCCGTGACCACCGCCGCGGCGGCATCCTGCGCGTCCTCGATCCCGAGTGCGGCGCGTCCCAGCGTGTGGGCCGGCAGGTTGACGTCCAGCGCGACCTGCCAGTCCGGCACCGGCGTCGCGTACACGACGGTCACGCGTCCGTCGTCGTCCACCGTGGGCATGGCCTGCACGTGCACGAGCGCACGCGAGGTCGCGGCGAACGCGACCCCTTGGTCGAGCGCGCCCCGGTTGACGATCTCCGCGTCGTCGCCGAGCTCCGGCACCACGTCGTCGAGCGAGCCGGAACGTGCCGCCCACTCCAGCAGCAGGTCTGCTGCGGTGACCGGCACGCCGTCGGACCACGTCGCGGTGGGAGCGAGCGTGTAGCGGACGGTCAGGGGGTCGTCCTCGACCTTCTCGACCGTGCCGAACGCCTCGTCGGGCACGGCACGCCCGGTCTCGTCGAGCGCGACGAAGCCGTCCTGCACGAGCGAGCGCACGAGGACCGAGCCCGGCGCACGGCCCTGCGCCGTGCCCGCGTTCAGGGACGCGAACGGCACGTCGACGGCGACGACGGCCGCGGCGGTGCGCGACGGCAGCGGCGCGGGCTCGTCGGTGCAGCCCGCGAGCAGCGCACCGACCAGCAGCACCGCACCGGCGACGAGCCCCGCACCCCGCACCTGAGGGCCACGGCCGGGCGGGCGCGGCGACGCCGGGGCCGCCCGCAGCTCGACTGCACGTCGGACCACGCTCACCCCCCGCCCACGGCCTGCGTCCGGCGCAGGATCGTCAGAAGCCGCGCCCCGCCTCGCGCTCGTTGTCGACCTCGGAGATCTCGTGGATCTCCCGACGCGTGGCGTCGTGCGCCTGGTGCGCCTCGTCGCGCTCGAACTCGAGCCGCTGGGCCTCCAGGAGCGCGTCGCGCGCCTCGCGCCGCGCTCGCTGCGCCTCCGGGTCCGGCACCGGCACCGCGGCCAGCAGTCGCTGCGTGTACGGGTCACGCGGGTGGTTGACCACCTGCGCCGTCTCCCCGACCTCGACCAGCTTGCCGTTGTGCATCACCGCGATGCGGTCCGAGAGCATCTCGACGACCGCGAGGTCGTGGCTGATGAACAGGCACGCGAATCCGTGCTCGCGCTGCAGCTCCTGGAACAGCTCCAGGACGGTGGCCTGGACGGAGACGTCGAGCGCCGACGTGGGCTCGTCCGCGACCAGCAGCTGCGGCTCGAGCGCGAGGCTGCGCGCGATCCCGACACGCTGACGCTGGCCGCCCGACAGCTCGTGCGGGTAGCGGTTGCGCATCGCACGCGGCAGCTGGACCTGGTCCAGCAGGCGCTCGACCTCGCGCTGCATCTCCTGACCCTTGACGCCCCGGTGCAGCAACAGCGGCTCGGCGATCGACTCACCGATCGGCAGGCGCGGGTTGAGCGAGCTGCCCGGGTCCTGGAAGACGATGCCCACCTTGGTGCGCAGCGGCCGCAGGTCGCGCATCGAGGCACCGACCATGTCCTGGCCCACGATGCTGAGCTTCCCGCTCGTCACCGGCAGCAGACCGACGATCGCGCGGCCGACGGTCGTCTTGCCCGAGCCCGACTCGCCGACGAGCCCGACGACCTCGCCCTTGTGGATCTGCAGGGTCACGCCGTCGACCGCGCGGAACGCGGGCGTGCGGCGTCGGCCGGGGTACTCGATGACCACGTCCTGGGCGTCGAGCACCAGCGGGCGGTCGTCGGTGGTCGTGCTCGACGTCGCCGTCGCGACGGCCGTGCCCGCCTTCTCGGCAGCGGCCTCGGCGGCGGCCGCCTCGGTGCTGCGGCCCAGGTGCGGGACCGCGTCGAGGAGCTTGACCGTGTACGGGTGCTTCGGGTTGGAGAAGATCTCGCGCGCCTCGCCCTGCTCGACGACCTGCCCGTCCTTCATCACCAGGATCTTGTCGGCCATGTCCGCGACGACGCCCATGTCGTGCGTGATCAGGACGATGCCCGAGTCGATGCGCTCGCGCAGGTCGCGCATGAGCTTGAGGATCTCGGCCTGCACCGTGACGTCGAGCGCCGTGGTCGGCTCGTCCGCGAGGAGCAGCTTGGGGTCGCACGCCAGGGCCTGGGCGATCATCGCGCGCTGCCGCTGTCCGCCGGAGAGCTGGTGCGGGTAGGAGTCGATCCGCACCTCGGGGTCCGGGATCTCGACGAGCGTGAGCAGCTCGATCGCGCGTGCACGGGCCTCGGCGGGGCCGACGTCGAAGTGCGTCCGCAGCGTCTCGATGATCTGGAAGCCGATCGTGAAGACCGGGTTCAGGGCCGTCATCGGCTCCTGGAAGATCATCGCGACCTCCCGGCCGCGGATCCGGCGCAGCTTCGAGGCCGACATGCCGATCAGCTCGCGGTCGCCCAGCTTCGCCGAACCGCGCGCGCGGCCGTTCGCGGGCAGCAGGCCCATGAGCGCCATGGACGACTGCGTCTTGCCGGAACCGGACTCGCCGACGATCGCGAGGACCTCGCCGGGCCGGACGTCGTAGGACACGCCCTGGGCCGCGGGGTACCAGGTGCCGTCCACGAAGAAGTCGACTCCGAGGTCGCGGACCTCGAGCACGGGTGCGCTCGTGTCGGCGGGCGTCGGTGCGTCGGTGGTGTCGATGGCCACGGTCAGGATCCTTCCGGGGTCAGGTGCCGGCGCCCGGTCTGGGCCGCGCTCACCTGCGGGTCTGGGAACATGGCGGGGTGGGTCCCACGCTGAGGTTCTCGTCGAGGTACGGACGGTGGCTGACCGTCGCGGCCGGTGCGGCCGGTCTCGTCGCCGTGGCATCGATCGCCGCGGCCGACGGTCTGGCGGCCGCGCTGCGTGCGCTGCCGGTCACCGCTGTGGTGGTGCTGCTGCTCTGGGCGGCGTTCTGGCGCCCCGAGGTGGAGGTGTCCGACGGCGGCGTCACCGTGCGCAACGTCTGGCGCACCGCGGTCGTCCCCTGGCCCACCTACCGTGACGCCGAGGTGCGGTTCAGCCTGCGCATCGAGACGACGGACGGCCCGGTCGAGGCGTGGGCACCGCCGCGCAGCAGCAGCTCCTCGCGCTGGCTGAGCCGCCGCGGCCCGGCGACGCCGCCCACGCTGCCCACCGGCGACGAGCGCGTCGACGGCACGGCCGAGGACGCGCTGCGCGCGATCGTCGACCGGCACGCCGCGCTCGCCCGCGCGGGGCACCTCGAGCGTGCCGAGGCTGCCGTCACGAGCGGAGCCGTCCACGTCGCTCGGACGTGGCACACGCGCCTGATCGGCGTGACGCTCGTCCTGCTGGCCGCGAGCGTGCTCGCGCTCGCGGCCTGAGCGCGCGGCGGTGACCCCGGCCGGAGCCGGGGTCAGCCGCACGGTGCTGGTCGTCATGACGGTCAGGCTGCCCCGGGGCCCATGCCGGCGTGGCGGCCGCTGAGCTGCCCAGGAACCGTGGACTGACGCGCCGAGTCCACCCCGGCCTGCGCCTTGGCCATCTTGCGCTCCGAGGGGATGCGCTTCTGGCGCGGGTCGAACGCGTCGCGCAGGCCGTCGCCGATGAAGTTGACGGTCAGCGCGATCACCACGATGAACAGACCCGGCCACCAGAACAGCCACGGCCGCGTCGAGAACGCCTCCTGGTACACCTGGATGAGCTGCCCGAGGGAGATCGTGGGCGGCTGGATACCGAAGCCCAGGTAGGACAGCGCGGTCTCGAGCAGGATCGCCGAGCTCATGAGCAACGTGGTGCTCACGATGATGGTGCCGATCGCGTTGGGCAGGATGTGCTTGAAGATGATCCGCCGGTTGCTGGCACCCGCGACGCGCGCGGCGTCGACGAACTCGCGCTCGCGCAGCGCCAGGAACTCGCCGCGCACGAGGCGCGCGAGGCTGGTCCACAGCACCAGGCCCATCCCGACCGCGAAGAGCACGCCCGAGACCTGCCCGGCGAGCTTGCCGATGACGGCGCCGATCACGATCGTCGGCACCGTGATGAACAGGTCCGTCGTCCGCATGAGGAACGTGTCGAGGCGCCCGCGGAAGAAGCCCGCGAGCGAGCCGACGAGCACGCCGATGCCGCACGCGACCAGGCCGATGATCGCCATGACCATGAGCGAGGTCTGCACGCCGTGCATGACCCGTGCGAACAGGTCGCGGCCCAGCTCGTCCTGCCCGAACGGGTGCGGTCCGACGGCGAAGCCGTCACCACCGAGCCACGTGGGCATCGAGAGCGTGGGCAGCCCACCGGGCCTCACCACGTCGAGGTTCGTCTCGTAGCCGGTGTACTTCCACCAGCCGGGCAGCGGCCCGACGCCCACGGACGTGAAGGCGAGCAGGGTGACCGCGATGAGGACGGCGAGGCCGATCATCGCGCCCTTGTGCCGGAAGAACCGGCGGCGGACGATCTCGCCCTGGGACAGCCCGACGACGTCCTTGAGCTCGATCTCGTTCTCGGCCCGCTCGACCTGGTCGGCGGGCAGCTGGGGGTCAGGGGAGGTGCTCATGCGTCCAACCGGATTCTCGGGTCGATCACCGCGTAGATGATGTCGGCGACGATGTTGGCGATGATGGCCAACGAGGCGGTGACCAGGAGGTAGGCCATCACCGTGTCCTGCTCCGCGAGGCGCAGCGCGTTGACGAAGAGCTGGCCCATGCCCGGCCGTGCGAACACCGCCTCGGTGATGACGGCGCCGCCGATGAGCGTGATGACGTCGATCGGCACGATCGTCGCGAGCGGGATCAGCGTGTTGCGGAAACCGTGCCGCACGACCACGACCCGCTCCGGCAGGCCCTTGGCGCGCGCCGTGCGGATGTAGTCCTGGTTCATCACCTCGAGCATGCTCGAGCGCGCGTAGCGGGTGTACGACGCGAACGCGATCAGCACGAGCGTCGCGGTGGGCAGCGCCAGGTGCGTGAACGAGTCGAGCACCTGCACCCAGTAGTTGCCGCCGAGGTTCGGGGTCCGGTCACCGAAGGTCGGGATCGGGCGGCCGGACAGGGCCTTGAAGTACGGGCCCCAGACCTGCATGACCTGGTCGACGAAGACCAGGGCGCCCATGACCACGGCGACCGCGGCGCCGGAGCGGGCCGACAGCCGCCAGTCGGCACCCCCGTACAGCCGGCCCACGACGTACCCGACGCCCGCGGCGAGCAGGCCGAGACCCGCGATCAGCCAGTGCGACTCGGCGATCGCGTCGAACGCCACCTGCATCGGGAAGTACAGGACCGTGCCGAGGGCCACGACGG
>JAEYUL010000143.1 GCA_023432565.1 Actinomycetes bacterium | reverse complement strand
TCTCGTCGGTGCCGGGCTCGACGAAGAACTCCATCTCCATCTGCTCGAACTCGCGCGTGCGGAAGATGAAGTTGCCGGGCGTGATCTCGTTGCGGAACGACTTGCCGATCTGGCCGATGCCGAACGGAGGCTTCATCCGCGCAGCGGTGTAGACATTCTTGAAGTTCACGAAGATGCCCTGCGCCGTCTCCGGCCGCAGGTAGTGCAGGCCGGACTCGTCCTCGACCGGGCCGAGGTACGTCTTGAGCATCATGTTGAAGTCGCGCGGCTCGGTCCACTGGCCCTTGGTGCCACAGCTCGGGCACGGGACACCGGCGAGGCCACCCTCGGGCGCGCGGCCCTTGCGCTCCTCGAACTCCTCGAGCAGCTGGTCCTCGCGGAACCGCTTGTGGCAGCTCAGGCACTCCGTCAGCGGATCGGTGAACACCCCCACATGCCCCGAGGCGACCCAGACCTGGCGCGGCAGGATCACCGAGGAGTCGATGCCGACGATGTCGTCACGGCTGGTGACCATCGCGCGCCACCACTGGCGCTTGATGTTCTCCTTGAGCTCGACGCCCAGCGGCCCGTAGTCCCACGCGGAGCGAGTACCTCCGTAGATCTCACCGCTCGGGAAGACGAAGCCTCGCCGCTTGGCGAGGGAGACGACGGAATCCAGACGCGAAGGTGCTGCCACGGCGGTGCTCTCCAGGTGCTCGGCGCCCGCGGCTGGGTGCTGCGGGCTGGGGGTCGACCAGCTCCGCGCGCGCCGTGCTCGGCGCTCCGCAGAGCGCGCCCAGGCTACCTGTCACGCACCGCGGGACCTGCATCCATTCGTCCCGGGCGGGCCGTCGACGCCCGCCACCCGGCACTCAGGCCTGCGCGACGCAGAACTGGTTGCCGTCCGGGTCCGCGAGCACCGTCCAGGAGAAGCCGCCCTCCGTGTGCGCACCGACGAGCGAGGCACCGTCGGACAGGAGGCGAGCGATCTCGGCCTGGGCGTCAGCGGCCGACAGGTCCAGGTGCACGCGGTTCTTGCCGGGCGTGACCTCGGCGACCTTCTGGAAGCCGACGCGCGCGACGCCCTGCACGTCGCTCGCGGAGACGAACCAGCCGTCCGCGTCGTCGTGCACCTGGCCGCCGAGCTGGCGCGCCCACCAGGTCGCGAGCGCGACCGCGTCCGTCGTGTCGAACGTGACCATCTCCACCGTGAGTCCCATGCGACCCACCGTAGGGGCCACCCCCGACACGCGTGGTCAGTCCGTGCCTCGGGCGCGGGGGCGAGCGCGGACGTGCATGCGTTCGCCCTGCGGCCCGAACAGCGTCAGCAGCTCGGCCGGCCCGGGACCAGGGTTGGTGAAGGCGTGCGGCGTCCTGGTGTCGAACTCCGCGACCTCGCCCTCGCGGAGCACGAGGTCGTGCTCGCCGAGCACGAGCCGGACGCGCCCCGACAGGACGTACATCCACTCGTAGCCCTCGTGCACCTGCGGCTCGAGCCTGCGGTCGGGCGCCTCCACCGGAAGGACGAGCTTGTACGCGCGCAAGCCCCCGGGCCGACGCGTCAGCGGCACATAGGTCGCACCGTGCCGCTCGAACGGCTCGGCGTGCACGCGCGGGTCGCCCGTGCGGGGCGCGCCGACGAGCTCGTCGAGCGGGACCTGGTGCACGCGAGCGAGCGGGAGCAGCAGCTCGAGCGTGGGCCGCCGCTGCCCGGACTCCAGGCGCGACAGCGTGCTCATCCCGATGCCCGTCTGCGCCGAGAGCGCCGCGAGCGTCAGGGCACGGCGCCGGCGCATCGCCCGCAGCCGCGGCCCGACCTGGGCGAGCACGTCGTCGTCCACGGCCCCACTTTGCCATTCCGGCAAGGCTCCTTGCCGCGCTCGGGCGATCCGGGGGAACGTCCCACGAGGACGCAGCCGATCGCCGGGAGACCGGCCAGCACCCGCGGGGAGAGCCACATGGAGCAGGCCAGCGAGCACACGCACCAGCACCCGCCCGGGCAGGACGACGCCGGGAGGGACGACGCCGGCCGGCACCCCGGCCCCGGTGCCCGCGAGGAGACCTCCGGCGTCGCGTGGGACGCCGTGGTCGCGGGGGCGGGCGCAGCGGGGCTCGCCGCGGCACTCGTGCTGTCCCGTGCCCGCCGCCGGGTGCTGGTCGTCGACGACGCCCGTCCGCGCAACGCGCCCGCCGCCCACGCGCACGGCTACTTGACGCGCGACGGCGTGCCGCCGCGGGCGTTGCTCGCCGTCGGACGCGACGAGGTCGTCGGCTACGGTGCGCAGCTGCGAACGGGGCGGGTCGTGGCGGTGCGCGGCCGGCTGGGCGAGTTCGACGTCGAGCTGGACGACGGCACGCAGGTCCGCACGCGCACGGTGGTGAGCGCGACCGGCGGGCGCGACGTCCTTCCGGACGTGCCCGGGGTGGCCGAGCGCTGGGGTCGCGACGTGCTGCACTGCCCGTACTGCCACGGGTGGGAGGTCGGTGACGGCACGGTCGTCGTCGCGGGGGACGGACCTCTCGGCGTGCATGCCGCTCTGCTGTGGCGGCAGTGGACCCCGCGCGTCACCCTGCTGCGCGCCGACGACTCGCTCCCTGCCGACGAGGCCGCCCGCCTGTCCGCACGGGGGGTCCGGGTGGCTCACGGCCGGCTCGCCGAGCTCGTCGTGCAGGACGACGCGCTCACCGCGGTCCGGACCGACGCGGGCGAGACGCTCCCGGCCGACGCCCTGGTGGTGCGCACGACGCTCGCGGCGAACGCCGAGCACCTGGCTCCGCTCGGTCTGCGGGCCGAGCCGGTCGAGCTCGCCGGCGTACAGGTCGCCACCACGGTGCCGGCCGACGCGTTCGGCTCCACGGCGGTGGCCGGCGTACGGGTCGCGGGCAACGCCACCGACCCGTCCGGCACCGTGCTGACGTCCGCCGCGCAGGGAGCCACCGTCGGCGCACAGCTCAACGCCGAGCTCGTCGAGCTGGACGCCCGCGACGCCGTGGCCCGGTGGCGGGCGATGACCGCGCGCGACGGGGCCGACCACGCGACGTGGTCGCTGGACGCTGCGGGTTGGGAGGAGCGGTACGGCGCGGCGGGCGCGGTCTGGAGCGCGCGTCCCAACGCCACCCTGGTGGCGCACACCGCGCACCTGACACCCGGGACCGCCCTGGATCTCGGGGCCGGCGAGGGCAGGGACGCGGTCTGGCTCGCGCAGCAGGGCTGGGACGTGACCGCGGTGGACTTCGCGGCGACCGGCCTGGCCCGCGGCGCGCAGGCAGCCGCCGAGGCCGGCGTCGAGGTGCGCTGGGTGCAGGCGGACGTCGCGACGTGGCAGGACGACACGCAGTTCGACCTGGTGAGCACGCACTTCATCCACCTCGCACCGCAGGCCCGGCGCGGGTTCGTCGCTCGTGCCGCCCGACGCGTCGCACCGGGAGGGACCCTGCTGGTCGTGCAGCACGACGCACTCGACCTCGCCGCACCGGTGGGCAGGCCGCACGACCCCGGCATGTTTCCCGGCGCCGACGACGTGCGTGACGAGCTCCTCGCGCTCGGGACGGGCTGGGACGTGCAGGTGGCCGCGGCCGTTCCGCGGACGGTCACGACGGCGCAGGGCGAGACCGTGACGGTCCACGACGCGGTCCTGCGGGCACGGCGTTCGTGACGCACCCGACGCGGTGAGTCGGTCGGGGCGCACGGCCGTCTCGGTCAGGACCCGACGCGGCAACGGGCGCGAGGACTCGGTGGCCGCCGGCCGGGTGCGCGAGCGCGAGCTCGCGTCGGGTCACGCCCAGCGGCGAGACGACGACACCGCGCAGCATCACCACGCCACTGACGGCCGCGAGCAGGGGGACGGCAACCCACACGAGCGCGAGCGCTGCCGGGCCCACCCACAGCTCGCGCGCCGTGAACGGGCGCCCCAGGAACGGGATCGACGTCCAGACCGGCAGGAGCGCGCCGTACAGGACGGTCCCCAGGGCGGCGCCGACGAGGCCCTGCGTCGCCGTCTCGACGAGCGTCAGGGCGACGACCTCGCGCGGGGTGGCGCCCAGCAGACGCAGGGTCGCGAGCCGCTCGTTGCGGCGGAGGGCCCCGAGCCGGGCTGCCGCACCGCCCACGGTCAGCAGCGGGACGACGAGCAGCACGGTCGCGACCCACGCGAGCAGGGCGGAGGCGCCACCGAGCCACTCGTCGAACCCGGTGACCGGGTGCTGCGCGCGGCGCGCGAGGGCGAGCGCGGCGGCCAGGACGCTCGTGGCCACAGCGGTCGTGACCGCGAAGGCGACGACGGTGAGGCTGGTCGTGACGCGCCCGTCGCGGCCCGCCGCGCGAGCGAGCCGCGGGGCGAGCCCGACGACGGCGTTCACACCGTCGTCCGCTCGACGGCCGTGGCCGGCGCGACGAGGCCGTCGCGCATGTCGACACGGCGGTCGCACCAGGACGCGACACCGGGGTCGTGCGTGACCACGACGAGCGAGGCGCCCACGGCGCGCGTGGACTCCACGAGGATGCGCATGACCTCGTGACCCGTCACCTGGTCCAGGGAACCGGTCGGCTCGTCGGCGAACACCACGTCGGGCGCTGTGACCAGAGCGCGTGCGACCGCGACGCGTTGCGCCTGGCCTCCCGACATCTCCCCCGGCCGACGGTCCCGCTCAGCGGCCGCACCGAGCGTCGCGAGCCACTGCGCCGCGAGCTGCTCGGCCGACGCGCGCGGCTCGCCGTCGAGCATCGAGGCGATCGCGACGTTCTCCAGCGCGGTGAGCTCGGACAGCAGCTGGCCGTGCTGGAACACGAACCCGTACCGGCCGCGCCGCAGGAGCGAGCGCTCGCGCTCGGACAACCCGTCGACGCGTCGGCCGCGCAGCCGCACCTCGCCGGCGTCAGGCACGAGGATGCCCGCAAGCACGTGCAGCAGCGTCGACTTGCCCGAGCCGGACGGACCCATGATCGCGAGGGACTCACCCTCCCCGAGGTCGACGTCCACCCCCGCCAGAGCGGTCGTCGGGCCGTAGCGCTTGACCAGGCCCCGGCCAGACAGGCGCGGGTCGTGCATCGAGGTCGCGGGGACGAGCGGGTTCGTGACCGTCTGGCTCATGCGGCCAGCCTGCGGCTGCGCGAACCCGCCGCGCATCGCTCCGGGGTCTCGCGCCCCACCTGCGCCGTCCCCCCGTCGTCTGCCTGGCGGCACCGACGCGTCCACCCCTCGTCGTACGCCGCCCGCGCGGTCAGGACACCGGTGCGTCGACCGCTCCTCCGTACCGGCGGTCGCGCCGCGCGTACTCCTCGATCGCGCGCCACAGGTGGCGTCGGTCCACGTCGGGCCACGCCTCCTGCAGGAACACCAGCTCGGCGTAGGCGGCCTGCCAGATCATGAAGTTCGACGTGCGCTGCTCGCCGGACGAGCGCAGGAACAGGTCCACGTCCGGCAGGTCGGGCTCGTCCAGGTACCGCGCGAAGACCTTCTCCGAGATGCGGTCGGGCTTGAGCCGGCCGGCCTGGACGTCGCGCGCGAGCGCCGCGGCCGCGTCCGCGATCTCGGCGCGCCCGCCGTAGTTCACGCACATCGTCAACGTGCAGACCCGGTTGTCCTTCGTCAGCTCCTCGGCCGTCTCGAGCTCGGCGATCACCGAACGCCACAACCGTGGGCGGCGGCCCGCCCATCGGACCCGCACGCCCCAGGAGTTCATCTCGTCGCGGCGGCGGCGCAGCACGTCCCGGTTGAAGCCCATGAGGAAGCGCACCTCGTCGGGCGACCGGTTCCAGTTCTCGGTCGAGAACGCGTACGCCGAGACGTACTCGACGCCGATCTCGATCGCACCCGCCACCACGTCCAGCAGCGAGGCCTCGCCGGCCTTGTGCCCCTCGACCCTGCTCAGGCCGCGGGCGTTGGCCCACCGCCCGTTGCCGTCCATGACCACGGCCACGTGACGCGGCACGAACTGCCTCGGGATCGCCGGGGGTCGGGCACCCGAGGGGTGCGCGGGAGGGGGCAGCACGGGTGAGGGCACGATGCCATTGTGCCGTCCACGCGGGACCGGCCGGTGCCCCTAGACGCGCTCGACGTGCGGCAGCGAGCGCAGGCGACGCTCGAGGTGGAACTGGCTGAACGCGGCGACCAGTCCCGCGGCCTCGCCGCGGTGGCGTTCGGCGCTGCGGTCGACGACCGCCCAGTCACCCGCGAGCAGCGCCGCCAGCAACGCGAACGTCTCCGGTGCGGGCGACGCGGACCCGGGAGGGCGGCACGCCGAGCACACGGCTCCGCCGGACTGCACGTTGAACGCGTGGTGCGGCCCCGGAGCGCCGCAGCGCGCGCAGTCGTGGAAGCTCGCCGCCCACCCCGCGACTGCGAGCGCGCGCAGCAGGTAGGAGTCGAGCACGAGACCTGGAGCCCGCTCCCGCGTCGCCAGGGCACGCACGCCTCCGACGAGCAGCCAGTACTGCTGCAGCGCGGGCTCGTGCTCGGCGTCGACGAGCCGTTCCGCCGTCTCGAGCATGACCGTGCCGACCGTGTACAGCGAGTAGTCCCCCGCGAGCGCACGTCCGTACGGGCCGATCGTCTCCGCCTGGGTCACGATGTCGAGGTTGCGGCCCCTGGACAGCTGCAGGTCGACGTGCATGAACGGCTCGAGCCGCGAGCCGAACCGGGACGTCGTGCGGCGCACGCCCTTGCCGACCGCGCGCACCTTGCCGTGCTGGCGGGTCAGGAGCGTGACGATCCGGTCCGCCTCCCCCAGCTTGTGGGTACGCAGGACGATCGCCTCGTCGCGGTAGAGGCTCACGCGTGCATTGTCCCCCGCCGCGCCCACACGACGCCGCTCCCGCGCCGCCGACGCCCGCGCACGCGGCCGGCCGCTGGGCCGAGCCGCGTGGGCGGGCGCCGGGCGGTCAGCGCAGGTGGCGGTTGATCGCCGAGACGATCGCCTTGAGCGACGCGGTCGTGATCGAGGGATCGATGCCCACGCCCCACAGGATGTCGTCGCCGATCGCGCACTCGACGTAGGCCGCGGCCGTGGCGTCGCCACCCTCGGACAGGGCGTGCTCGGCGTAGTCGAGCACCGCCACGTCCACGCCCACCTGGGCGAGCGCAGCGACGAACGCCGCGACGGGCCCGTTGCCCGAGCCCTCGAGGGTGCGCACCTCACCGCGGTCGACGAGGTCGACCGACAGCGTGTCCGGGCCGTCCTGAGCGCTCGTCGTCCGGGTGCCCTGGAGCGAGAAGCGACCCCACGGGACGAGGTCGCCGAAGTCCTCGGCGTCCGTGCCGACCTTCGCGACCTCGACCGGCAGGTACTCGTCGACGAAGATCCGCCACAGGTCGTCGGCTGTGACCTCCGTGCCGTGCTGGTCGGTGTGCTGCTGCACCACCTGCGAGAACTCGATCTGGAGCCGACGAGGCAGGTCGAGGTGCTTCTCCGACTTCATGAGGTAGCTGATGCCACCCTTGCCCGACTGCGAGTTGACCCGGATGATCGCCTCGTACGAGCGCCCCACGTCCTTCGGGTCGATCGGCAGGTACGGGACCGCCCACACGACGTCGTCGACGGTCCTGCCGAGCGCCGCCGCGCGCTGGGCGAGCATGTCCAGGCCCTTCTTGATCGCGTCCTGGTGCGAGCCGGAGAACGCGGTGAAGACCAGGTCGCCGCCGTACGGGTGGCGCTCGTTCACGGGCAGCTGGTTGCACCGCTCGACCGTGCGCCGGATGCGGTCCATGTCGGAGAAGTCGAGCTGCGGGTCGATGCCCTGGCTGAACAGGTTCATGCCGAGGGTCACCAGGCACACGTTGCCGGTGCGCTCGCCGTTGCCGAACAGGCATCCCTCGATGCGGTCCGCACCCGCCATGTACCCCAGCTCGGCTGCGGCCACAGCGGTCCCGCGGTCGTTGTGCGGGTGCAGGCTCAGCACCACCGCGTCGCGGTAGCGCAGGTTGCGGCTCATCCACTCGATGGAGTCGGCGTACACGTTCGGCGTCGCCATCTCGACCGTCGCGGGCAGGTTGATGATCACCGGGCGCTCGGGCGTCGGTGCCAGCTCCTCGAGGACCGCGTTGCAGATGCGCAGCGCGAACTCCAGCTCGGTGCCCGTGTACGACTCGGGCGAGTACTCGTAGTACACCTCGGTGTCCGGGATCAGCTCCTCGTACTTCTTGCAGAAGCGTGCGCCCGAGACGGCGATGTCGACGATGCCGTCCTCGTCGGAGCGGAACACCACGTCGCGCTGCAGGGCCGACGTCGAGTTGTAGAGGTGCACGATCGCCTGCTTCGCACCGGCGATCGCCTCGTAGGTGCGCTCGATGAGGTGCTCTCGCGACTGCGTCAGCACCTGGATCACGACGTCGTCGGGGATGCGGTTGTCCTCGATGAGCATCCGGACGAAGTCGAAGTCCGTCTGCGACGCCGCGGGGAAGCCGACCTCGATCTCCTTGAAGCCCATGTCGACCAGCAGCTCGAACATCTCGAGCTTGCGGGCCGGGTTCATCGGCTCGATCAGTGCCTGGTTGCCGTCGCGCAGGTCCACCGCGCACCAGCGCGGGGCCTTCGTGATGCGCGCGTCGGGCCACCGGCGGTCCGGCAGGTCGACCTTGATGATCTCGTGGAACGGCCGGTACTTGTGGATCGGCATGCCTGACGGCTGCTGCGGGCTCGTCTGCTGGTAGCTCGAGCTCGTCGGGGTGACGCTCATGGGGTGGTGCTCCTTCGCGGGTTCTCTCGGCGTGTGGTCAGCCGGCGCAGAACGACACCGCGGCAGGGGTCCGGCCTGTCAGGCCCCACCGCGGCACGGAAGGAGGAGGCTCACGCCCGTCGTGCTCAGCACGTCGGTCACCTTACTCCCCCGCGTGGCCCGCTCGGCAAGCCGAGCCGCATGACGCGCCCGCACGCGACACCGCGGCGGCGGTCAGGGCGTCAGGACGACGATGCCGTCCTCCGTCCGGCCGACGAGCACCCCGCCGACCGGCGCCAGGCGCGTGACCTGCGGCGGGACGTCGACCTGCCAGCGCTGCGCGCCGTCGCGCAGGCCGCGCGCCACGAGCGTGGTCCCGCCGCCGCGCTCCGAGACGGGAGTGAGCACGAGCGTGCCGTCCGTCAGGACGGGCCAGTCGGGCGCGTCGAGCTCGTGCGACCACAGGGCCGAGCCGGTGCGCGCGTCGTAGCCCGCCCACCGGCCGTCGTCCGAGACGAGCACGGTGCCGTCCACGACGGCTCGCGGCGACGACCGCGTGCTGACCGACCAGAGCTCGTCGCCGGTCCCGGCCGCGAAGCCCTTCACCGCGACCCCCGTGGACAGCACGACGACGTCCTGGGCGGACTCGTCGTCGACGGCCAGGGTGGACGGCACGGCCGGCAGCGGGGTCAGGGCCGACCCCTCGCGGTCGAAGGTCCAGCCGCCGTGCGCGGGCGTCCACGCGGCGAACCCGTCCCGGAAGGGGACGAGCGCGACCGCCTGGCCGCGCGTCTGCGTGACGACGGGCTCACCGTCGCCCACGCGCAGGACCGCGAGCTCGGCCCCACGGACCACCGCGACGGCGTCGCTGACGACCATCGTGGCGCGCTCGATCGCCAACGTCCCCGCGAGCCGGTCGTACGACTGGTAGCGCCAGCGCACCTCGCCCGTCCTGCCCGAGCGGCGTTCCACCACGGAGTGACCCTCGGCGTCGGTCACCGCGACGACCATGTCGTCGCCGACGCGCCCGAAGCCCGCGACGTCGCCCTCCTGGAGCCACGAGCCGACCATGCGTCCCGTCGCGGCGTCGAGGGCCATCACGCGCAACCCCAGGGCGTCGTCCGCGACCGGCTCACCCGGAGCGGTGTCGCCGTAGACGGGGACGGCGCGGTCCATCGCGCACAGCACGAGCCCGCTCACACGCGCGCCGCGCCAGCTCGGGCACTGCAGCGACACCTGCTCGGTCGCGGGCGCCGGCCCGCTGACGCGCGTCGTCCAGCGTTGGTCGCCCGTGAGCGCGCCGTACGCCGCGAGGCTGGCGCCCTGGGCGTCGCGCTGGACGACGACCACGACGTCGTCGGCGACGACGACCGTGCCCTCACCCGACGATGCGGGGGCCCGCCACGCGACGTGCACCGGCCCGTCCAGCGGCGTCAGCAGCCCAGGGACCGCCACCGCGCGCTCGTACGCGTGCTCGCGGCGCGTCTCGTCGACCGACGTGAGGACGGCGACCGCGAGGACCACCACGCCGACGACGGCCCCCCACGTCACGAGCACGCGACGACGCCGCCCGTCGACGGGACGCCGTGCCGTGTCGTCCGGCCCGAGGCCGTCGGGGTCCGTGACCGAGGTCGCCGGATCCGGGGTGGTGGGCGCACCTGCCGCGCCCTGCGGGGGCAGCGTCGTGTGCCGAGCCTGCACCGTCGTCGCCGTGGGCTCGTCCACCTGCACCAGCTGCATCTGTGCAGCGTGGCGACTGTTCGCCATACCGCCAGCCTAGGCTCCGGACGCCCGCGACGGGGCGGAACAGCGTTCCGGATCAGGGAACTCTCAGGTCAGCTCGACGAGGCGCATGGCGCAGTCGCCGAACACCACGACCGCCCCCAGCCGCAGACGCACCGGCTGGTCCACCGGGCAGATGACCTGAGCACCGTCGGGCAGGGTCACGACCGTGCCGTTCGTCGACCCCCGGTCCGCGACCCAGACCCCGGTGCGCTCGACCGCGACCTGCAGATGCGTCTTGGACACCGAGCGGCCCGGGTCGACGACGCGCACGAGCTGGACGCCGTCCGTCGCCGCCGCGGGGTTGCGGCCGACGAGCGCGGTGTGGCGGACCTGGACGCGCTGACCGTCACTGATCTCGAGCACGGCCGCGGTGATCGGCTCACGGGTCGGGGGCGGGACGGGCGCGAGCGCACGGCGCGTGGTCTCGACGTCCTCGTCGTCGCCGAACCGGTGCGGCACGGGGTGCCCCAGCACGCCGAGGTCGGAATCGGTGCCGAGGGCCGGGGCGCGACCGGACGCCCCTGCGGGGTCCGAGGCCGGTGTCGCGGTCGCCGGCGTCGGCGGTCGGGGCACGAGCGGCAGGGCACGCGTGTCCAGGTCCGGGCCGGCGCGGTGCGGCGCGAGCGGGGCCAGCACGAGCGGACGCGTGATGGGTCCGGTCGTCGGTGCGCCCGGAGGCGGCGGCACGGG
>JAEYUL010000109.1 GCA_023432565.1 Actinomycetes bacterium | reverse complement strand
AGGCCGCCTCCCCCGGCCGCGGCGGGCGTCGCGGGCCGGGGGGCTTCGGCCCGCCCCCGGGCTTCGGCGGACCCGACGCCCACCGCGGGCGCGGCCGACGAGCGGGCCGGGGGGACACCCGAGCCGCGATCCTGCTCCTGCTCGCGGAGCAGCCCATGCACGGCTACCAGCTCATCCAGGAGATCGACCAGCGGACCGAGGGCCGGTGGCGTCCCAGCCCCGGCGCGATCTACCCCGCGCTGTCGGCGCTCGAGGACGAGGGGCTCGTCGCCATCGTGAACGAGTCCGGCCGCAAGCTCGCGACCCTCACGGAGCTCGGTGGCGCCTACGTCGTCGAGCACGCCGAGGAGCTCGGCGACCCGTGGCAGGCGGCGAGCGAGCGCCACCCCCACCCCGGGCGCGAGCTGCATCGCGCGCTCGGCGCGCTCGCGGGCGCCGCCGAGCAGGTGGCACGGACCGGCACGCCGGACCAGGTGGCGGCCGCCGTCGGCGCGATCGACGGGGCTCGTCGCGCGCTGTACCGCCTGCTCGCCGACGACCCGGCCGGACCCGTGGCGCCCGAGCCCGGTGCCCCTTCCGAGCCCGGTGCCCCGCCCGAGGACGTCGGCCCGTCCGGAGGCAGCACGCAGGATCCGCTCCCCTGAGGCGGCCCAGGCGCGGCCGCGGTGACACGCGGCCGCGCCTCGGGTCGGCGCGGTCGAGGCTGAGCCGGCGCGTGGGTGGCGTCAGCCGGCGACCGTGCGGTGCGCGGTGCCGAGCTTGAGCTGCCACTCGCCGGAGCACCCCGCGGGGCGGAAGCCCAGGGCCACGTTGATCGCGAGCATGTGCTCGTTCTCCTCGGCGTTCCACGTGGCGACGCGCCGCGCGTCGGGCCGGGCTGCGGCCAGCCGTTGCAGGTTCGTCGTCTTCAGGAGCATGCCGAGACGGTGCCCGCGGTGCGCGGCGGCGACCAGCGTGTCCTCCTGGTGGACCAGGTCGCGCACGGGCGGGACCTCCAGGAGCGTCGTGTAGCCGACGAGCATGCCGGACGGCACGTGCAGCGCGGCGGTCGTCCAGGCCGTGACTCCGCGCTTGGTCTGCTGGTCCTCGTAGGTCCGCACGCGCACCGCGTCCCACCGGTCCCGCTCGTACTCCAGCCCGCCCAGGGGCGGGGCGTCGCTCATCTCGGTGTACAGCGCCGCCATCGCGTCGACCCACTCGTCGGGCACGGGGCCCTCCCAGCTGATCGTGCGGTACTCGGTGCCCGCCGCGCGATTGGCGCGGACCCGGTGCTCCTCGAGCATCCGGGGATCCGCCGGCAGCGGCAGGACCGAGCGGCGCGCGACCTGCTCGAGGTCCCAGCCGCGCTGGGTCAGGAACCGCACGCTCGGGTCGTCCAGCGGGACGCGGCCCGAGCCGGTCGGCGCCGTCAGGGTCTCGGGCCCCTCGGCGGGTTCGGCCCGGTGGTCGGTCGACGCCGTCAGCGTGGTGCGTCCGTGCTCGCGCGCGACCGCCAGGCACGCCTCGGCGAGCGTGCTGCCGACTCCCCGGCCGCGTGCGCAGGGCCGGACCGCGACGTTCACGTACGCCAGCGCGAGGTTGTCCTGCTGCGGCAGGACCACGACACCGGTGCCCAGCGCGGCCTCGAGCGGGAGCTCGTCGTCCGCGACGTGGTCGTACGCGTCGTCGACCGCCACCAGTCGCACGGACGTCTCGTAGGGCTTGTCCCGGGCGGCCTCGAGCAGCTCGGCGGCGTCGCGCGCGTAGTCGTCGTGGCCCCACACGGAGCGGTTCACGTCGTTGCAGGCGTCGGTGTAGGCGCGCAGCAGGGCGGCCGCCGGCTCCGTCGCCGTGGCCGTCACCCGCACCCGTCGGACGGTCGTCACACCGCCAGCGTGCGCCGGTCGGCGGTCCCGGCGCCACGTGTTTACGGCCGCTTAGGCTCGGAACATGAACTGGCTCGAGGTGTTCGGCTGGATCGGCTCCGTGCTGGTCGTGGTCTCGCTCATGCAGGCTCGGGTCCTGCGCTTCCGGTGGATGAACCTGGCGGGTGCGGCGATCGCGACCGCGTACAACGTGGCCGTCGGGATCTGGCCCTTCGCCGCGATGAACGCGGCGATCACGCTCATCGACGTCTACTGGCTCGCCCGGCTCCTGCGCGAGCGGCACGACGAGGCGGCGTACGAGGTCGTCGAGGTCGCGCCCGACGACGCCTACCTCGCCCGGGTGCTCGCGGTGCACGCCGCGGACATCGCGAAGTTCGAGCCGGCTGTCCCCGTCCGCGACGGCGGGGCCGGCGACCGGACGTCGGCGGCGTTCCTCGTCGTGCGGGGCGACGAGACCGTGGGCGTGGTCCAGGTGCGCGACGAGGGCGCCGGCACGGGGCGGGTGCTCATGGACTACGTGACGCCCCGGTTCCGGGACTTCACGCCCGGTGAGTTCGTGTACCGCCGCTCGGGGGTGTTCCGCGACCGGGGGTTCGAGCGACTGGTCGTGGAGCCGGTGCCCGCGAACCGTGACTACTTCAGCCGCGTGGGCTTCGTCCCCGGACCGGACGACGGCGAGCCCGGCCGCACCTGGGTCCGCGAGGTCGCGGCGGCCTGATCCTCCGGCGCCCCGGCGCGGTGCGTGCGCGCCCACGCGCGCCCGCGTAGAGTTCGGATATCCGAACTTCTTGATGGGGGTGACCGTTTGACGGGCGTGCCGACGGTTGAGCGGGCCGCACCGCGAAACCCAGGCCGGCGGCCGCGCGGCCCGCTGCTGCTCGGGCCCGCCTTCGTCGCCGCGATCGCCTACGTGGACCCCGGCAACGTCGCAGCCAACCTCACGGCAGGTGCGCGGTTCGGGTACCTGCTGCTGTGGGTGCTCGTCGCGGCCAACGCCATGGCGGTCCTCGTGCAGTACCAGTCCGCCAAGCTCGGGCTCGTCACCGGCCAGTCGCTGCCCGACGTGCTGGGCGCGCGCCTGCGCCGCGGGCCACGGCTCGCCTTCTGGGCGCAGGCGGAGCTCGTCGCCGCCGCGACCGACGTGGCCGAGGTCGTCGGCGGGGCGATCGCCCTGCACCTGCTGTTCGGGGTCCCGCTGTGGCTCGGCGGCGTGATCGTCGGGCTCGTCTCCCTCGCCCTGCTCGGCACGCAGGACCGGTTCGGGCAACGGCGGTTCGAGCACGTCGTCGTCGCGCTGCTGGCCGTCATCACCGTCGGGTTCCTCGCCGGCCTCGGCGTGAGCCCGCCCGACGCGCGCGGCGTGCTGTCGGGACTCGTGCCCCGGTTCGACGGCAGCGACTCGGTGCTGCTCGCCGCGTCGATGCTCGGCGCGACCGTCATGCCCCACGCGATCTACGTGCACTCCGCGCTCGCCCGCGACCGGCACGGGCACGCCGAGGCCGGGCCGTGGCGCGACCGCCTCCTGCGCGCGACCCGCTGGGACGTCGGCCTGGCGCTCGTCGTCGCCGGGCTGGTCAACATCGGGTTGCTGCTGCTGGCCGCCTCGGGCCTGCGCGGGGTGCCCGGCACCGACTCGATCGAAGGTGCGCACGCCGCGATCACCGACGCGCTCGGGCCCGTCGTCGGCATCGCGTTCGCGATCGGCCTGCTCGCCTCCGGGCTCGCCTCGACCTCCGTCGGCGCGTACGCGGGAGCGACGATCATGGCCGGGCTGCTGCACCGGCGGATCCCGATCCTGGCGCGCCGCGCCGTGACGATCGTGCCGGCCGTGCTGCTGCTCGCCGCGGGCGCGGACCCGACGTGGACGCTCGTCGTCTCGCAGGTCGTCCTCAGCTTCGGCATCCCGTTCGCCCTGATCCCGCTCGTGCGCCTGACCCGCGCGCACGACCTCATGGGAGAGGCGCGCACGAGCACCCCGATGCACGTCGTGCTGGTCACCGTCGTCGCGCTCGTCGTCGCGCTGAACGCCGCGCTGCTCTACCTGCTCGTCGTCGGCTGACCCGCGCCGCCGCCCGGGTGCCCGTCCCCGACGAGCGCCGCGCGCCGCTGCTGCAGGTGACGGACCTCGGCCGGGCTGACCGCCATCGTGATCGCCCGGTCGTACGCCGCGACCGCCTCACCGGTCGCCCCCGCACGGACCAGCAGCTCGGCACGCACCGCAGGCACGCGGTGATGGCGCGGCAGGGCCTGCTCGATCCCGTCGAGCACCGCCAGCCCCGCCTGAGGGCCGTCGGCCTCCGCGACCGCCACCGCGCGGGCCAGGCGCACCACCGGCGAGCCCGTGACCTGCTCGAGCCGGCCGTACAGGTCCGCGATCACCGCCCAGCGCGTGTCCTGCGACGACGCGGCCGACGCGTGCTCCGCGGCGACCTGCGCCTGCAACCGGTACTCGGTGCCGAGCCGCGAGCCCGCGACCGGCGGCAGGCCCTCGAGCAGTGCCAGGCCCTCGGCGATCTCGTCGTGATGCCACCGCGAGCGGTCCTGGTCGGGCAGCAGGACCAGGTCGCCCGCAGCGTCCAGGCGAGCGTCGCGCCGCGAGTGCTGCAGCAGCATCAGCGCGAGCAGCGCGCGGACCACGTCCTGACCGGGCAGCAGGTCGTCGAGCAGGCGCGCCAGGCGGATCGCCTCGTCCCCCAGGTCGACGCGCAGGCCGTCGGGTCCCGGCTGGTACGCCGAGGTGAACGCGAGGTAGACCACGGTCGCGACGACGTCGAGCCGGTCCGCGAGCTCGTGCGGCCCCGGCGTCTCGAACGGCACGCCCGACGAGGCCAGACGCTTCTTCGCGCGCGTGATGCGCGCAGCCATCGTCGTCTCCTGCACGAGCTGCAACCGTGCGATCTCGCTGGTCGGCAGCCCCACGACGAACCGCAGCGTCAACGCGACCCGGTCGTCGGCCGCGATCGCCGGGTGGCAGCACGCGAACACGAGCCGCAGCTGCTCGTCGGCGACGTGCGCACCCGGGTCGACCACAGCGGCGGCCAGCGCGCGCATCTCGTCGTCCACGGCCATCAAGGGCTCCTTGCGCCGGTGCACGGCTTCGCTGCGCAGGCGGTCGAGCACACGGCGCCGCCCGGCGGTCAGCAGCCACGCGCCCGGGTTGGCGGGCACGCCCGACGAGCGCCACGTGCGGGCCGCGGCCTCGAACGCGTCCGCCGCGGCGTCCTCCGCCAGGTCCGGCCGGCGGTACTGCGCGACGAGCAGCGCGACCACCCGCGACCAGCTCGAGCGCCACGCCTCGTCGAGCGCGGCCTCGACCTCGTCGCCCGTGCGTGCCGTGTCCGCCGTGATGCCTCCCTCGTCGTCGGTGCCCCGCCGTTGCCGGGCCGTCGGGACCACTGTGCCCGGGGTGAGGTCCCCCGTCGAGGCGATGACGCGCGGTCGAGGACCGGATCGACAGGGCGAGGCCGTCCCGCGGGACCGCGCCCGGCGGTGGTGCTCGGGACGCGACACGGCGCCGCGCCCCCGGGGGACGCGGCGCCGTGCCAGGCTCTCGCGCGGCCTGGTGAGCATGCCTGCGGGAGCGCCTGCCGGCGGGGTCCGTCAGTCCTCGTCGGTCTCGATCGACTCGAGCTCGGCGCCCTGCTCGTCGGCGTCCCAACCCGGGCCGAGCACGACCTCGATCGCGTCGGTGATCTCGGGCGACGTCCCCGTGGTCCCGTCGGCGAGCGTCGGCACCACGTCAGCGACGAGCACCGCCTGCGGCCACCATGCCGCCCACACGCCGTCGGCGACGCTCGCCGTCACCGACGTCTCGTCGCCCAGGATCACCTCGACGGACACGACGTCCGCCCCGACGCGGCCCACGGCGAACCCCCACGGCGCGTCCGACCCCACCCCGTTGATGCCGCCCGACGCGTACGTCGCAGCATCCGCTTCGGGCTGCGCGTCGTCGCGGCCGACCGCGGCACCCAGCTGGGCCGGCGCGGTCGGCGACGACGAGCTCAGGTCGACCGTCGTGCTGACGCCCTCGCCGGTGAGCACCGACGACGTCGAGATGTGCGGCCCGATCAGGCACGACTGCAGGCCCGCGTCGGAGGCGAGGACCGTGAACGTGGTCTCGCCGCGGCGGTCGGCCAGGACGGCCTTGGCGTCGGCGAGGTTGTCCGGTCGGGACTCCTCCGGGACGTCCAGTCCGGTGCGCTGCGCGAGGCACTGCGCGCCGGCGGCCTCGGTGTCGGCGGCATCCAGGTTCGCCGGGACGGCGGTCCAGCCTGCGAACGCCGCCGAGTCCGTCGGGTTGGGCAGAGCGAGGGCGACCGCCGCGACGGCCGCGGCCGCGGCGCCGAGCAGCCCGAGCCGCGCCGCGCCCCTGCGGCGGCGCGACGCGACGTCCGTCACGGTCGAGGGCGCCGTACCGGCGATCCGGGCGTGCAGCAGGTCGTGTGCGGCCTCGAGGCCGGCGGGGTCGATCGTGCGGTCGGGCCGCAGGTCGGTCAGGTTCAGCGGGGACATCGGTCAGCCTTCCTGGGAGACGAGAGTCAGGGCGGCGCGGGCGCCGTGCGAGTCGGAACCGGTCGCGGCGACCGTCGCCTCGAGGCGCCGACGCGCGCGGTGCAGCCGCACCTTGAACGCGGTCACCGAGCAACCGGCCACCTCGGCCGCCTGCGCGGGGAGCAACCCGTCCCACGCGACGAGCAGGAGTGCCTCCCGCTCGACCGGGGTCAGGGCCGCCAAGGACCGCAGCAACGCGTCGCGTTCGAGGACGAGCTCGTCGGGCGAGGACGAGTCGGGGGCCACGACGGCGTGCAGGCGAGCGAGCTCGTCTGACAGCACGCGAGCGCGGTGGCGCGAACGGCGGTGGGACGCGACGGTGTTGCGGGCGACGACGAGCAGCCACGGCAGCGGTTCGCCGGGGACGTCGGCCAGCCTGCGCCACGCCACCAGGAACGTCTCGGCGACGATCTCGGGCGCCTCGTCGCGGTCGACGTGACGCATCGCGTAGGCCTGGATCCGCGGCGCGTACCGGTCCCACAGGTCGGAGAACCGCTGCGCGTCGCTGGGCTGGTCTGTGCTCACACCCAGAAGTGTCCCGGTGCGGGCGTGGGTTACGTCCGGTTGCCCTGGACCTCGTCGGCCGGGGCACGGGGCGTCTCGCCCGTCTCGTCGGCGGGCTCGTCGCATCGCGCGCGGGTGCGCTCGTCGGCGGGCTCGTCGCACCGCATCACGGTGGGCTCGCCCGCCGTCTCGTCGGGGGCTGCGTCCAGCGGTGCGGGCTGCGCGTCCGTGTGCGCGACGTGGCGCAGCTGACCCCAGATGGCGACGACGAACACCGCCGACCCCGCGAACGCGAACCAGAACGGAGCCGTGACCCCGTAGTGCTGCGCGAGCGCACCGCCCACCGCCGAGCCGAGCACCAGTCCGCCGAACACCCCGACGAGGTTCACCGACCCGACCCGCCCCTGCAGCGCGGTCGGCACCGCGCGTTGCCGGACCGTCACGCTCGTCGTCCCCCACACGAACGCGTGGGCGCCGAAGACGAAGAACACGACCAGGGCGACCCACGCGGTCCGGGTCAGGGCGAGGGCCAGGTGCGTGAGCGTCTCGATGATCAGCCCCACGCGCATCAGGTTGGCGAGCGAGATCCGTGCCGTCAGCCACCCGTACGCCACGGTGCCGAGCAGCCCGCCGACCGCCTGGACGGTCGTGATCACGCCGAACCCGACCGCGCCCAGGCCGAGTCGCTGCTGGGCGTACAGGACGAGCACCGACCACGCCGCACCGAACGTCACGTTGAAGATGAGGATCGTCAGGACGAGCGTGCGCACCGCGGGGTGCCGCCACGTCCAGCGCACCCCTTCGGCGATGTCCGCACGGATGTGGCTGCGCTCCTGCCGCTGCACGCCGTGCGGGGGCAGCCGCAGACGCGAGACCAGGACTGCTCCGGCCAGGACGAGCACTCCGTAGGTCGCGAACGGCGTGGCCTGCGCCGCGGCGAACATCGCGGCGCCGATCGGCGGTGCGGCCATCTGGTTGACGGTGAGGAACCCGGCTTGGATCCGCTGGTTCGCGGCGGCCAGGTCGTCGCGCTCGACGAGCATCGGGACGAGCGTGCTGGAGGCGTTGTCGGCGAACGTCTCGGCCGTCCCGAGCAGGAACAGCGCGCCGAGGACCAGCGCGATCGGTGCCCGGTCCAGCAGGACCGCGGTCGCCAGCAGCGCGACGACGAACGCGCGGACCACGTCGACGGTGATCACGAGCCGGCGCCGGTCGAGGCGGTCGGTGAGCGCGCCGGCCCACAGCCCGAACACCAGGGGGGGCAGCCACTGGACCGTCGCCGCGAGCGCGACGAGGAAGGCGTCGTCGGTGCGGGAGGCCACGAGCAGCGGGCCGGCCGCGAGCACCAGGCCGTCGGCGAGGTTCGTCGTCCACGACGAGGCCAGGACCCAGCGGAAGCCGGTACCGAGCCGACGGGGCGCGAGCAGCTCGATCGGGTGAAGCACCGGCAGACGATACCGGAGAGCGGGACTGACGACCCTGACCTTCTGTCCAAGAGGTGAGACGATCGGGAGAGCCGGCGACCCCGGCGCCACCGCATCCGAGCCCCACGAGGAGCACGTCGTGTCCGCCGTCACCCTGTCTCCCGCCCGCCCCGCCGCGCCCGCGCTCGGCATGCGCCTGCGCCGGTTCGTCGAGCGGGTCCGTTGGACCCCCGCGCCGCGCTTCGAGGGCTCGCCCGCGCAGCGCCTGGCGTTCGTCGGCTACCTCGTCGGCAGCATGGTGGCCTGGGTCCTGGTCGGCCTGGGCGTCTCCGCCCTCCTCGGCGCCCTCGTCTCCTGACGCCCGCCCGTCGGCTGGGGTCGGTGAGGCCGGGCCGCTCGGCGTTGCCGGCGCGGCCGTCGCTGGTCTTCTGGCGTCCGCTCGTCGACTGGGGTCGGTCGGTTCGGCCGGGCCGCTCGGCGTTGCCGGCGCGGCCGTCGCTGGTCTTCTGTCGTCCGCTCGTCGGGCTGGGATCGGCCGGTCCGCTCCGGCCCGGTCCTGCCGGCGTCGCCGTCGCGGGCGCGCTCGTCTCCTGACGTCCGGGCCTTCGGGCTGTCCCGTCGGTCCGGCGCTCGTCAGGCCGGGGTCAGCAGCTCGGGCGCGGTGGGGTCGCTGTTGTCGATGACGAAGGTCGCGCGGGCCGCGGGCCTGCTCGCGCCCAGGTAGAGGCGCTGCCCTTCGACGTAGCGGCGGTTGGCCGGGTCCGCCGGGTCCGGCGGGCAGCCGTCCCGCTGCGCCATGCGGCGGAAGGTCTCGTCGAACGGCACGTCGAGGAACACCGACACGTCCCAGTGCTGCGCGAGCTCGTCGCGGTGCAGGAAGATCCCGTCGACCACGAGGATCACGCCGCGCGGCGCGGTCTGCTGCTCAGCGTCGACGGGTTCGTCGGACCGGTGGTCGAACACCGCGGCGCGGTACCGCCGGTCGCCCCCCGGGCCGAGTGGTGCCAGCACCTCGCGGTGCAGCGCCGCGTAGTCGTAGGAGTCGAGGAAGAAGCCCTCGGGCGACTGCCGTCCGCGCCGGTAGCGCTCGCGTGACGGGCGGTGGAAGTCGTCGACCGACACGCGCACCACCGGTTCGTCGCGCGCTCGCAGGGCGTCAGCGAGCGCGTCGGCGAACCAGGTCTTGCCGGCGCCGTCCACCCCGTCCACCCCGACCCGCACGGACCCCAGCCGCTCCCGCGCCCCGAGCACCCCCTCCACCACGCCCCCCCAAACCCCCCCCCCCCCCCCCCCCC
>JAEYUL010000049.1 GCA_023432565.1 Actinomycetes bacterium | reverse complement strand
AAGGAGTCCTGAGCTCCGTGGAGGTCGCGCTCGTCATCCTCGTCGTCGCGCTCGCGCTCGGCTTCGACTACACCAACGGGTTCCACGACGCCGCGAACGCCATCGCGACGTCCGTCTCGACCCGTGCCCTCACCCCGCGCATCGCCCTGATGATGGCGGCGGTGATGAACTTCGCCGGCGCGCTGCTCGGCACCGAGGTCGCCGAGACGATCGCCAAGTCGATCGTCGACCTGCAGGACGCGCCGGCGCACACGCAGCTGGTGATCGTGCTGTGCGCACTCATCGGCGCGATCACGTGGAACCTCATCACGTGGTGGTTCGGGCTGCCGTCGTCGTCCACGCACGCGCTGATCGGTGGTCTCGTCGGCGCCGGGCTCGCCGGTGGCCTCGGGGTCTACGGCACGGCGATCGTCGACAAGGTCGTCCTGCCGATGATCTTCTCGCCGCTGGTCGGGTTCGGACTCGCGTTCGTCATCATGGTCCTGCTGCTGTGGGCCGTGCGGAACGCGAACCCCACGCGCGCCATGCGCCGCTTCCGCCTCTCGCAGACGGTCTCGGCCGCCGCGATGGCGCTCGGTCACGGCCTGCAGGACGCGCAGAAGACTATGGGTGTCATCGTCATGGCGCTCGCCGCAGTCGGGTGGGCCACCCCCGGCGAGATCCCGTTGTGGGTCAAGCTCGCCGCGGCCGCCGCCATCTCGGCCGGCACGTACGCGGGTGGCTGGCGCATCATGCGCACGCTCGGCCGCAAGATCATCGAGCTCGACCCGGCGCGCGGCCTCGTCGCCGAGTCGGTGTCCGCGGTGGTCCTGTACGTCAACGCCTTCTGGCTGCACGCGCCGGTCTCGACGACCCACACGATCACCTCGGCGATCATGGGCGTCGGCGCGACGAAGCGGCTGTCGGCCGTGCGCTGGGGCGTCGCCAAGAACATCGCCGTCGCGTGGGTCCTGACGATCCCCGCCGCGGCGCTCGTGGCCGCGCTGTTCACGGTGGTGCTGCGGCCCATCCTCGGGGCCTGAGCCCGCGCGGCGGCCTGCTCAGTCGAGCCGGTCGCCGCGCCACAGCTGGGCTGCGTGCTCCAGCTCCTCTGCCGTGCGCAGCAGCGCGGAGGCGCCGAAGGTCATGCGCGTCGCCCCCTTCGGGTCGACCTCGTCGAGCCGGTCCGCGTCCAGCGCCGCGCCCGCGGCGAGCACCCGGCAGAAGGCGCCCGCGCGCTCGAGCGCGACCGCGAGGTCTCCCGTGTAGACGCCCGAGAGCACCGCGTCGGCGACCGCGCGGACGTCGGCCGGCCCGGGCGCGTCGGCGACTCCCGCCACCACGTCGTGCACCGGCACCGCAGCGGTGCCCTGCCGGTAGCGGTCGGCGACCGTCCCGGGGTCGCGGCGCACCCACTCACGCAGCACGTACAGCCGCCACAGCGCTCCTGGCAGGGTCGCGGGAGCGCTGTCCGCCCACAGGGCCGCCACGACGTCGAGGCCCTCGGTCTCGACGAGCGCGACGAGGCGTGCGACGACCACCCGGTCCGCGGTCGCCCGGCCCTGGTGCACGAGCGCGGCCGCCGTGGTGTGCGCGATCTCGTTGCGCAGTGCCGGGTCGAGCGCACCCGGGAGCTCGTCGGCCTCCTGCGGGTCGAGCATCGCCGGACGGCGGGGACGGCGTGGTTCGTCGCCCATCGTGACCTCCTGCTCGTCGGGCCGTGCGGCGGCCGTCGCCGGGCCGGTGACCGGCCGTCTCTCGACGTGCAGCGTCGCACGTCCCGGTCCAGTGTGAGACACAGGCGTCGTGACGGCGGGCGCCGGGCACGTGGCCGACGGAGGCCGGCCGGAACGAGAGGGGCATCGTCATGGCGACAGCATCTGGCGGACCGGCCGGCGCGGACGTGCGCAGCCCTCACCACGGCAAGGCGATCGCGCTGGCGGTCGCGGCCGCGGTCGGCGGCTTCCTGTTCGGCTTCGACTCCTCGGTGATCAACGGCGCGGTCAAGGCCTTCACGGACCAGTTCGAGCTGAGCGACGCCCTGTCGGGCTTCGCCGTGGCGATCGCGCTGCTGGGGTGCGCGCTCGGCGCCTGGCTGGGCGGTCGGCTCGCCGACCGGTGGGGGCGCACGCGCGTGATGTTCCTGGGTGCGGTGCTCTTCTTCGTCTCCTCGATCCTGTCCGGACTCGCGTTCGGGGTGTGGGACCTCATCGTCTGGCGCGCGTTGGCCGGCGTCGGCATCGGCATCGCCTCCGTGATCGCGCCGGCGTACATCGCCGAGATCGCGCCCGCCTCCATCCGCGGGCGGCTCGGCTCGCTGCAGCAGCTCGCGATCGTCATCGGCATCTTCGCCGCGCTGCTGTCCGACCAGCTGCTCGCGATCGCGACGCCGGGCGAGGGCGCCGACGCCTCGGGTGAGCTGCTCTTCGGGCTCGAGGCCTGGCGCTGGATGTTCATCGTCGCGGTGGTGCCGGCGACGGTGTACGGCGTGCTCGCGCTCATGATCCCCGAGTCGCCGCGCTACCTGGTGGCCAGGGGCAGGCAGGAGGAGGCCGCCTCGGTGCTGACGGACGTGCTCGGCAGCCGCGACGAGGCACAGGTGCGCCTGGGTGAGATCGAGCAGACCATCCAGGCCGACGCGGCGGCGCCCAAGGCCAACCTGCGCGGGCCGCGGTTCGGCCTGCTCCCCCTCGTCTGGGTCGGGATCCTGCTCTCGGTGTTCCAGCAGTTCGTCGGGATCAACGTCATCTTCTACTACTCGAACACGCTCTGGCAGGCGGTCGGGTTCGACGAGAGCGACTCGTTCACGATCTCGACGATCACCGCGGTCACCAACGTGGTCGTCACGTTCATCGCGATCGCTCTGGTGGACAAGGTGGGCCGTCGCCCGCTGCTGCTGATCGGCTCGGCCGGCATGGCCGTGTGCCTGGGTCTCATGGCGCTGTCGTTCACGCAGTCGTACGAGATCCCCGACCCGGACAACGCGGGCGAGGTGCTCACTCAGCTGCCGGGCAGCTGGGGCACGGTGGCGCTCGTCGCGGCGAACGCGTTCGTCGTGTTCTTCGGCGCGACGTGGGGCCCGCTCGTCTGGGTGCTGCTCGGGGAGATGTTCCCCAACCGGATCCGCGCCGCTGCGCTCGGGCTCGCTGCCGCGGCCCAGTGGATCGCGAACTTCGTCATCACGATCTCGTTCCCGCCGCTGCTCGGTGCGTTCGGGGCCTCGGTGCCCTACCTCATGTACGCGATCTTCGCGGCGATGTCGTTCTTCTTCACGCTCTGGAAGGTCCCGGAGACCAAGGGTGTCGAGCTCGAGGCCATGGAGGGCCTCAAGGTCGAGCGGCGCAGCCGCAGCGCGACGGCCTGACTCCACCCGGAGGTGCCGGCTTCCGGGTGGACCGCGAACCACTTGCATGGTGCACGCATTCGACTTATATTTGCGTGCAGCAACCAGACGACGTGCTCCACTAGACCACGTGCCTCGACCAGACGAGAGGATCGCCCCAGCATGAGCGCACCCACCTCCCCCGAGGCCGCGATGCTGCGCTCGGTCGAGGCGTTCTGGCGCACGCTGCGGGAGGCGAGCACCCTCCTGGTGCGCGACACCGAGTGCAGCCGTGCGACGGCGAGCCTGGTCCGCCTGCTGGCCACACGGACGGAGACGGGCCGCGTCACACAGGTCAGCGACGTCGCGCACGCGCTGCGCGTCGACACCTCCGTGGCCAGCCGTCAGGTGAGCCAGCTCGTCGACGACGGCCTGGCCGAGCGCACCGTCGGCCCCGACGACCGCCGCGCGCGCTCGCTACGCCTCACCCCCGCCGGCATGGCGCGCGCCGAGGCCGTCGAGGCGGCGATGCTGCGCAGCACGGCCGAGCTGTTCTCCGACTGGACCCCCCAGGAGATGACCGCGGCCGTGCAGGTGCTCGACCGCCTCACCGCGACGTTCGGCCGGGCGCCCGACGACCGACCCCCGCCGCCCGGACGCCGCGCGGCCGCTGAGCGATCCGACGCCCTGCTCCCGGTCTGAACCGCACGACCGGCCCCGCCGGCCCTGCACCCGCACGACCGTGGGCAGGCGGGCCCGCCGCCTCACACCGCGACACACCCGCCGCACATCCGCCGCACACCCGCCGACGACGCCGGGCACCCGACCAGCAAGGAACACCTGTGCCCACCGCCCCCACCACCCCGCCGACGACCAACCCACCGACGACCACGCCGCCGACGACCGGGACGCCCGCGCCCGGGACGCGCGACGCGGCCGCACCGCGAATGACCCACCGCCAGGTGCTGGAAGCGCTGTCCGGGATCCTGCTCGGGATGTTCGTCTCGATGCTCGCGACGAGCGTCGTCTCGTCCTCCCTACCTCGCATCATCACCGACCTCGGCGGCAAGCAGTCCGCCTTCACGTGGGTCGTGACCGCGACGCTGCTGACCACCACGATCTCCACCCCGATCTGGGGCAAGCTCGCCGACCTCGTCGACCGCAAGCTCCTCATCCAGCTCGCGCTCGGCATCACCGTCGTCTCGTCGGCGCTGGCCGGGTTCGCGCACAGCACCGACATGCTCATCGGGATGCGCGCGCTGCAGGGCATCGGCGCCGGCGGGCTCACCGCCGTGGGCACCGTGCTGATCGCGGACATCATCAGCCCGCGCGAGCGCGGGCGCTACATGGGCCTCATGGGCGCCGTCATGGGCGTCAGCATGGTCGGCGGCCCGCTGCTCGGTGGTCTGATCACCGACTCCTCGCTGACCTGGCGCGCCAACTTCTTCGTCGGCCTGCCGTTCGCGGTCTTCGCGATCGTCGTGCTGCAGCGCACGCTGCACCTGCCGCCGCGCAAGCGCCGCGTCGTCACGATCGACTACTGGGGCGCCACGCTGCTGTCCGCCGGGATCGCCGTCCTGCTGCTGTGGGTGACGTTCGCGGGTGAGAAGTTCGCGTGGGGCTCGTGGCAGACCGCCGCGATGCTCGGCGGCTCAGCGGTGCTGCTCGGTCTGGCGCTGTGGGTCGAGTCGCGCGTCGACGAGCCGATCATCCCGCTGGGACTGTTCCGCAACCGCACGCTCGTGCTCGCCGTGGTCGCGTCCGTCGCGGTCGGGATCGCGATGTTCGGCACGTCCGTCTTCCTGAGCCAGTACATGCAGCTCGCCCGGGGCAAGACGCCGACCGAGTCGGGCCTCATGACGATCCCGATGATCGCGGGTGTGCTCGTCGCCTCGACCGTGTCCGGCCAGATCATCTCCCGCACGGGTCGCTACAAGGCGTTCATGGTCTGGGGCGCCGTCCTGCTCACCGGCGGCATCGGCCTCATGGCGACGATCCACCACGACACGAGCTTCTGGCTCGTGAGCGCCTACATGGTGACCCTCGGCTCCGGCGTCGGCATGCTCATGCAGAACCTGGTCCTTGCGGTGCAGAACACGCTGCACGTCTCCGAGATCGGGTCGGGCACGGCGACGGTGGCGTTCTTCCGGACACTCGGCGGGGCGATCGGCGTGTCGGCGCTCGGCGCGGTGCTCTCGGCCAAGTCGACGCAGTACATGGTCTCCGGACTCGCCTCGCTCGGGATCGAGCCCGCCGGCCTGGGCGCGGACGGTGCGCTGCCCGACGTCTCGACCCTGCCGGGACCGCTGCGCGGAGTCGTCGCGCAGGCGTTCGGCGACGCGATCGCGGACCTCTTCCTGGTCGCCACGCCGATCGCGCTCGTCGCGCTCGTCGCGGTGCTGTTCCTCAAGGAGGTCCCGCTGGGTCGCCGCTCAGGTGTCGAGCAGCGGCTGCAGGAAGAGCAAGAGCGAGACTGAGCCGACCGGCACGCAGGGCGTGACCCGACGCGGTCGCGCCCTGCGACGTCTCACGGGGGCGTCACACGGACGCGCGCGAGCGCTCCGCGGGCGGCTGGGTCGCCCACGCCGAGGACAGGTCCCGGTTGAGGCGCCCGAGCTGCGCGGTGATCTGCGCGATCTGCGCGGGCGACCAGTCCTCGAGCGCACGCGCCAGGAAGTCGCGCCGCGCCGCCTGCGCCTCGAACAGCAGCGAGACACCCTCGGGCGTCAGCGCGAGGAGCTGGCCGCGGAAGTCGTCGGGATCGGGCGTCCGGGTGATGAGGCCGAGCCGGGCCAGCCGCGCGAGCTGGCGCGACATGGTGCCGCGGCCCACGCCGATGTACGCGGCGAGGTCGCTGGCCCGCACCCCGGGTGTGCGCTCGATCAGAGCGAGCAGCTCGTACGCCGACGACTCGAGCTCAGGGTGCACCCGGCGCGCCATCGCCGTCGACGAGGCGGTCGCGCGGCGCAGGAACAGCCCGAGCTCGCGTTCCAGCTGCTGCAGGTCGTCGTCCATCCGGCCATCTTGTCGCGACTGACGCGGCCACGGAACGACCACGGCGGGCGAACATTCACCCGAGTTGCGCACCGCGGGGTGCTGAGACCCACCGCGAGGCGCCGTGGGGAGCGCGCACTGCTGCCCGCGGGCCCGCTCAGCGGCCCCAGGTGGCGCGCTGCCGGGCGACGTGCGCGATCGCCGCGACCCGGTCGGGCTCGAGCACCAGCGGCATCGAGCGGATGACGCGCGGCAGCTCGGAACGCGTCACGACGAGCGCGCCGTACGGGTCGGGCGTGTCGTTCTGCGTGAGCGTGCCGCGCACGACGACGATCGACCGCACCGAGATGTCTGCGCACCCCGCCTGCAGCAGCAGGCCCTGGACCCGCGCCGCCTCCATGCGTGCGGCGTGCAGGTGACCGACCGGCACGCCGTCCACCGTCATGCGGCGACCTTCGACCACGACGTGCTCGTCGGGCTCGCTGCGCTGCGTCACGGTGCGGATCCCGCCGGGGCCGATCAGCAGGTGCTCGACGACCGTGCCCTGCCGGCCGAGCGGGACGTCGTGGATGACGTGCCAACCCTCGGAGTAGAGGCGCTCGAGCCGGGTCCGCAGCGGAGCGCCGCGTTCGCCGCGCCGCTCGACCCCCGGGCCGAGCCAGGCGTTCAGGGCGGTGCGCTCGGGCTCGCCGAACGGCTGGCGGGGCAACGGGAGCGTGATCTCGTTGCCGTCTCCCCTCAGGAACGCCTGCGCGGCGCGGCGCAGGCCCTCCTCCAGCTCGGGCTCGTCGACGACGACCTCACCGGACTGCAGGTCGATCGACCCGACCCGCCCACCGGTCTCGTGCGTCACGAAGAGCCGGTCGGCGCCGTAGCGCCGCCATCTCCGGACCGTGAGCACCTGTTCCATGTCGGCATTATCGGCGCAGATGCCGCCCGGCTTCAGCAGGAACCGCACACGTCACCCGCCGTGTCGACCGGAAGGTCGACCAAAAGGTGGATCCGGAGGACCACTGATCTCGCAGGACGCCCCGGACGGGTCAGCGCCCGGCGGCCGAGCGGCCGCCGGGCAGGGACGCGGCGGGGGTCAGCGCGCCGCGGGCTCGAACGTCAGGCTGACCGAGTTCATGCAGAACCGGTCGCCCGTGGGCGTCTGCGGCGCGTCGTCGAAGACGTGCCCCAGGTGCGACCCGCACCGCGCGCAGAGCACCTCCGTGCGCACCATGTGGTGGGACCGGTCCTCGCGCAGCTCGACCGCGTCACCGGCGAGCGGCGTGAAGAAGCTCGGCCACCCGCAGTGCGAGTCGAACTTCGCGTCGGAGGAGAACAGCTCGGCGCCGCACGCACGACACCGGTAGACGCCCGTGCGCTTCTCGTCGAGCAGCGCACCCGTCCACGGTCGCTCGGTCCCCGCCCGGCGCAGCACCGCGAACTCCTGCGGCTCGAGCTCCAGTGCCCACTGCTCGTCGCTCTTCGTGACCTCGTACGGCACGTGCCACCTCCTCCTCGGACGCACCCGCGCACGCCCTCGACCCACTCCAACAGGACGGCGGGCCACGACGTTCCCGACGCGCCCGTGTGGGGCACCAGGGTGATCCCGTGCCCTGAGTGTCGCTCTCGGACGGGTGAACCGCTTACCTTTGCCGGTGTCCGAGCGTGCGTGCTGCGGCAACGGTCACCTCAGCGCGCAGCCGAGAGGGGGAGAGGCGTGCCGCGAGCCACCACGCGCCGTCGCTGGTCCCTGACGCGCTACTTCGGCGTGGTGAGCTTCCTGGCGATGCTCGCGCTCGGCGTCGCCCTGGTCTGGGTGACCGGACGGGTCATGCAGGAGCAGTCCGCCCGGGACGGCATGCAGTCCGCGACGTCGGTGATGTCGTACGCCGTCGCCCCGCTGCCACCCGACGTCTTCGCGGACGGCGTCCTGACGCCCGACGAGCGCGCCGGGATCGCGGCGTCGACGACGGGCTTCGGCTCGCGGGTCCTGGAGGTACGGCTGTGGAGCACCGTCGGCGCGCTGATGTACAGCTCGAGCGACACGGAGGTCGCATTCCCGGACACCGAGCGGCTCAACGCGGTCATCGCCTCGGGCCAGGCCGACGCGCGCGTGCTCGACGACGTCAACCAGGTGGACCGGGAGACCGCCGGAGCGACCATCCAGCAGGTCCTCGACGTGTACGTCCCGGTCCTGGCGTCGCACGCGCAGGACCTGTCCGGCCTGCAGATCGGCGCGCCGATCCCCGACCAGCCCACTCTCGCGCCCGGGGAGAGCGACGAGGTGATCGGTGTCGCGGAGGTCATGCTCGACCACTCCGACGCGCTCGGCGCGCTCACCGAGGCACGCCAGACCGTGACCGTGGTCGTCGGCCTGGGGCTCGTCGCCCTGTGGGTGCTGCTGTTCCGCACCGTCCACGGCACGTCGAAGCGCCTGCAGTCGTCCGCGATCGAGAACGCACGCCTGGCGCTGCTGGACTCGCTCACGGGACTGCCCAACCGCCGCCTGCTCGCCGACCGCATGCGCCGCGACGTCGCCGACGCGCTCGCGACCGGAGGCCGGGTGGGGCTCGTGCTGCTCGACATCGACCGGTTCAAGGACATCAACGACTCGCTCGGCCACGACCACGGCGACGAGCTGCTCGAGCAGGTCGCCGAACGGCTGCGCGGCGCGCTGCGGGACGAGGACGTCGTCGCTCGCCTCGGCGGCGACGAGTTCGCCGTGCTCCTGCCGGACGTGCGATCGGTCGCGAACGCCGAGCACCTCGCGCGACGCGTGCGCCAGCTGTTCGTGCCGCCCTTCCAGCTCGGCGAGATGTCGCTGCACGTGGAGACGTCGGTCGGGGTCGCGTGCATCCCCGACCACGCCAGCGACGCGTCCTCCCTGATGCGCACCGCCGACGTCGCGATGTACACCGCGAAGAACCACCGCACGGGCGTGGCCGTGTACGACCCCGACGAGGACCACTCCTCGCCGCAGCGGCTCGTGCTGCTCGGGGACCTGCACCACGCGATCGACGCGCCGGCGGACCGGCCCGAGCTCGTCATGCACTACCAGCCGAAGATCGCGCTCGACTCGGGCCGGACCGTCGGGTACGAGGCGCTCATGCGGTGGGACCACCCGACGCGCGGGATGCTCCTGCCGGGGGTGTTCATCCCGCTCGCGGAGCAGTCCGGCCTCATCCACGAGCTCACGCGGTTCGCGCTCACCGGCGCGATCACCCAGCTCGCGCGCTGGCTCGAGAGCGGCACGCCGCTGCCGGTCGCCGTGAACCTGTCGGCGCACGACGTGACGACCACGGCGGTCGTCGACGCGATCGAGCAGCTCCTCACCGAGCACCAGGTGCCCTCCGACCTGCTCGAGGTGGAGATCACCGAGACGGCGCTCGTCGCGGACCCGTCGCGCATCGTGCCCGTGCTCGAGCGGCTCGGCACGCTGGGCGTGCGGGTGGCCATCGACGACTTCGGCATCGGCAACACCTCGATCTCCCAGCTGCGGGACCTGCCGGTGGACGAGCTGAAGATCGACCGGCTGTTCGTCGGCGACCTGCGCGACGGCGACCGCTCGGGGTCGGAGGTCGTGGTCCAGGCCATGGTCGACCTCGCGCACTCGTTCGGGCTGCGCGTGGTGGCCGAGGGGGTCGAGGACGAGCAGACGGCAGCGACGCTGCTGCGGCTCGGGGTGGACCGCGCGCAGGGCTTCCTCTACTCCCCCGCGGTCCCGGCCTGCGAGGTGCCGTCCGTGCAGCAGGCCGGGCACGGGCGATCAGCCGCACACCCCCGCAGACCGGCGAGCGTGCGAACTTCCGGATGAAAGTCGGGCACAGTGGTCAAGTTCGGGCGTGGACTGCCGATTGATCTGTACCCGCTGCGACCGCCCGCCCGACCTGGGGAGTACCACCGATGATGGATGACCTGCTCGAAGAGATGGTCAACCCCGCCCCCGCCCAGGCCGACAAGGCACGTCGGCGGCGGCTGTGGGCGACGGCGACGATCGTCGGGCTGGCGGCCGTCGGGGTGACGTCGCTGACGACCTCGGCGCTGTTCACCGACTACCAGACGACGAGCGACGCGATCCGGACCGGCTCGGTCAGCCTGGCCATGGACGACGTGTCGTTCTCCGTGCCGGTCGAGAACATGCTCCCGGGCGCCTCGATCGTCGCGCCGGTCGAGGTCCGCAACGCCGGCTCGCTGCGCTACCAGTACTCGATCAGCTACCAGGCGACGAACGGCGACGGCTCGGGCAGCGCGAACCTGAGCGACCGGCTGCGGCTGACGATCTTCACGCGCACCGAGGCGAACTGCACGCTGGCGGGCACGACGAGCACGACGGGCATGCTCGGCCGCAGCGGCGCGGCCGGCACGTTCGGGCTCGCGACGAGCCTGACGCCGATCGTGGGCGACCCTCAGGACTACGACGACTCCGCGAACCGCTATCTGAGCGCGGCTGACTCCGAGGACCTGTGCGTGCGCGTCGACTTCGACGCGGACGCCGACAACGACTACCAGGACACCTCCGCGACGCTCACCCTGCGCTTCGACGCACGCCAGCTCGAGTTCGATCCTGACGAGCCCGGCGAGTCGGGCGTGACCGGGCCCTGACCTCGACGCGATGCCCCGGCCGCCGCGACACCCGGTACCGCTCGTCCTCGACCGCCGCGTCCGACGCCCGGTCCAGGTCGAGCCTGCCCGGCGTCGCCCCCGGTGGCGCAAGCCCACCTCGATAGTGCTCTGGACGGTCGTCGTCCTCGGGACGTTGACGTTCGCGGTCTCGCTCGCGGTGCCGCTGTGGTTCCAGGCGCGTGACCAGCGCCTGCTGATCGTGACGTCGGGTTCGATGGCTCCCGTGTTCGACGCGGGCGACGCGGTCGTCATGCGCCGGGTGGACCACCCCTCACAGCTGAAGGTCGGCCAGATCGTCTCGTTCTGGCCGCTCGGTTCCGAGCGCCTCGTGACCCACCGGATCGTGGACCTCGTGACGCTCCCGACGCTCCAGCAGGACGAGCAGAGCGGGCGCATGGTCCCGGTCATCGACCCGACCACGGGCGATCCTGCCGAGACCCAGTACCTGATCACCCGGGGTGACGCGAACCCCGACAACGACCCGAACGCGACCCCGTACACCCGCGTGCGCGGGATCGTGCTCGACGTGCACCCCGGCTGGGGGTGGGTGCTGCAGTGGGCGGGCTCGGCGGTCGGCCGAGCGGTGATGCTGGGCCCGCCGCTGGTCGCGCTGGGCGTGCTCGAGCTGCTGGCCGTGGGTGACGTGCGGCGCCGCCGTCCCGTCGCGGCCGGCCCCGACGAGAGGTACGTGGATGAGTTCCTTCGGGGGTGAGCGCACGCCCGGCTTCCTCCGGGTGGACAGGGGCGCCGCGCTCAGGCTCGCGGTGACGCTGCTGGTCGGCGTGTGCGCGCTCGCCGGGCCGCGCGTGGCGCACACCGGTGCCGAGTTCTCGGACTCCGTGGACCTGCCCGCCACGTTCCGCACCGCACCGACGTTCGGGCCGACCCCGGTGCCGACGGCCGCGCCCTCCTCGGCACCGACCGCCGAGCCCACCCCGGCACCGACGCTCGACCCGTCGCCCGAACCGTCCGCCGGCCCGACCCCGGGTCCCAGCGCGGGACCGGACGGGCCGGGCGGCGGACAGGGCGACGACGAGAGCTGATCAGTCGCGCAGCCCTCGCGCGCCGAGCAGCACCCCAGCCGGGTCGTAGGCGACGGACAGCTCGCGCAGGCGCGCGGCGACGTCCGCGGGGTAGGCGCGCTCGTGCCAGTCGGCACCCGTGGTGAAGTTCGGCATGCTGCCGGTGCGTGCCCAGGGCGCCAGACCGAGCGCGATGCGCCGTGCGTCGCCGGCCACGAGGTCTGCGGTCTGCGGGATCGCCAGGCCGACGGTGAACACGGAGTACGGCGCGTCGCGGTGCGCGTACGCGCAGTCGTCGCCCTCGCGCAGCCGTCCGCCGAGCTGGCGGATCTCGACCATGAGCTGGGGGGAGGGCACGTCCGGCCCGACGAGCTCCAGGAACCGCTCGACCGCCTCGGGCCCGAAGTCCTCGAGCAGGAACGAGGACTCGGCGGTGGGCATCGGGTCGTCGGGGTCCGTGTGCACCGCGCCGATCGCGGCGAGCGGCATGAGACCCACGGTGTCGACGAGCGGGGTCGCGACGGCCAGGATCGCGCGCACGAGCTCGGCACCCTCGTCGGGCTCGCCCGTCCACACGAACCGCACGCTCACAGCGGTGCGGCCCCGCAGCGGCGGCGGCACGAGCTCGAGGTCCGGCATCCGCATGACGGCGAGCGATGTCGTCGCACGCGAGGGCAGCAGGTCCGCCCACACGGCCCAGGTGCGGACGACGGCGGCGCCGTCCTCGGCGGCGAACCACAGCGAGCCTCCGTACACCGTCGCGAGCGGCGCGAGCTCGAGCTCGACCGCGGTGACGATGCCGAGCGCCCCCCTGCCGCCGCGCAGACCCCAGAACAGGTCGGGGTGCTCGGTGCGGCTCGCGCGGCGGACGACGCCGTCCCCGGTGACGACCTCGAACGCCTGGACGTAGTCCGACGACAGGCCGTGCGAGCGGGACAGCGGTCCGACGCCCCCTCCGGTGAGGAACCCGACGACCCCGACGTGCGGCGAGGAGCCGCACACCGGCGCGAGCCCGTGCGGCGCGGCCGCCTCGAGGACCGCCGCCCAGCGCACGCCGGCGCCGATGCGCGCGGTGCGCTTCTGCGGGTCGACTGTGAGCTCGTCGAGCGCGGTGGTGTGCACCAGCACCGCGCCCGTCATGGCGTCGGTGACGCCGTGGCCGGTGCCCTGCACGGCGACCCGCACCCCGAGCTCGGCGCCGATGCGCAGGGTCGTCGCGATCTCGTGGGCGTCGCGCGCCTCGACGACGGCGACGGGCTGGACGGGAGTAGTGAGGTTCTGCGTCGCGGTGAGGCGGGTGTAGCCGTCGGTGCCGGGCAGGTGCAGGCGCGTGACCGCGGCGGTCAGTGCGTGAACGGCCGCGTCGGCGGGTCGAGCACCTGCGTCGATCGGCGTCGTGATGGTCATCCTTGGTGTCCTTCGCTCCACGAGGGACCGGTGACGGTCCCTCGGCTCTCAGACGCGCCGGGGGCGGCGCACGGAGTCTCAGGACTCGAGCGGTGGTCCTCAGATACATCCGCGCCGTCCTGCTCTCGGGAGCTCCGCACCGGGAACGTGGTGGCGCGCGAGCGGGCGCGCCACCACGAGGGAATACTCGCGGGAAGGGGGAGGTTGAGGCGCCAGCACATGCAAACGTATGGAACTGCCCGAGGAAACGAGGCGACAGCGATGCAGTTCGGCATCTTCTCCGTCGGAGACGTGACGACCGACCCCACCACCGGCCGGACGCCGGACGACACCGAGCGCGTCCGCTCGATGCTGACCATCGCCCGGCACGCCGACGAGGCGGGCCTCGACGTGTTCGCGACCGGCGAGCACCACAACCCGCCGTTCGTACCGTCGTCGCCCACGACGATGCTCGGCTACCTCGCGGGCGTGACGAAGCAGATCACGCTGTCCACCGCGACCACGCTCATCACCACGAACGACCCGGTGCGCCTGGCCGAGGAGTACGCGATGCTCCAGGTCATCTCCGACGGCCGCATGGACCTGATGATGGGCCGCGGCAACACCGGTCCCGTCTACCCGTGGTTCGGCAAGGACATCCGCCAGGGCATCGCGCTCGCGATCGAGAACTACGCGCTGCTGCGGCGCCTGTGGACCGAGGACGTCGTGGACTGGTCCGGCAAGTTCCGCACGCCGCTGCAGGGCTTCACCTCCACGCCGCGTCCGCTCGACGGCGTGCCGCCGTTCGTGTGGCACGGCTCGATCCGCTCCCCGGAGATCGCCGAGCAGGCCGCGTTCTACGGCGACGGGTTCCTGCACAACGCGATCTTCTGGCCCATGGAGCACACCGCACAGATGGTGAACTTCTACCGGCAGCGCTTCGAGCACTACGGGCACGGCTCCGCCGACCAGGCGATCGTCGGCCTGGGCGGCCAGGTGTTCATGCGCAAGGAGTCGCAGAAGGCGTGGGACGAGTTCCGGCCGTACTTCGACGAGGCCCCCGTGTACGGGCACGGCCCGACGATGGAGGACTTCACGCGCGAGACGCCGCTGACCGTGGGCTCCCCGCAGCAGGTCATCGACCGGTACGGCGCGTTCTGGGAGCAGGTCGGGCACTACCAGCGCCAGCTGTTCCTCATCGACCACGCCGGGCTGCCGCTCAAGACGGTGCTGGAGCAGATCGACCTGCTGGCCACCGAGGTCGTCCCGGTGCTGCGCCGGGAGGCCGAGGCTCGTCGCCCCGCGCACGTGCCCGCCGGCCCGCCCTCGCACGCCGAGCGCGTCGCAGCCGCCCGCGCCGACGGCGCCCAGCACGAGCAGACCGTCGCCGCGGCCGACCGCTGGACCGGGCGGACCGCCGAGGACGACCTGGCGGCGGCGGACGCCGCGACCGCCTCCTCGGCCGGGCGGTGACACGATGGACCAGCAGTCCCGCACGCCGCACCTCGCGGAAGGTCTGAGGATGTCCCAGGAACGCTCGATCGTCGTCGTCTCGGCCGGGATCAGCCAGCCGTCGTCAACCCGCCTGCTCGCGGACCGCCTCGCGGCCGCGACCGTGGACGAGCTCGCCGCACGCGGCCTCCGGGCCGACGTGACGACGATCGAGCTGCGCGACCTCGCGCACGAGGTCGTCAACATGACGCTGACGGGCTTCGCGTCCGGGCCGCTCGCCGACGCACTCGCCAAGCTGGCCGCGGCCGACGGCCTCGTCGCCGTCACTCCCGTGTACGCCGCGTCGTACGCCGGGCTGTTCAAGTCGTTCGTCGACGTGCTCGACAAGGACGCACTCGCCGGCATGCCCGTCCTGATCGGCGCGACCGGCGGCACCGGCCGCCACTCCCTCGTGCTCGAGTACGCGCTGCGCCCGCTGTTCGGGTACCTGCACGCCGACGTCGTCGGGACCGGCGTGTTCGCCGCGACCGACGACTGGGCCGACTCCGGTGGCGACGACGTGAAGCCGCTGCCCGAACGCATCCGCCGCGCGGGCCGGGAGCTCGCCGAGACCGTCGCCGAGCGGGAGCCCGCCAAGCCCGTGGGTCTCTACGACGCGGTGCCGCGGTTCGAGGACCTCCTGGGCGGCTGACTCCTCCCGCTGCGGGCCGGTGACCCACGCGGACGACCGGTCGTCGCCCCACCGCGCCCGCGGACCGCGACGGCCGGTCGGACGATCAGCGGAGCACGGCGACGCTGCCGCGTCCGGTCTCGGTCACGTGCGAGCCCAGGAGGCGGCCGCCCGCGGGGCTCAACCACTCGATCCCCTGCGGCAGCCCCACCCGGCCGAGGGCCTCTCCCCCGAACGACAGGGCGTCGACCACCGGCACGCTCGAGTGCTCGTCGCCGAGGACGTCGATCATCCCCACGACGTAGAGCCGCTCGCCGTCGGTCACCATGTCTCCCCCGTAGCTCTCCTCCCCGGCGGACTCACGCGTCCACAGGACTCGCCCCGTGCGGCCGTCGAACGCCGCGCTCGTCGACGGGCCCGTCGCGTACACCGAGCCCCGCAGCACCAGCGCGGAGTAGTAGGTGGCGACGGGCTCGTCCGTGTCGAGCGACCAGCGGCGCTCCCCCGACTCGGCGTCCCACGCCGAGAGCCCACCTGCTGTCGTGAGGACCACGTCCCCGAGCGAGCCGTCGTCGACGCCTGCGATCAGGGCCTCACCCCGGATCTCGGGCCCGACCACGCCGTCGCGCACGATCAGCGTGCGCGAACCGTCGGCGTCGTTCGGGAGGCTGATGGCCAGGACGCCCCGCTTGGGCGAGACCCAGCCCCTCGCCCGTTCGACCGGGAGAGCAGACCCGTCCGCGGTCACGAACAGCGTCTCGTCCGTCGTGCTGCTGACGGCGAGCACGCCACCGACCGCGGACATCCAGGCGCGGAAGTAGCCCGCCTCGGCCTCGGTCGCCGTATCGGGCGCGGGCACCAGCCAGCGCACCTGGCCCGTCACCGCGTCGTACGCGGTGAGCATCTCCCCGCGCTCACGACTCACCGCAGCGACGATGCCGTCGAGCATCGCGATCTCCTCGACCCGGGTGTCCACGTCGAAGGCCCCGACGAGCGCGCCGTCGTCCTGCGCGTGCACGACGACCCGCGCGTACGTCGCCTCGCGTCTCACCTCCTCGCCCTCGTCGCCCCAGACCGTGATGGCGTCGGTGTCGAGGCACGCCACGACGGCGCGCTCATCGGCGATCCGCCCGAGCCCGCAGCTCACGCCCGTGGCGCCGTCCTGGTTCGTCGGCTCGGCGACCCGTACGTCCCAGAGCACCTCCCCGGTGTCGGAGTCCATCGCCTGCAGGTGGGGTGCTTCGTCGTCACCGTTCGCGACGAGGAGGAGCCGGTGGCCGTCCTGCGCCGGCTCGAGCCACTGCACCTCCTGCGGGAGCTCGTAGGCGACGCTCAGCGCATCCCCGACGGGCGCGAGCACCCCGGGGACCTCCCGCAACGCCGCGACCGCCGCGCGTTCCCGCGCGTCGATCACCGCCTGTCCCACGACCAGCCCCGCCACGACGACCACGGCGCCCACGCCCAGCCGCACGAGCCCGCGACGTCCGTGCGGTGCCGAGTGTGCGGTCGCGGCCTCGTCTCGCTCGGTCAGGCCGGGCCCGTCCTCGGCCAGCTCGACCCGCTGCAGCTCGCCGCTCATCGCGCCCGCCCGGGACGTGCCGCGGTCCTGGCTGTCTCGCTCACGGACATCCCTCGGTCCCTCGTCGACGGTGGGGCACCGGAGTTCTACCACGCCGGGGCGACGGCCCCGCGTGACACGGACGAGCCCCGACCGCCCCGCCCTCGATCCCTCGGGACCGGGGCGTGGCGGCCGGGGCTGGGCCGCACGAACGATCGCGCTCAGCGCGGTGGCGCTCAGGTGGCGCTCAGACCTGCTGCGGGCTCAGCGTGAAACCGGTGCCGCTGCCGGTCGGCTCCACGTCCAGCTGCTGCGACGCCAGGGTCGCGGACGTGCGCTCGTCGACGTACACGCGAGCGCGGCCGAGCTGCACCACGTCGTCGCCGGGAGTCGGACCCGCGACGAGCGCGAGGTCGAACGCACCGGTGTCCTGCTGCTGGATCCGCAGACCGCCGGACTCGGCGGGAAGACCGGACTGCTCGGTGAGTGCCTCGACGGCGGAACGGGCGTTGTCGGTCAGGGTGAGCACGATGCTCTCCTCTCGGTCGCCTGGGGACGGCCGCCGCACCGTGCACAGGGCACGAGCGTCGGCCGCCTTCGGTCGACCCCACCGTGTGCAGGTCGCGCACGGTCCGGCAACCGCACGGTCCGCTGCGCGAGACGTGTCGCAGCATCCGGGCAGTGCAGTGGCACGCCGTACCGGCCAGCCCTACGGTTCGCTCCTCGGCCCGCCCTCAGCGCAGCACGCCGATGCGGGTCGTGCCCGTCGGTCTGGAGACTGGAGATCGTGGCTCGCGTCCGCCTCACCCGAGGACCGCTGCGCGCATCCCGTCCGTCGAGATCGCGACGAGCGCACGCCCGCGGACCTCGGGGCCGCGCCAGCCGACCGGCGGGTAGAGCCGGCCGAGCGGGGTGCCGTCCAGTCCGTAGGTGAGCCAGAACGTGTCCGCGCCGACAAGTCCCTGCAACGCCACGTAGAGCCTCCGGCCGTCGGTGACCAGGTCGGTCACGTACGCCGCGCGCGTCGCCGGCGTGGACCACAGCACGGCCCCCGAGTGCCCGTCGACGGCACGCAGGACGGCCGCCTCGCCGCTCTGGTACACGACGCCGTCGAGCACGACCGTCCCGCTGTCGCGCCCCTCGAGCGTCCACAGCGGACGGCCCGAGCGTGGCTCGACGCGTCGCAGACCGGTGTCGACCGTGAGCACGACGTCGGAGAGCGAGCCGTCGTCCAGGCTCGGCAGGGCGACGACACCGGGGACGGCGGCGGGGGTGCGGCCCGGGCGCACGACGAGCGTGCCTGGACCGTCGTCGAGCGTCAGCACGACGACGCGGTCGGCGCGCCCGTCCCGCACGTACCCGTCGATCCGGCCGTGGGGACGCACCCGCCCGCGGGCGTCCAGCAGGTAGACCTGCTGACCGGCGCCGACGGCGAACCCGCCCGGCCCGGCGACGAGCTGCACCCGAGGGATGCGCGACCCGGCGCGCAGCGAGCTGAGCGACGGCGAGCCCGTGCGGGGGACCGAGAACGCCGCGTCCCACAGGGCCCGGCCCGTCAGGAGGTCCTGGGCGTGCACGTGGACCCGCCCGAGCACCCGCCAGGCCACCACGGCCGTCCGCCGGCTCACGACCAGGCGGCCCGCCTGCGCGGCAGTGGCGCGCCGCGCGACGGGCTCGCCGGTGGCCGCGTCGAGGACGACGAGCTCGGCGCGCGCCCCCTCAGGTCTCCTGCGCTCGTCGCGCGGCTGGTACGTGAGCACGCACACGAGCGCGTCGCGCTCGTCGGGCAGGACCGAGACGGTGCAGGCGTTGCCCCCGAGCGCGACCGCCGCGTCCTGCCTCGGGCCGGCGCGCAACGTCCTCGACCAGCGCGCGGCTCCCGTGGCGGCGTCCAGGGCGAGCGCCTCGACGACGCCGCCGGGCAGCGTGCGCATCCCCACGTAGGCACCGTCCACGGGGGTGTCCATGAGCAGGGCGTCCATGACCGCGGCGTCGGTGCTCCACCGCACCTGCGCCTGCTGCCCGACCGGGTCGATCGCACCCGGCAGGTGCGCGCGCGCCTCGACCCGGTCGCGGTAGGCGGCGTCCAGCAGGGCCTGCGCACCGATCAGCACGAACGCGAGCACCGCCACGACGCCCGCCCCGGCCAGCAGCGCGCGGCGACGTCGGCGCGCGCCAGCGTGACGGGGCTGCGTGCGGCGCTCGCCGCGCGGCCGGGAGCGGGGCGCGGGCGACTCATCGAGCGCGTCGTCCTCGACGAGCTCGACCCGCTGGAGCGCGGGCTTGCCGCCCATTCTCGGACGGTAACCCCGTGGCGCCACAGCCGCATGACGGGCACGTCGGGGCTGGTCGGGCGCCTGGACGCCGCGTGCCCCGGCGCACGGTTCAGGGACGCCGCAGCGCGACGAGGCGGTCGAGGAACGCCTCCTGGGCGGCGACGACGAGCCGGCGCGCGTCGTCGAGGCGCACCCATCCGACGCGGTCGACCTCGGGCACCTCGATCGTACGTCCTGACCGCGGCGGCCAGGTGATCGTCGCCGTCGCGCCGCTCACGGGTGTGCCCCCGTGCCCGTCCCGGGCGACCCGGGCGACGTCCACCTCGCCCCGGCGTGCCCACGCCACCACGGTCTTGCCGCCGGCCTGGCGGACCTCACCGAGCGGCTCGTCGTCGTGCTCCGGAGGCGGCGGCGGGGACCCGAGCTCTTCGGCGTACTCCCGCAGCGCGGCGGCGTGGGGGTCCTCACCGGGCTCGATCGCGCCCTTGGGGATGGACCACGCCCGGTCCCGCCGGGCCCACAAGGGGCCGCCCATGTGGGCGAGCAGCACCTCGAGGCACCCGTCGTCCAGCCTGTGCACGAGCAGACCCGCGCTGCGCACCCCCATGACACCTCCCGGCGGAAGCATGCCGCAGCGGGCGGAGGTCCGCAGGTCGTGCGACCACGGCCCGGGACCGCGGTGGTCGCGCTCCCACGTTAATCGATTCGACCCCTGTACGGGTCAAGCGGGGGTGGCGAGGGTGAACGCGTCCCGCCCCGTCGTTCTCGGCCGCTCGGCATCGACGCCCGCGCCCGTGAGCCGCACACGGGACGAGTGCACTCTCCGCCATCGCCCCCGCCACCCGCGGGTGCGGCGGGCCGTCCTGCGTGTCGCCGCGCGGGCCGCGCCCACCAGCCAGAAAGGTACGGACGATGTCCCATTCGACCCGACGGCGGCACGCCTGGGTGGCCTTGGCCGCCCTCAGCGTGTCGTCCCTCATGGCGGCCGGGATCACCCCCGCGTCCGCCGCGACCGGAGGCGGCGCCCTGCCGGCCACGGTCTCCGTCCCGGCGGCGTCGCCCGTGCGCGCCGCCGTCGACGGCGAGTACGCGCAGCGCTTCCTCGAGCAGTACGACAAGATCAAGGACCCGGCCAACGGGTACTTCTCGGCGCAGGGCATCCCCTACCACTCCGTCGAGACCCTCATCGTCGAGGCTCCCGACTACGGCCACGAGACCACGTCCGAGGCCTACTCGTACTGGATCTGGCTGGAGGCGCTGTACGGGCAGGTGACCCAGGACTGGGCGCCGCTGAACCACGCCTGGGACACCATGGAGAAGTACATGATCCCGGCGTCGGTGGACCAGCCGACGAACTCCTTCTACAACCCCTCGTCCCCGGGCACCTACGCCTCGGAGTACGACCACCCGAGCAAGTACCCGTCCCAGCTGAGCAGCGGCGTCAGCGTGGGGACCGACCCGCTCGCCAACGAGCTGAAGTCGACGTACGGCAACCCGGACATCTACCAGATGCACTGGCTCGCCGACGTGGACAACGTCTACGGCTACGGCGTGACGCCCGGCACCGGCTGCGAGCTCGGCCCGACCGCGACCGGCACGTCGTTCATCAACACCTTCCAGCGCGGCCCGCAGGAGTCGGTCTGGGAGACCGTCCCGCAGCCCAGCTGCGACGAGTTCAAGTACGGCGGCAAGAACGGCTACCTGGACCTGTTCACGGGTGACGCCCAGTACGCCAAGCAGTGGAAGTACACGTCGGCGTCCGACGCCGACGCGCGCGCCGTCGAGGCCGTCTACTGGGCCAACCGGTGGGCGACCGAGCAGGGCAAGCAGTCGCAGATCGCCGGCACGGTCGCCAAGGCCGCCAAGCTGGGCGACTACCTGCGCTACACGCTGTTCGACAAGTACTTCAAGACCATCGGCTGCACGTCACCGTCCTGCCCCGCGGGCAGCGGCCGCAGCAGCGCGCACTACCTGCTGTCCTGGTACATGGCCTGGGGCGGCGCGACGGACACGAGCGCCGGCTGGGCCTGGCGCATCGGCTCGTCGCACGCGCACTTCGGCTACCAGAACCCGCTCGCGGCGTACGCGCTGTCGACCGACCCGGCGCTGACGCCGAAGTCGCCGACGGCCAAGGACGACTGGGCCAAGTCGCTCGAGCGCCAGCTCGAGTTCTACACCTGGCTGCAGGCCTCCAACGGCGGCATCGCCGGTGGCGCGACGAACAGCTGGAACGGCGCCTACGCCACGCCGCCGTCGGGCACGCCCACGTTCTACGGCATGGGCTACACCGAGGCACCCGTCTACGCCGACCCGCCGTCGAACCAGTGGTTCGGCATGCAGGCCTGGGGCGTGCAGCGCGTCGCCGAGCTCTACTACGCCTCGGGCAACGCGAAGGCCAAGGCCATCCTCGACAAGTGGGTCCCGTGGGTCGTCGACAACATCTCGACCGACGGCGCTGACTGGAAGGTCCCCAGCACGCTCGTCTGGAACGGCAAGCCGGACACCTGGAACCCGACGAACCCGACGGGCAACCCGGGCCTGACGGTCACCGTCAAGGACTACGGCCAGGACGTCGGCGTCGCCGGCGACACGGCTCGTGCGCTGCTCTTCTACGCTGCGAAGTCCGGCGACACCGAGGCCCGTGACACGGCCAAGGCGCTGCTCGACGCGATCTGGGAGAACAACCAGGACCCGCTGGGTGTCTCGACGGTCGAGAAGCGCGAGGACTACCTGCGCTTCGACGACCCGTACGTCTCGGGCGGCAACGGGATCTACATCCCGTCCGGCTGGACGGGCACCATGCCGAACGGCGACGTCATCAAGCCCGGCGTGTCCTTCCTGGACATCCGGTCGTTCTACAAGAAGGACCCGCAGTGGTCGAAGGTCGAGACCGCGCTGCGCACCGGCGTGGCCCCGGAGTTCACCTACCACCGCTTCTGGTCGCAGACGGCCATCGCGGCCGCCCTGGCCGACTACGACCGGCTGTTCGAGGACGGCACGACGCCCGGTGACACGCAGGCACCCACCGCGCCCACGGGCCTGAAGGCCAGCAACGTCACCAGCACCTCGGCGACGATCTCGTGGACCGCCTCGACCGACGACGTCGGCGTGACGGGCTACGACATCTACCGCGGCACGACGAGGGTCGGCTCGTCGACCACCACGTCGTTCGCCGACACCGGTCTGACGCCGGCCACCGCGTACTCGTACACGGTGCGCGCCAAGGACGCCGCGGGGAACGTCTCCGCAGCCTCCTCGGCACTGTCGGTCACCACGGAGACGGGGACGGTCACGGACACGCAGGCACCGTCGGTGCCCACCGGTCTGACGGCCGGCACGGTCACCGAGACCTCGGTGGCGCTGTCCTGGACCGCGTCGACGGACAACGTCGGGGTCGTCGGGTACGACGTCTACCGCGGCACGACGAAGGTGGGCTCGGCCACCGGCACGACGTACACGGACACCGGCCTGACCGCCGCGACCGCGTACTCGTACACGGTGCGCGCCAAGGACGCCGCGGGGAACGTCTCCGCAGCCTCCTCCGCGCTGTCGGTCACCACGAAGACGGGCACCGTCGTCGACACCCAGGCGCCCAGCGCGCCGACCGGCCTGACGGCCGGCACGGTCACCGAGACCTCGGTGGCGCTGTCCTGGAACCCGTCGACCGACAACGTCGGGGTCACCGGCTACGACATCTACCGCGGCACCACGAAGGTCGGTTCCTCGACCGGCACGACGTACACGGACACCGGCCTGACGGCCGCGACCGCGTACTCGTACACCGTGCGGGCCAAGGATGCCGCCGGCAACGTGTCGTCGCCGTCGAGCGCGCTGTCGGTCACGACGAAGTCGTCGACGACGACCGGCTCGTGCAAGGTCACGTACAACGCGTCGAGCTGGAACACCGGCTTCACGGCGTCCGTCCGGGTCACCAACACCGGCACGACCACGCTGAACGGCTGGACCCTGTCGTTCCAGTTCTCCAACGGCCAGACCGTCCAGCAGGGCTGGAGCGCCGACTGGAGCCAGTCCGGCTCGACCGTGACGGCCAAGAACGCCGCGTGGAACGGCACGCTGGCCCCGGGCCAGACCGCCGACATCGGGTTCAACGGTGCGCACAACGGCACCAACACCAACCCCACGGGCTTCACGCTCAACGGGGTGGCGTGCAGCTGATCTGAGCCCACGCACGACGAAGGAGAGCCCCGGGGACCGTGGTCCTCGGGGCTCTCCCGTGCCCGGGACGACGAAGCCGCCCGCGAGCCGGAGCTCGACGGGCGGCTTCCTCGTTCGGTCGCTACCGCCGTCCGCCGCGCATGTTCGCGGCGATCGAGACGCCGATGACGGCGAGCACGATCTGGATGATGAGCTCGATCCAGTCGATCCCGTCGGTGTCCTTGACGCCGAGCAGCCCTGCGATGAACGAGCCGATCAACGCCGCGACGATGCCGACGACGATCGTCAGCCAGATCGGGATGTCCTGGCGGCCCCGCGCGAACAGGCGCCCGAGCGCTCCGATGATCAGGCCGATGATGATCGCGGAGATGATCCCGGTGACGGTCATGCCAACCTCCAGATGTCAGCGGACCTCGCGGTCCGGTCCCCCGGAATCTAGGGCCAGCCCGCCGAGCGCGCCTGTCGAGATCCTCCCGGTGTGCGCCGGACCCGCGCTCAGCCCGCTCAGCCGCTCAGCCCGCTCAGCCGAACGCGTCCGGGTCGGGACCGGTGCGGTAGCCGCGGTCGAGCGCGCTCAGCGCCGCCACGTCGGTGGGCGACAGCTCGAAGTCGAAGATCGCGAAGTTCTCCTCGATGCGCGAGCGCGTCACGGACTTGGGGAACACGATGTCCCCGCGCTGCACGTGCCAGCGCAGCACCACCTGCGCGGGCGTGCGGCCCGTCTCAGCCGCGATGCGCTGCACCACCGCGTCGTCGAGCACCTCGCCCTTCGCGATGGGCGACCACGCCTCGGTGGCGATGCCGTGCTCGGTGTCCGCGGCGCGTACGGTCTCGTTCGTCAGGTAGGGGTGGATCTCGATCTGGTTCACCGCGGGCACGACCGTCGCCTCCGCGAGCAGCCGGTTCAGGTGGTTGACCTGGAAGTTCGACACCCCGATCGCCCGCGCGCGGCCCGAGGCGTAGATCTCCTCGAGCGCCCGCCACCGCGCGACGTAGTCGCTCGTCGTGGGCAGCGGCCAGTGGATGAGGAACAGGTCCACGTGGTCGGAGCCGAGCGCCTCGAGCGTGCGGTCGAACGACTCGAGCGCGTCCTCGCGCGTGAGGTGGGAGTTGTTGAGCTTGCTGGTGACGAACACCTCGTCACGCGCGAGCCCGCTGGCTGCGAGCGCATCGCCCACGCCCTTCTCGTTGCCATAGCCCTGCGCGGTGTCGATGTGCCGGTACCCGACCTCGAGCGCGGTCAGCACGGCGTCCTTGGTCTCGTCGGGCGGGACCTGGAACGTCCCGTAGCCGAGCTGCGGGATCGTCACACCGTTGTTGAGCGTGATCGTGGGGACGGACGTCATCGTGCCTCCTCGATGGGTTGGGTTCCCCAGTCTCACCCCTGGAGCCCCGTCCTTCGCGTCGACGACCACGGCCGGCTCAGCGCCCGGTGCCGAGCGTCCACCCGAATGAGCTACTCCCTTCGAGAACGCCGGCTACGCCGGCTGTCGTGCCGTCGAGGATCGAGCTGTACGTGAGCCTCCCGCCGACGTTGCGCATCGCCGTCACGCTCCCCACGTCCGGGCCGCGTCGGCGGGTCGCGGCATCGCCGGGTGTCCCGACCACCAGGCCTTCTTCAAGAAGCCCCTGACCGACGCGCCCTAGCACCCTCAGGCCCATGGAACTACGAGGCGTGCTGCGCGGCCACCCGCTCCACCAGGCGGTACCGGCTGCTGTCGTGCTCGACGGGTACGAGTCCCGCCTGGCCGAGCCGCAGCAGCGGGCGACGGCGGTGGTGCTCGCCGTGCCGTCGCCCGAGGACGTCCAGCCCACGCTGCACCGCGCGCCCCAGCACGGTCGACGACTCCACGTGGTCCGCGACGAGCACCAGCCCGCCGGGCCGGGTCACGCGGCGCATCTCGGCGAGCACAGCGACCTCGTCGGGCACGCAGCACAGTGCGAACGTGCAGACCACCGTGTCGAAGTGCGCGTCCGGCCACGGCAGGCGCGCGGCATCGGCCTGCACCGCCGTGATCGCCAGGCCCTGCGCCGCTGCGCGGTCGCGTGCGCGGGCGAGCATCGCCTCGCTCTGATCGGTCACGACGAGCTCGTCCGCGCGTGAGCGCAGGTACGACAGGTTCGCACCCGTGCCGACCGCGACGTCCAGCGTCCGCCCGCGCACCCGCTGCGCGACCCACTGCCGCGCCGGGGCGAGCAGCCTGGGCTCGAGCCAGGCGGTCGCGCGGTCGTACGTCGCCGCCTGCCGGTCCCAGTACTCCCGGCCGTCCACGGGGCCTCCCCTCGGCGCAGTCGACCACCATGATCGCGGGCCCGGCCGCATCGAGGCGAGCGGACACCCGCAACCAGGCCGGCTCCGGCTCAGGCACCGCGACGCCGGTCGGCTCGGCGCTCGTCGGCGTGACGTCACGTCCGGCCCACCGTCAGGGGCCCGACTGACGCTCGACGGTCCGCTTGAGCTCCTCGAGCTGGGCGCTGATCTGCGCCAGCTGCTCGGCGAGCTGCGCGGTGGCCTGCGCCGCCGCGGTCTCGACGCCACCGGCCCGGACACGCTCGTGCCGCGCGCGCTCCACGAAGCTCGAGGTGATCGCCGCGGTGACGATCGCGAGGAACGCGATGGCCTCGAGCATGAACACCGCTCCGATGACGCGGCCGACACCGTCGGCCGGCACGACGTCCCCGTACCCGACCGTGGTGACGGTCTGCAACGCCCACCACAGGCCCGTGCCCAGGTCGGGGAAGTCCTCGGGGTCGAGGACCCAGATGAGCACGCCGCCGAGGACGACGCTCACGGCCGTGGCGGTGACGATCACGGACATGGCGCTGCGTACCGACAGGGGCGTGCGCAGGAAGGTGGCGAACCGGCGCTCGACGAGATGCATCCGCTGCATGTCCGCACTCTTCGCCCGTCCGCACTCGTGCGCAACGGGCACCGACGCACCGGCGGGGCCCGCTCGCACCCTGCGGTGCGGGTGTCCAGGGCCGCGGTTACGATCCGGACATGGGCGCGGGGGCGGTGCGCACGATCCTCGTGACCGGCGCAGCCGGTCCCGCCGGACGCGCGCTGGGGGCCCAGCTCGCGGAGCGCGGCGCAGCGCTCGGGGTCCGCGCGGTCGGCGTGGACTGCGCACCCGTGCCGGTCACGGGGTACGACGCCGTCGAGGCGGTCGTCGCGGCCGCCGACCCGAGGTACGACGAGGAGACGCTCGACCTGGTCAGCCGGTTCGCGCCCGACCTCGTGGTGCCGACCGTCTCCGACGAGCTGCCGCGCATCGCCGTCCTGGGCGCGGCCGCCGGGCTGGGTCGCCGCGTGGTGATCTCCGGCGCCGGGCCGAGCGCCGTCGCGGGTGACAAGCTGCTGACCATGTGGGCTCTGGCGCGCCGCGGGGTGGCCGTGCCCGCACACGTCGGCGCCGGGTCGTTCCACACCGCCGCGCAGGCACTGGGCTGGGCCGGTGGCCCGGTGGTCGTCAAGCCGCGCGTGGGGCGCGGTGGGCGTGGCGTGCACGTCGTCGAGGACCCCGCGGACCCCATCTGGGAGCGGCTCGACGCGAGCTGGCTCGTGCAGGCGTTCGCGCCCGGCACGGAGTACAGCCCGCAGGCGTACCGCTCGCCGCGCACGGGCCGGTGCACCGTCGTCGTGCTCCAGAAGGCCGAGCTCGAGCACGGCCGCGTGGGCAACGCCACGGCGGCGGACCGCCTGGCCGACGACGCCACGCCCGACGTCGCCGCGCTCGCCGCTCGCGCGCTCGAGGCGCTCGACCTGGTGGGCCCGGCCGACCTGGACGTGCGGCGACTGGCCGACGGGACCCCCGTCGTGCTCGAGGTCAACTCCCGGTTCGGCGCCCTCAGCGCGGGCGCGCCCGAGCTGCTCGAGTCCGTGCTCGCCGAGTGGGGATGACCCGATGCAGGCACTGACGGCGCTGCTGACCGCGTTCCTGCTCGTCGTCGGCGTCACGCTGCTGGTGACGGGCCTCATCCGGCTCGCGATGGTGCCCGCGGCCTTCGTCTTCGAGGCCCGCGGCCGGCGCACCGGCCCGGGACCAGCGGGTTGCGGGCCGCTGTTCGCCCGGCCGCCGACGGTGAGCGTCGTCGTCCCGGCGTACAACGAGGGCGTGCTCATCGAGGGCTGCGTGCGGTCGATCGTGCGCAGCGACCACCCCTTCCTGGAGGTCGTGCTGGTCGACGACGGCTCGACCGACGACACGTTCGCACGGATGCGCGCGCTGGCCCGCGAGCACCCGCAGGTCCGCGCGATCACGCAGGAGAACGGCGGCAAGGGTGCGGCGCTGAACACCGGCATCGCCGCCGCGCAGGGCGACGTCCTCGTCCTCGTCGACGCGGACGGGCTGTTCCGGCCGGACACCCTCACTCTGCTGCTGCGCGGCTTCCGCGACGAGAACGTCGGCGCCGTCTGCGGCAACGACCGGCCGGTGAACCTCGACCGCGTGCAGACCCGCTTGCTGTCCCTCATCAGCCACGTCGGCACCGGGCTCATGCGCCGGGCGCTCGACGTGCTCGGCTGCCTGCCCGTCGTCTCGGGCAACGTCGGGGCCTACCGGCGCGACGTCCTCCACGAGACCGGGCCCGTGCGCACCGACACGCTCGGGGAGGACCTCGAGCTCACCTGGCGGGTGCACCGCGCCGGTTACGGCGTGACGTTCGCGCCGCACGCGCTGGTCTTCGCGGAGTCACCCTCGACCGTGCGTGGGTTGTGGCGCCAGCGGGTGCGGTGGGGGCGAGGGCTCCTGCAGGCCACCGGGTTGCACCGGTCGATGATCGGCAACCCCCGCTACGGCGCGTTCGGCATCTACCTGCTCTACGGGACCCTCGCGCAGGTCGTCGGCCCGTTCCTGCAGGTCCTGGGGTTCGTCGCGCTCGCGGCGCTCCTCGTGGTCGACGGTCCGTCCTGGTTGCCGCCGACGGTGTGGGGCTGGCTCCTGCTGCTCGGGCTGCCCCTGTCCGTCGGGCTCCTGGTGCTGGCCGTGCTGCTGGACCGCGCGCCCGGCGACCTGCGCCACCTGTGGACCGTGGTGCTGTGGCCGGCGTACTCGACGCTCATGACCTTCGTCGTGCTCGACGCCGCGCGGCTCGAGCTGCAGAACGCGGAGAACCGATGGAACAAGCTCGACCGCAGCGGGACGGTGTCGGTGCCGGGACTCGTCGAGGACGAGCGTGGGCCGTGATCGTCGCCGTCGCAGTCCTCGTCGCCGTCGCGGTCGCCGTCGCCGTGGCCCGGCCGTGGGAGCAGTCACCGCCGACGATGGCCTCGGCGCAGCGGCCGAAGGAGATCCGGTCCGTGAGCGTCGACCTCGGCATCGTGATCGACCCGGACACCGACTGGAAGGCACTCGACGCGCATCTCGACGACGCCGGCGCGAACGCGGTCGACCTCAGTGCCGGGCGGGTGGAGTTCACCGGGTTCGACTGGGACGCACACCCGGAAGCCGCCGCCGAGCCGGGCACCGACCACCTCGCACGCGCCGCACGCGCGCTGCGTGAGGACGCCGACGGCCGGCAACGGCAGATCGGCCTGATCGTCGACGCCTACGTGCCCCGCTGGATCGAGCGGGACCCCTCCGTGGCGGGCACCTCCGTCGACGGGCACGCCTCGACACACTCGGCGTCGGCGTCCCAGCTGGCACGCGGCGTGGTCGGTGACCGGCTCGTCGAGTACGTCACCGAGCTCGGCGAGCGGTACGCCCCGAGCCAGATCGCGATCACCGAGCTGTTCCTCGACGTCTACTCGTTCGGCGAGGAGGACCTCGCGCTGTACCGGGAGATGACCGGGCACCAGGACTGGCCGCGCACCTCCGACGGGCAGATCGACCAGCAGGCGCCGCTGCTCGGGTCGTGGCGCTCGGAGGTGGTCGCGGACCTGCTCGGGCGGATGCGCACGGCGCTGGACCAGGTGCGCGGCGGCCAGGGCGCGCGCATCGCGCTCGCCATGGACGTGCGCGTCAACTGGGACGACCCCGCCCCCGGCGACCCGCTCAGCGGCCACGGCTACGAGGCGCTGCTGGGCGCGGCGGACCGGCTCGTCGTGTGGGCGTACCTGTTCACCGAGAGGTCCCCCGCGGAGATCGAGCGCCTGACGTCCACGCTCGCCACGGCCGGCTACGACATGTCGCAGCTCGAGATCTCCGTGGGCCTGTGGGCGCCGGGTCACGTCGACCCGACGGACAGGATCTCCACGCAGACGCTCGTCGAGGCCGTCCAGGACGCACAGACCAACGGCATCACCGACGTGAACGTCACCCCGTTGAGCCTCATGACCGACGAGGACTGGACGGCGCTGGGCGCGCTGTGGCGCCACGTGACGGGCTGACGGTCACGGCCGCTGCGAGACCCGGTCCAGGTCGGGCAGCTCGACCTCGACCCGCGTCCCGACACCCGGCTCGCTGTCGATCGTCAGCGACCCGCCGTGCGCGCCGACGATCGCCTCCACGAGGGAGAGGCCCAGGCCGACGCCGCGCACGCGTCGGCGCCGGGTGTCCTTGGTCCGGTAGAAGCGCTCCGTGAGCCGCGAGAGCTCCTCCGGGGCGATCCCGGTGCCCTCGTCGATGACGCGCACCCTCGCCACCCGAGCACCGTCGCCCCGCGTGCCCGAACGGACCTCCACCACCACCTCGCCCCCGCTGAGGCTGTACTTCACGGCGTTGCTCACGAGGTTGTCGACGACCTGCGTGAGGCGCTGGTTGTCCGACACGAGCGGCACACGGACGTCACCCGTCACCGTGACGTGCACACCGGAGGCGGCCGCGATGGGGGCCTGACTGGCGACGGCAGCCCGCACGACGTCGACCACGTCGAGCTCCTCGACGCTCCCGGCCGCACCGAGCACGAGCTGGGCGCTGGCCAGCAGGTCGTCGACCAGGAGGCGCAGGCGCTCGGCGTTGCGCTCCACGACACCGAGGTAGTGCAGCTGCTCCTCGTCCAGGCCGTGGTCGTCGAGCCGCATGAGGTCCAGGTACCCCAGGATCGAGGCCAACGGCGTGCGCAGCTCGTGGGTCACGAGGCCGATGAACTCGTCCTGCTGGCGCTGCTCCTCGTAGCGGGCGGAGACGTCCGTGGCGACCACGAGGTACCCGGACGGCAGGTCGCCGCGCTGGCTGTCCGGGGGACGCCGTGCCGTCACGACGAGCTCCAAGGGCCGCGTCGAGCCGTTCGGCAGCACCGTCTGCCACTCGGCGACGTGGGTGCCGCCCGCGGCGGCGCTGCCGACCAGGACCCGCAGCACGTCGCTCTCGCCCCCGGCACCCTCACCTGACCGCCTGTCGTCGGGCGAGTCGTCGTCGGGCCGCGGACCGGCAACGGACTCGACGTCCGCCGGAGCGGGAACCAGGAGCCGGGTGACGCCCGTGCCGATGAGCTCGTCGAGCGGCCGTCCGAAGATCCGCTCCGCACCGTTGCTCGCCGACAGCACCACCCCCGCCGAGTCGATGGCGACGATCGCCTGCTCGGTGGCGGCCTGCATGATGCTGCGCAGCGTGTCACGCGAGTCCTCGAGCTCACGCGCCCGCCTGGCCAGGGCGTCGCGCGCGCTCTGCAGCTCGACCGCCTGCCGCCGCGCGGAGTCCACGAGGCCGTGCGCGCCCAGGACGACGGGCGTCAGGATCAGCGACGTCACGCACGCGTGCAGCAACGGGTACACGCGACCGACGTCGACCACGGCAGGCGCGAGCAGCACGACGCCGCTGCCGAGCAGCGCGAGCCTCGGCCCCCACTTCTCGGGCCGCAGCGCGAGCGTGGCCAGGGGGAGGAAGAGCAGCACGTCGAACGACGGGTACGTCGACCCGACACCCAGGTCGAGCAGCGCGATCGCGACCATCTGCGCCAGCGGCAGCGCGGCCAGCGCCGGGCGCGGCCACCGCGGCCACGGGGCCAGGAAGCCAGCGGCCATGGCCAGGCCGGTCACGACGGCCGCGGCCACCAGCAGCTCGGGGTGCAGCGGCTCCACCGCGACGGCGACGACGACGAGAGACAGCGCGATGCTCGACGTCGCCGGGACCTGCCGGAGCCCGACCGCGTCCGGCGCGAGCCATCGGGTCGCCAGGCGGTCGAGCACGTCGCGCGCGACCGCGTCCTGGTCGGACGGCTGGGCGGGCGCGTCCATCAGCTCGCGGAGCCGTGCTCGTCGTCGGCGCCCTGGCCGTCGACCGGTGGCGCCGCGTCCACGCCGGCCCCGTCCGCGACCGTCTCGCTGGCCCGCACCGTCTCCAGCGGTTCGACGTCGCGCGCCGGGCTGAACCGGCCCCAGTACCGCGCCGTCGCGCGCACCACGTCCGGCTGCATGTACTCGCGGTGCGCCTGGGAGACGTAGGCGCCGAGCATGCGCAGCTTGGTCTCGACGAAGCCGTCGACGCCGACGAACCTGCTCGGCGCGAACTCGACGGTCGACGACGGGCTCTGGAAGCACCACAGGTTGGGCACCTGCCGGGCGGCGACGACGACGGCCTCGTGGACGGCGCGGTGGTCCTGGTGCCGATCGTGCGGGCCGTGGGTGTAGATCCGGTCGGGGTCCACCTCCCGCACGACGTCCTCGATCGCGGTGATCATGCCCTCGGCGGGCACCAGCCGGGTGTCGGGGAAGTCGAGGTGCACGAGCCGCGCCCCCACGACCGCGGCGGCCGCGGCGGCCTCCGCCTGTCTCACCGAGGGCGCCCCACCGACCGAGCCGCCGGACATCGTCAGGATCGTCAGCTGGTCCCCCGCGGCGGCGTGCGCGGCGAGCGTGGCACCCACTCCGATCTCGACGTCGTCGGGGTGCGCGCCGACGGCGAGGACCCTCGTGCCGGTGGGCACGGCCCGCCGCTCGCGCGCCCGCCGGGCCAGCTCGGTGGCGCGCTCGACGAGGACGGACGCCGCGACGGGCTTGACGAGGAAGTCGTCGGCGGCCTCCCGCAACGCCTCGACCGCGTGGTCGAGCGTCGCGTACGCCGTGACGACCAGGACGGTCAGCGCCGGGTCGAGGGCGTGCACCTCGGGCAGGATCGACAGCCCCGAGCGGCCGGGCAGCTGGATGTCGGTGACCAGGACGTCGTAGGTCTGCCGGGCGAGGGCGGCCAGCGCGTCGCCGGCGGTGCCGACGACGTCGACCTGCATGCCGCCGTGCCGTTCCAGGGCGATGCGCAGGAGCTCGGCGGCGTCCGGGTCGTCCTCGAGCACCAGCGCGTGGAACGGCGCTTCGGCCATGGGGCCCTCCCGGGGACGGGTTCTGCTGCTGCTCACCGTACGGTCGCGCCACCTGGCGCGCGCGGCGACCGCCGGCCCTCACGACGAACGCGCCTCGACCCGGTGAGGTCGAGGCGCGCCGGTGGGGTGGTGGGGCCCCCGCAGCCCCGCCACCCCACGTGGGCTACCGCTGCAGGGTGAGCAGGCCCGGCCGGTACGGCAGGAGGCCGTAGTCGCCACCCGAGCTCGGGCTGCGTCCCTGGTACAGCAGCTGCAGGTTGCACGGGTCGACCGTCATGGTCTGGTCCGCGTTGGTGCGCAGCAGCTCACCGTGGCTGATGTCGTTGGTCCACGTGGCACCGCTGTTCGCCTTGCCGGCGAACGGGTTGCTCTCCGAGGTCGCCTGCGGGGTCCACGAGCCGTCGAGCCGGTCGGCTGTGAAGGACCGGAAGTAGCGACCCTGCGAACCGATGGCCTCGACGATCATCAGGTACTTGTTCTGGTTCTGGAGCTTGTAGACCTGGACGGCCTCGAACAGGTTGTTCGTCGAGTCCGTCATGACCGTCGTGTAGTTCGACCCGAAGCTGCCCGGGAAGTTCCCGATCGGCATGGACGCACGGTAGATGCGGCCGTTGTCACCCGCGAAGAACAGGTACATGTTCTGGCTGTCGCCGATCAGCGCCTGGTCGATCGGGCCGGTCCCCGAGTTGGAGATGGAACCGGTGAACAGCGTCTGCGCCGACGACCAGCTGTTGACGTTCGCCGGGTTGGTCGACGTCCGGTACGAGAACGCCGGGCCGCCCCACTGGTAGGCGAGCACCCAGATGTTCTTCGGTGCGAAGTAGAACAGCGACGGTGCGACCGCGCTGAACGGCATCTGGTTCTGGCTCGCGGACGCCATCTGCGAGTAGTTGCTGAACAGCCCGAAGTTCATCGAGCCCCACGAGCTGCCGAAGTCGTGCGTGGTGGCGTAGACGAGCTGCTGGCCGTTGTACGGCGCGACCGTGAAGTCCTTCAGCGAGGCCCAGCCCGAACGCGGCTGCGCCAGCGCACCCGAGGACGACCACCGGTACGACGACGGCAGCTGGCACGTGCCGGGGTTGGGGTTCTGGGTCTGCGTCGGCGTGGGCGTGGGCGTCGGTGACTGGGTGGGCTCGCTGCCTCCGCCGACGCGCACGAGCTGCCACTGCTGGTTGTTCCCGCCCCAGTTGGAGTACTGGACGATGTTCGCCCCGTCGGCGGTGGACGCGCCCTGCACCTCGACGGCCTTGCCGGAGTGCCGGCTGATCAGCGACACGAACCCGTTCGACGTGTCCTGCAGGCGGAACTGCTGGTTGTTCTGGTTGTAGTCGGTGTACTGGACGATCGCGCCGCCGTCGGCCGTGGACCAGTTGTAGACGTCGAGCACCTTGCCTGACAGGCGCGACTTGATCCGGTAGTAGCCGTTGCCGGAGTCGACGAACTGCCACTGCTGCTGCAGTCCGTCGTTGCGGGTCCACTGCGTGATCCGCGCGCCGTCGTTCATCGCGAGGTTGTAGACGTCGAGCGCCTTGCCGCTGCCTCGGCCGATCAGGATGTAGGACGCGTTCGGGTCGACGGTCGCGGCCGAGGCCGCGGGTGCGACGACGAGCGCGAGGACGCCCGCTGACACGGCGGTGGCCGCCGCGACGAGCGCGGCCGCCCAGCGTCGCCGACGACGCCTCGTCGGGGCGAGATGTGCTGGTCTCATGGGTGCTCTCCTTTGAGCGGTCAGAGCGTTGCGGGTTGCTGCGGCCCCCGTGCGGCCCGGTCCTGAGCTCGTCGTCCCGAGGTGGGTGCCGCCGCCCCGAGCCGCCGAATGTGAGCCTTCACATTGCACCGACGCGGGCGCGGATCCGAAGGCCCACACGACCGTCCAAATCGATTCGTCCCCCACGTGACCGGTCCCACTCCGGGCATGGCGTCTCCCCGCTGTGCCACCGACGCACCTCTCGCAGGCGTCTATGCGCGGCCGGACGCCCGCGCGGGCCGCAGCTCGAGACGACCGTCCGTGAGCCGCGCGGTCGCGTCGACCGAGTCCAGGGTCGACGCGTCGTGGGAGACCAGGAGCGCCGCCGCACCCAGGTCACGCACGAGGCGGGTGAGCAGCTCGACCACCTGGGTACCGCGCTCGTGGTCGAGTGCCGAGGTCGGCTCGTCGACGAGCAGCACGTCCGGACGCCCGACCAGTGCGCGTGCGATCGCGACACGCTGGCGCTGCCCGCCGGACAGCTGCGCGGGCCGGCGCTCGGCCTGCCCGGCGAGCCCGACCGCATCGAGCAGACCCCGCGCCTCGTCACGGATGCTCGACGGACGGGCCCCACGCAGGTGCGCGTGCAGCTCGACCTGCTCGAGCGCGGTGAGCGACGCGATGAGCTGCGGGGCCTGGAAGACGATGCCGATCCGGTCGAGTCGCAGCCGCGTCGCGTCCGCAGCGGGCGTCGTCGGGGTCAGGACGACGTCGTCGCCGAACGCGACGTGCCCCGAGGTGGGGCGGGTGAGGCCCGCCGCGACGGCAAGCAGGCTCGACTTGCCGGCGCCGGAAGGGCCGAGCAGTGCCGTGGTGGTGCCGGCGGGCACCGTGAGCGTGACGTCGTCGAGTGCGGTCAGGGTCGTCTCACCATCGGGGTACACAAGGCTGATGTGCGCCAGGTGCAGGTCCATCGGGTGTTCTCCTCTCGGGTCGGGGCTCACCGGGCGGCGAGCGCGGCGTGCGGATCGGTGCGCGAGACCCGGGCGACCGCCGCTGCGGCCCCCAGGAGCCCCAGCACCACGAGCGAGGCGGCGGGCAGGAGCGTCGTCGACGCGGACACCTCGACGGGCAGCAGCCCCGCGAGGGCCGTGCCCGCGGCCGCCGCGACGCCGACGCCCGCCGCGACCGCAGCCAGCAGGACGAGCGAGGCCTGGCCCATGGCGTCACGCAGCAGGTACCGGGTCGAGGCCCCGAGGGCCTTGAGGACGGCCACGTCCCCCTGCCGACTGATCGTCCAGACCGTGAAGAAGGCCCCGACGACGAGCGCGGAGATCACGACGAGGAACGCCTGCATCGTCGTCAGCGACAGGTTCTCGGCGGTGAACGAGGCCACCGCGCTGCGCGCCTCACGCGTGGTGACCGTCGTCGTCGCGAGCTCGTCGTCCACGCTCGCGACGTCCACGCCGCCGTCCGTGCGCAGCGCGACGACCGTCGCGACAGGCGCACCGGCGGCGGCACCGCGAGCGCCGACTCCCTGCCAGTCCCGCAGGGACGTCCACACCACGGGGATGTGGGACAGCTGGAGGTCCTCGGGCACGACACGCGCGACGACGAGCTCCGCGCCGTCCAGCGCGAGCGTGTCACCCACGCCCACGTGCAGGTCGGCCGCACCCCGTTCGGTGAGGACGACCTGGCCGTCCCGCGGGCCCCCACCCGGCGTCAGCGTCGAGCCCGTGCCGACGCCGAACGCGGTGACCGCGATGGTCGTGCCGGCCGACGTCGCGCGCGTCGTGACGACACCGAGCGGCTCGGCCTCGCGCACGCCCGGCTGCCGCGACCACGCCTGCCACTGGTCCTGCGTGACGCGGGACGAGGTCAGGTCGGGCTTGTCCGCGCTCGACGCCATGCCGAAGGCCACGCGGTCGGCGGGCAGGTCGGTCAGCGCGGACACCGACGCGCGCGCCAGGCCGGCGGTCAGCGAGGAGAGGAACACCACGAGGACCGTGACGAGCACCACCACGGTGCTGATGAGGGCGAACCGGCCGCGGGCGTGCCGCAGGTCGCGCAGCGCGACGAACACGAGGACCTCCAGGACAGGGATCGGGACCTGTCCAGGTTCGCTCGCGGGACGTCGCCCCGGATCGCCCCGCGGGTCGGCGTCTGCGGGCCGAAGGGTCGAGACGGCCTCGTCCTTTCGGCCGATGCGTCCCGCTCCGGGCCGGTTAGCGTGGCGGTGTGGCACGACTGGTCGACGCTCCGCGCGCCCTGCTGGGCGGCCTGGACGTGCTGCTCGTCGCGCTGACGCTCGTCGCGGTGACGCAGGCCCCGGCGGGCTCGCGTGGGGTCGCGGTGGTGCTCGGTGCGGTCCTGCTCGCCGTCCACGCGTGGGGTCGGAGCCGGGTGCGGGCGCACGAGACCACGCTCGACGGCCCCCGCGGGCGGGGCCGCGGGGCCGCAGCGTGGATGGCGGCCGACCTGTTGCTGTGGGTGGGTCTGCTCGCGGTCGCCCCCGCGGCGCTCTGGCTCGCGTTCCCTCTGGTGCTGCTCCAGATGCACGTGCTCGGGCCCCGCCGCGGGATGGTGCTCGCAGCCGTGACGACCGCCGGGGCGGTCGTCGCCGGCCTGCTGCGGCACACCGCCGGGACACCGGTGCTGGGATACGTGCTGGGGCCCGTGGTCGGCGCGGGGGTCGCGGTCGGGTTCGTCCTGGGGCTCGAGGCCCTCGTGCGCGAGTCGCAGGCCCGCCAGCGTGCGATCGACGAGCTCACCGCGGCGCGCGAGCACCTGGCCGCGGCCGAGCGCGACCGGGTCGTCGCCGTCGAGCGCGAGCGGCTCGCGCGCGAGGTGCACGACACGCTCGCGCAGGGGTTCTCGGCCATCGAGCTGCTCCTGCGGTCCGCGCTCGAGGCGATCGGCACGGACGACGAGCGCGCGCGCGCCCTGGTGGGCACCGCGCGCTCGACCGCGGTGGACGACCTCGCCGAGGCCCGCCGGTTCGTCCGCGGCCTGTCGCCCGCGGACCTGGCCGCCGCGTCCCTGCCGGACGCGCTGCGGCGCGTCGCGGAACGCAGCGCGCAGCACGGCCTGCGTGTCGTGCCGCACGTCGAGGGGCCCGCGCGTCCGCTCGCCGCACCGGTCGAGACCACGCTTCTGCGCGTGGCGCAGTCCGCGCTCGCGAACGTGCGCCAGCACGCCGATGCCCGGCGCGCCGACGTCACGCTGACGTACCTGGACGACCGCGTGCTCCTCGACGTCGTCGACGACGGCCGCGGGTTCGACCCCGCGACGAGCGCGTCCGACGGAGGGTTCGGGCTGCCGGCGATGCGCTCGCGCGTGCGCGAGCTCGGCGGCACGCTGTCGCTCGAGACGGCGCCCGGCGCGGGGACGGCCGTCGCGGTGAGCCTGCCGGTCCCGAGCGCAGGAGACCCGGACCAGGAGGACGTGTGATCGACGTCGTGATCGCCGACGACCACCCCGTGGTCCGTGCGGGGCTGCGCGCGGTGCTGGACGGCGAGCCCGACATCCGCGTGGTCGCCGAGCAGAGCACGGCCGAGGAGATGCTCGCGTGGACGGCTGCGCACCACTGCGACGTCGTGCTGCTCGACCTGCGCTTCGGCCCGGGGCGGATGAGCGGTGCGCAGGCCACGCGGGCGCTCACCGAGCGCGGCGGGCCCGCGGTGCTCGTCGTGACGACCTACGGCGCGGATGCCGACATCCTGGCGGCTGTCGAGGCGGGCGCGACCGGATACCTGCTCAAGGACGCACCCACCGACGAGCTGGTGCGGGCGGTGCGCGCTGCGGCCGCAGGCCAGGTCACGCTCGGACCCGCGGTCCAGGAGCGCCTCCTGGGCCGCGTCCGGTCGCCGCGCCTCGCCCTGACCTCACGCGAGCTCGACGTGCTCCGCCTGGTCGCCGCGGGGCGCTCGAACGACGAGATCGCACGCGAGCTGTACCTCTCGCGCGCGACCGTCAAGACCCATCTCGCCCACCTGTACGACAAGCTCGGCGTCACGTCACGGACGCGGGCCGTCGCGGTGGCACGGGAACGCGGCGTCCTCACCTGACCCCCACGGCGGCCCGGAGGAGCCGCCGGGACCCCCTTGACAATTTTTGTTGTCAGGAGGACTTTGGGGACATGCAGGACATCGAGGTCATCGAGAGCCCCAGTGCCGCCGCGGTCGCACTTGACCCCGTACGTGCGCGGCTGCTCGCCGAGCTCACCGTCCCCGCGTCCGCCGCCGGGCTCGCCGCGCGCGTCGGCCTCCCCCGCCAGAAGGTCAACTACCACCTGCGCTCGCTCGAGGCCCACGGCCTCGTCGAGCTGGCCGAGGAGCGCCGCCACGGCGGCCTCACCGAACGCGTGCTGCAGGCGTCCGCGACGCGCTACGTCGTCTCGCCCGCCGCCGTCACCGCGAGCGCCGCCGACCCCGGCTCGGCCGGCGACCGCCTCTCCGCCGGTTACCTCGTCGCCCTCGCCGGCCGCGTGGTACGCGAGGTCGGCACGCTCGTGCGCCGCGCGGCCACGCACGGCGGTCGCGTCCCCACGCTCACGATCGACACGCAGATCGGCTTCCGCTCCGCCGCCGACCGCGCTGCGTTCGCCGACGAGCTCACCGCCGCGGTGCTCGACCTGGCCGCGCGCTACCACCACGACGACGGCCGCCCGCACCGGCTCGTCGTCGCCGCCCACCCTGTCCCCGAGGAGGAGACGCCATGAGCAGCACCCCGAACGTCCCGTACCGCCTGGAGTTCAGCGTCGAGGTGCCCGGCACCCGCGAGCAGGTGTGGCGGGCCATCGCCACCGCACCGGGCCTGAGCTCGTGGTTCCTGCCGACCGTCCTGGAGGAGCGCGAGGGCGGTGCCCTGCGCTTCGAGATGGGCGAGGGCATGGGCTCCGAGGGTCGCGTCACCCGCTGGGACCCGCCGCACACGCTCGGCTACGAGGAGGACTGGGCCGCCCTCATGGGCAAGAGCCCTGCCGAGCTCAGCCCGATGACCTCGGAGTTCGTCATCGAGTCGAACTCCGGCGGCACGTGCGTGGTCCGGGTGACCACCAGCGGCTTCGGCACCGGCGCCGACTGGGAGCAGGAGTGGTGGGACGACATGGGCCGCAGCTGGATCCCGTCGTTCGACATCCTGCGCCTCTACCTCGCGCGATTCCCCGGCCAGCAGGCCACACCGGTCGAGGTCTCCGCCACCCACCCGGGCGACGAGGACGCCGTGTGGGCCTCCGCCCGCGACGCGCTCGGGCTCACCGATGGCGGCCAGGCGGTCTCACTACTCGGCACCACCGGCGTCGTCGAGCGCGTCGACGATCGTCACGCGCTCGTCCAGCTCGACACCCCCGTGCCGGGGATGCTCACCGCCACCGCCCACGAGATGCAGGACGGCGAGGTCACCGTCTGGGTGCGGGCCTTCCTCTTCGGCCCCGATGCCGAGGCGTACGCGCGTGACCAGGCACCTGCCTGGCAGCGCCACCTCGAGTCCCTGCCCCTGTCCCCCACCGCGACGACGAACGCCCCTCGCTGACGCTCCAGGGTGCCGCCGACCCCGGTGGCGCCAGCGGCACCCTGGTGCGAGCGTGGACGTCCGACGACGCACGACGAGGAGACGCGATGAGCGAGAACACCGGTCCCGCCTACGACCCCGAGACCGACCCGGACGCCGACCCCGGCTCGCTCAATCCCCGCACAGGCGCGTCCGCCGCGGGCAGTGCCGCCGAGGACGACGACACCGACGCCGAGGCGGCCAACCTCAACCCGCGCGAGGACGACGTCGTGGGCGACGCCTGATCTCCGAACGGCCTGACGGCGCTCCTCCCGCTAGCCTCGAGCCGCGAGCCCCGTCGCCGCACCCGGCGGATGGACGGCGGTCATGACGTCCCTGGTCTCGCCCATCAGCGTGCGCAACGAGCGTGGAGGGCGATGTGACCGACGCGGCCTGGCAGGTTGATCCACCCGCGTCGGTGAGCGTCGACGGCCCACGGGTGGCACAGGAGCGCGCCGAGCTCCCGGAGGTCCTCGAGCCCCAGGCGCACGGGTGGGTCATGGCGCCGAACGCGCCGGTGTGGTCGTGGCTGCCCGCCGTGTTCCCGCGCACGCACCGGACATGGGTGCACGACCGCTCCACCGCGTACTGCCTCGAGTGGGTCGACGGCGTACCGCAACCGCGCCGAGCGCTACCCGCCCTCGATGTCGAGGACGTGCAACGGCTCTCCACGCGCAGCGCCGAACTGTGCGGCTTCCACGGCTGGGACGCGACCCGGGTCCGGTTCCTGCGGGGTGCAGACCAGGTGAGCGTCGACCAGATCGTCGAGCGGATCGCGCGAGCCGCGCGACGATCGTTCGGCGGCGTCGAGCCACGTCCTGAGCTGGCGCAGATCGCAGCCGGCGTCGTCGAACGCGCGCTGCGCCTCGGTAGGTGAGATCCGCTCGGCGCTCACCCCGCCGGTCTCATGGTTCGCCCCGCGTTGACGGCAAGAACGACAGGCTCGTTGCCCGAGAGACGCCACGATCGACAGCACGAAGGTCTTCGTCGCTTGTCTGCGGTCCCGGCGGCCCCTTGCCGGGAGTGACTTTCGGAGTGACCCGTGACCGCTGGCTCAAGCAACTGCAAAACGCCTGCTCAGGTGGGCCCCGTGGGGATCGAACCCACAACCCGCGGATTAAAGCATGCGCTCAACCCGGTATCACTGGGGCACATCGAAACCAGACCCGACCTGCACCGATGCGTCACCTGACCGCATTGGCTAACACGGTGCCTCATCGTCGGCGAGAGTGATTTGAGAGTGACCGCCCCTCGGTTGCCGGGGCGACGAGCGGCGGGCATTCGCGAGCCCGTGCGGGTGTCCGATCGGAGCCCGAGGGCAGGCGGGGACTCGCGCCTCCTCAGGTCCGGAGGCTACGAGTCGCGACTCTCACAACCTGCCAGTCGATCGGGCACCGCCAGCAATCGATGTCCCAGACCGATACGACGTCGTGCTCCGTGCACCGCTTCACCATGACCGAATCGCCTCTCGGGTGGGTCCCGCGACCACGAGCTGACGGTGAGACAGAGGTGTCCACGATCATCGTGAGTCGCCCTTCATCCCTTCACGAGGTGCGGGACGGTGCACGACAGGCCTACGACTGGGTTGGGCGCCATGGAGAGATGCGGATCGTGCGCCTCGACCGCCGGTGGCTCGGCGACAGGTGCCCGTTTGCCCAGGGGCCTCACCCCGTACGGTGGTGCACGATTCGCGCGCTCAGCAAGGCGGTGACGCGCAGCAGTGACGCGTTGAGCGATCCACTAGGCTCCCTGTCGGGCGAGGAGGCCAGCCGTGCACGTGAGCGACATTGTCGAGTACTGGGTTCGATTCGGACGGGATGAAGCCACCGGCCAATGGACCCATCCGGACGACCGGGCCGTTCTGGCGGGGCAGCACTCGTTCAACCTCGACTACCCGACCTGTCCTTACCTTGGCCCGGTGACATCGGCGAAGGTCGTCATCCTGGGTGCGAACGGCGGCTACAGCCCGACTGTCACGCCTGACGAGTTCCCCGATGCTGAGTCGTTCGAGCGCTACCTGGGACGCATTCGCGACCCCGAGAGCGCGGACTGGTCGAGCGTCTCCCCGTACTACGACCGCGTGAACTACGGACCGCTCGTCTACCGCGGTGACGC
>JAEYUL010000032.1 GCA_023432565.1 Actinomycetes bacterium | reverse complement strand
GGCGGCAGGCGCACCGCGCACGGTACGGCGACCCGGAAGCAGCGGTCGACGACCCGACCCGCGGCGGGCGCGTCCTCGCGCCACAGCTCCTCGAGCGCGCCGCGCAGCCCCTCGCCCGATCCGGACGGTCCGTCGTCGGGTGCCAGGTACGTGAGCACCGCGGTCAGGAGCGCCCGCACGTCCTCGGCGGACTCGTCGTGCGCCCGTGGCACGTGGTGGAGCGCCGCGCCGAGCCCCGCGAGCACCGGCCGACCGTCGCGTCCGACGACGACGGCCCCCGCGCTCAGCGCCCCGTGCTGCACCCCGGCCTCGTGCAGCGCCTCGAGCGCCTGCGCGACGGGGATCGCGACGGTCGCCGCCTCGCCGGGCGAGAGCGCGTCACGCGCGGCGCACAGCCGGTCGAGCGGGATGCCGTCGACGTGCTCGGCGAACACGCCCAGCCGAGCGTCGTCGAGCGGGACGACCTCGAGCACGCGCGCCAGGTGCTCGTGCCGGACGGACTGCAACGCACGGGCGCGCGCACCCGTCGTCGCGTCCTGCGGGAGCACGTGCAGGTCGACCGTCCGGTCCGAGCCGTCGAGCGCGACCGCACGCCACGAGCCGTGCGCGTCGCGCGCCGCCGCGCGGAAGCCCGCCGCGGCGAGCGCCCGGTCCACCGCTGGGTCCACCCGTGCGTCCATGGACCGCATGCAACCCGATCCGGGCGGACGCCGTCGGGCGTCATCCACAGGGAGACCCGTCAGGCCACCGTCAGACCACCGGGACCACCGTGCGGGTCTGCGCGGAGACGAGCGCGGCGTCGAGCACGCGGGCCGTCTCGACGGTGTCCGCGGGGTCGACGGGGGCGGGTGCGTCTCCCCGGACCCACGCCGCGAGGGCGGGGTAGATCTCGTGGTGCCCGCCGGTCGGGGCGGGCACGGCGGTGCGCTGCGCGCCCTGGACGAACCAGCCCTCGTGCACGGGCTCCCCCGGCCGCCGGCCCTCCTCGTACGCGTCGTCCAGGGCACCGAACGGCGTCGGCTCGCCCTCGAAGCTCGTCACGAGGTACGCGCCGGCCGAGCCGAGCACGCGCGTGCGCGGGCCGGGCGCACCGACCAGTCCGCCCGCCTGCAGGTGGCTGAGCACGCCGGACCGGTGACGCAGGGCGAGGAAGACGTCGTCGACCGCCGGCGTGCTGCGCGCCGCGAGCTCGGCGTAGACCTCGCGCACCGCCCCGAACAGCTGCACCGCGGAGTCCACGAGGTGCGTGCCGAGGTCGAGCAGCAACCCGCCGGCCTCGACGTCGTTCTCCTTCCAGCGGTCCTGCGGCTGCGGCCGGAACCTCTCCCAGCGCCGCTCGAACCGGTGCACGTCGCCGAGCTCCCCCCGCGCGAGCAGCCCGCGCAGCGCGAGCTGCTCGGGGTCCCACCGGCGGTTCTGGAACACCGTCAGCCGGTCCCCGCCGCGCGCGACGAGGTCCGCCGCGTCCCGCGCGGTCGTCGCGAGGGGCTTGTCGGCGAGCACGTGCACGCCCGCGTCGAGCGCCGCCCCGACGTGCGCGACGTGGTCGCCGGTCGGGCTCGCCACCACGACGAGGTCGACGTCGGACAGGTCCGCCAGCAGCGACCCGACGTCCGGCAGCACACGCGCGCCCGGCCAGTCCGCCTCGACCTGCGCCGCCCGGCTGCGCGTGACGACCGCCACGACCCGTTGCCCCGCGGCGCGCACGAGACGTGCGTGGATCCCGCGTCCCGCACCGCCGTACCCGACCAGAGCGACCCGTAGCGTCCCCATGCGCCTCACCCTAGGCGCGCGGGCAGCGCCTAGGGTGAGGGCATGCGGTTCGAGGAGCTCGACCTGGGCGACCGGCTCGTCCCCTACCTGCCGACGTGGGACCTGCAGCGCCAGGTGCACGCGGAGGTCGCCGACGGCGTGCGCGAGGACACCGTGCTGCTGTGCGAGCACGAGGACGTCTACACCGCCGGCCGACGCACGGCGCGCTGGGACCGGCCGGTCGACGGCACGCCGGTCGTCGACGTCGACCGGGGCGGTCGCATCACGTGGCACGGCCCGGGCCAGCTCGTCGGCTACCCGATCGTGCGGCTGCGCGAGCCGGTGGACGTCGTGCGGTACGTCCGCGCGCTCGAGGAGGCGCTCATCCGGACGTGCGCCGACCTGGGGCTGGCCGCCGTGCGCGTCGAGGGACGCAGCGGCGTGTGGTTCGAGGCGCGACCGGGGGGTCTGCAGCGCAAGGTCGCGCAGATCGGCGTGCGCGTCTCGCGCGGCGTGACGATGCACGGGTTCGCGCTGAACTGCGAGCCGGACCTGCACGCGTTCGACCGCATCGTGCCGTGCGGGATCCCCGACGCCGACGTGACGTCGCTGAGCGTCGAGTGCGGCCGGCGGGTGTCGATCGCCGACGTCCTCGCCCCGGTGCAGCGCCACCTGCGGGACGCGCTCGCGGGCGTGGTGGCAGCGGGCACGCCCGACGACGAGCCCGCGCTCACGGCACCGGGACCGTCGCCGGCCTGAGGGCGCCCACCGCCAGGACCGACCCCGGGCGTCAGGCCGCGGTCTGCAGCTCCGCAGCCACGCCCACGGCCCACGCGCGCACCGCGTCGAGGTCGCGGTAGTCGCCGTCCTGCGCCCGCACGAGCGCGACGAGCGCCCGCTCCGACAACGACAGCGACGCCTTGTCGAGCGCGCCGACGAAGCAGCGTGCCTCGCGCGCACCGGTCGCCTCGACCATCGCCTGCACGTCGTCGGGCTCGCTCGTCGCCGGGTTCGCGCCCACGGGACCCGACCAGAAGAGCCACACCGGACGCAGCCGCAGGTGCGCGCCCTGACGCACCACGAGGTCGCGCAGCGAGGCCGAGAGCCGGCCGACGTAGACCGCCGAGCCCAGCACGACCGCGTCGTACGGCATGACCCGGTCGACGTCGTCGGGCTCGACGACGTCCACGACGTGCCCCGCCTCGCGGAGCACCTCGGCGACCACGTCGCCCATCTCCTTGGTCGCGCCGTGCCGGGACGCGACCGTCACCAGGACTCGCATGTGGGTCTCCCTCCCTCGGGGCCTCCTTGCCGCCACGTCCAGCCTCTCCGGCGCGCGGCGCGAGGGCACGGGACCTGGGTCCCGACGAGTGTGACGCCCGCCTCCCGGGGCGCGCGGGTGCAGGTGCGGCCGCGGCGGCTAGTGTGGCTCGCGTGACGATCGCACCCGAAGGGCGCCGGATGCTGCGCGTCGAGGCCCGCAACGCCGCCACGCCCATCGAGAAGAAGCCCGAGTGGATCCGCACGCGCGCGACCATGGGCCCGGAGTACTCCGAGCTCAAGGGCCTCGTGCGGCGCGAGGGCCTGCACACGGTGTGCGAGGAGGCGGGCTGTCCCAACATCTTCGAGTGCTGGGAGGACCGCGAGGCCACGTTCCTCATCGGCGGCGACCAGTGCACGCGGCGCTGCGACTTCTGCCAGATCGACACGGGCAAGCCCGCGGACTTCGACGCCGACGAGCCGCGGCGCGTCGCGGAGTCCGTGCAGGCGATGGGGCTGAAGTACTCGACCGTCACGGGCGTCGCACGCGACGACCTGCCCGACGGCGGTGCGTGGCTGTACGCCGAGACCGTCCGGCAGATCCACGCGCTCAACCCCGGCACGGGCGTCGAGCTGCTCATCCCGGACTTCAACGCGATCCCCGAGCTGCTCGACGAGGTGAACGACTCGCGCCCCGAGGTGCTCGCGCACAACCTCGAGACCGTGCCGCGGATCTTCAAGCAGATCCGTCCCGCGTTCCGCTACGAGCGCTCGCTGTCCGTGATCACGCGGGCGCGCGAGGCCGGGCTCGTCACCAAGTCCAACCTCATCCTCGGCATGGGCGAGACGTACGACGAGGTCGTCGACGCGCTCGGCGCGCTGCACGAGGCCGGCTGCGACCTCATCACGATCACGCAGTACCTGCGCCCGTCGGTGCGGCACCACCCCGTGGAGCGCTGGGTCCGGCCCGAGGAGTTCGTCGCGCTGTCCCAGGTCGCGGAGGACCTCGGCTTCCTCGGCGTGATGTCGGGTCCGCTGGTGCGCTCGTCGTACCGCGCCGGACGGCTGTGGGGACAGGCGATGCGCCGCCGCGGGCTGCCCATCCCCGAGGCCCTCGCGCACCTCGGCGAGCCGACGACGGCCCGCCAGGAGGCGTCCAGCCTGCTCGCCCGCTGACGCGCGCGGGACGGGTCCCGCGGCTCGGTAGACTCGCGACCATGGCCCGAGACAAGTCCGCCTCCTCGAACGCGCCCAAGACCAAGAAGGTGCGCTGGTACCACCAGCTGTGGGAGGCGTACAAGATGACGCGGGAGACCGATCCCGCCGTCACCTGGGTCGTCGTCGGGGCGTTCGTCGTCGTCGTCGGGATCGGCGTGATCGTCGGCGTCCTGCTCGACGCGGTCATCTACTTCGTGCTGATGTCGCTGCCGTTCGCGCTGCTCGTCGCGATGTTCCTGCTCGCGCGCCGCGCCGAGGCCGCCGCCTACTCCCGCATCGAGGGACAGCCGGGTGCCGCGCTCGCGGCGCTGCGCACGCTGCGCCGCGGCTGGACGTTCGTCGAGGAGCCCGTCGCGATCGACCCCCGCTCGCAGGACATGGTGTTCCGCGGTGTCGGCCGGCCGGGCGTCGTGCTCGTCGGCGAGGGCACGGGCAACGTCGCGCGCCTGCTCGAGTCGGAGCGCAAGCGCACGACCCGCGTGCTGCCCACCGTCCCCGTCACGGTCATCGTCGCCGGCCGCGGCGAGGGCCAGGTGCCGCTGCGCAAGCTGCCCGCCGCGGTGCGCAAGCTCAAGCCGCGCCTCACCAAGCCCGAGGTCGCCGAGGTCACCAAGCGCCTGCAGGCGCTCGGCGGTGCCCGCCTGCCCGTCCCGAAGGGCATCGACCCCATGCGCATGCGCCCGGACCGCAAGGGGATGCGCGGCCGCTGACGTCCCGCGCCGTGCTCGCACCCATGACGAAGGGCCCCGTCCTGCGGCGGGGCCCTTCGTCGTACGGTCGTGGTGCCGCCGGCTCAGCGGCGGACGATCGCGGTGCCCGCGGAGCGGTCGTGCAGCCCGCGACCGTCGGAGTCCCACACGACCGCGGGGATGACGAGGCACAGCAGCACGGTGCGCACCGCCGCACGGCCGAGACCGGGCGCGCGACCGTCGTCGGGCAGCGGGCCGTCCGGGGTCGCACCCGCGCGGCGCACGCGCAGCCCGAGCACCCGGTGCCCCACCGTGAACCCGAGCGTGCCGACGAGGAGCAGGTTCTCGACGGCGAACACCGCGAGCGTCACCATCGGGTCCGCACGCTCCCAGAACGGCCCCTCGGACGACGAGAAGAACGCCGAAGCGAGGAGCAGCGACAGGGTCCAGTCGAGCACCAGGGCGAGCGCGCGGCGGCCGAGCGGCGCGGCCGACCCCGGTCCGCTCGGCGCCAGTCCGAGCCCGGCGCCATGGTCACCCTCGCCCGACGGCCCGCCCTCGAGCCACGACCCCACGTTCTGCCTCGTCGTCACCGCCTCAGCCTACGTGCGCGGGCACGTCCGCCCCGTCCGCGTACGTCGGGCAGGGCTGCGGGCGCAAGGCGGGTCGAGCCGGCCGATTCGCACGATCGTTACACGAGGGCGGTCCCCGTAACCTCGCGGTAACAAAGGACACACACCCGAGAAATCCCCCCGGCCTAGTTTCGGCACAGCCCGATGGGGGCACCACCAACCGAGGAGCAGCGGATGTTCAGCAAGCCAGAGGAAGTCCTGGCGTTCATCAAGAGCGAGGACGTCAAGTTCGTCGACGTGCGGTTCTGCGACCTGCCCGGCGTCATGCAGCACTTCAACGTCCCGGCCCAGTCGCTGGACGCGGACTTCTTCACCGACGGCCAGATGTTCGACGGCTCCTCGATCCGTGGCTTCCAGGCGATCCACGAGTCGGACATGAAGCTCGTGCCCGACGTCTCGACGGCCTACGTCGACCCGTTCCGTGCCGAGAAGACGCTGAACATCAACTTCCACATCGTCGACCCGTACACCGACGAGCCCTACAGCCGCGACCCGCGTCAGGTCGCCGCGAAGGCCGAGGCGTACCTGAAGTCGACCGGCATCGCGGACACCGCCTACTTCGCTCCCGAGGCCGAGTTCTACATCTTCGACGACATCCGCTTCGAGACGAAGCAGAACGCGTCGTACTACTACATCGACTCCATCGAGGCCGCCTGGAACACCGGCCGCGTCGAGGAGGGTGGCAACCTGGGGCACAAGACACCGTACAAGGGCGGCTACTTCCCCGTCCCGCCGGTCGACCACTTCGCCGACCTGCGCGACCAGATCTCGCTGCAGCTGGACGCGCTCGGCCTCGGTGTCGAGCGTGCCCACCACGAGGTCGGCACCGCCGGCCAGGCGGAGATCAACTACCGCTTCGACGAGCTCGCCAAGTCGGCCGACAAGGTCCAGCTCTTCAAGTACGTCGTGAAGAACGTGGCGCACGCCGCAGGCAAGACGGCGACGTTCATGCCGAAGCCACTGTTCGGCGACAACGGCTCGGGCATGCACGTGCACCAGTCGCTGTGGAAGGACGGCGAGCCGCTGTTCTTCGACGAGAAGGGCTACGGCGGCCTGTCCGACATCGCGCGCTGGTACATCGGCGGCCTGCTCAGGCACGCCCCCGCGCTGCTGGCGTTCACCAACCCGACGGTGAACTCCTACCACCGCCTCGTCCCGGGCTTCGAGGCGCCGGTCAACCTGGTGTACTCGGCGCGCAACCGCTCCGCGTGCATCCGCATCCCGGTCACCGGCTCGAACCCGAAGGCCAAGCGCATCGAGTTCCGCGTGCCGGACCCGTCGTCGAACCCGTACCTCGCGTTCGCGGCCATGCTCATGGCCGGCATCGACGGCATCCAGAACCGCATCGAGCCGCCGGAGCCGGTGGACAAGGACCTCTACGAGCTGCCCCCCGAGGAGCACGCCCTCATCCAGCAGGTGCCCGGCTCGCTGTCCGAGGTGCTCGACAACCTCGAGGCCGACCACGACTGGCTGACCGCCGGCAACGTGTTCACACCGGACCTGATCAGCACCTGGATCGACTACAAGCGCTCCGCCGAGGTGGACCCGATCCGTCTGCGGCCGCACCCGCACGAGTTCGAGCTCTACTACGACGTGTGATCGTCCCGGCCCCCGGCTGCTCCCGGGGGCCGGTGACTCGCAGTGACGACAGCCCCCGCCGCTCTCACGGAGCGGCGGGGGCTGTCGTGTCCGTGCGAGGACGGCCGGCGTCAGACGCTGAACCGGCCGATGTCGGTGCGCAGGGTCTCGGCCATGCGCGCCAGCCCGCCCTCGTCGTCGCCCGCTGCGCTCGCGACGCCCTCGGCCTCCTGGTCGATGACCGCGATCACCGAGGCGATCCGCTCCATGGCGTCCACCACGTCCCGCGCGGCGTCCTGCGCGGCGGCGACCTGGGCGGCGATCTCCGACGACGACTTGGCGACGTCGTCGGACAGCGACTTCACCTCGCCCGCGACCACGGAGAACGCCCGGCCCGCCGCACCGGCGCGCGCCGCCTCGATCGTCGCGTTGAGCGCCAGGAGCCGGGTCTGGGCGGCGACCGCGCCGATCACGGTGACCGCCGAGTCGATCTTCTCGGACGACTCGGCGAGCCTGCGGACCAGCTGGGTCGCCTGCTCGAGCTCACGCACCGCCTCGCGGACCGACCCACCGAGGGACTGCGCGCTGGCGCCGAGCTCGGTCGAGGCGGCGGCGACGTGCTGCGACACCTCGACCGCCTGACCGACGATCTCGGCGCGCATGGCGCTCTCCTGGTCGGAGCGCTCGGCCGCCTCGCGCATGAGGTCGCGCGCGGCGTTGATGCGGCGCGCTCCCTCGCGGTACGCCCCGGGAAGCCCGCGCTCGATCAGCGTCCGATGAAACCGGCCCTGCGCTGCCGCGTCGAGCGCCGCGCCCGACTCGCGGACGAACGCGTCGTTCAGGTCGAGCAGGTGGTTCAGCACGTTGCCGAGCTCGCCCAGCGGACCCTCGCCCGGCTCGACGACACGCGCCTCGAGGTCGCCCTCCGCGGCTCGTCGGAGCACCTCGACGACCGGCCCGAGGTCGAGATCGGCGGGCGCGACCGTCTCGGGTGCGGCGCTCGGGCGGCGCAGCCCGATCATCGCTGCCCGCCGTGGCGGTTGATGACGTCCCACACGTACTCGTCGTACGTCATGTCCCTGTCCTCGAGCATCTGCTTCAGCAGAGCGCTCGAGGCGGCGACCGCCTGGTTGCCGGAACCGTGGCGTCGCTCCTCGCGTACGAGCACCTGGTAGAGCTCGTCGATCTCCCTGACGGCCCCCGGTGCCGGCAACCTCCGGTTGGAGTGGTACCCGACCGCCTGACCGTCGCGGAACGACGGTGTGACGTGCGCGAGGACCCAGTAGTACGCGCCGTCGGGCGTGAGGTTCTTGACGTAGGCGAACATCTCCTCCCCACCCCGCAGCGTGTCCCACAGCTTCTGGAACACCGCCCGCGGCATGTCGGGGTGCCGGATGATCGAGTGAGGCTTGCCGAGCAGCTCGCTTCGCCTGTAGCCCGAGACGCGGATGAAGACGTCGTTGGCGTAGGCGATGCGGCCCTTCAGGTCCGTCTTGGAGACGATGATCTCCTCGGCTCCGAAGGTGCGCTCGACCGAGGTCGGCGTGATCGGGGCTGTTCTCACGAGCGGCTCCAGATGGGGGACGTCGGACGCGCAGGTCGTTCGGCGCACACTGCCCATCGGCCGCACAGGCCTCGCCGGGAGGTTTTTCGGACGCGAACCTGACAACCCGGAGCAGCCGGGCAGGTCCCGCCGCTCCCGGCGAACCTGACGACCCGCCACCGCGGCGGGGTGCCGTTCGACCCCGCCGAGCCCGCGTCCGGCGGGGTGTCAGGGGCTCGCAGCCCCGTCACGCTGGCGCCCGCACGAACGCATCCCGCCGAGCAGGATCGGCGTCAGGCGCGCGACGAGCTGCGGCGCCTCACGCGCGACGGCCTCGGGCAGCGGCCGGGTGAGCAGGCCGATCGCGAGGACGAGCTCGAGCGAGCTCAGCTCGGCGTCGACCAGCCCTGCGGCGCGGGCCTGCGCGAGGACGTCGTCGACACCCGCCAGCGCCGTCTCCTGCGCGGCGAGCACAGCCGGGGACAGGTCGGCGGCGAGGTGCACGGCCAGCGCGGCGGACAGCGCCCCGAGCTCGAGCCCGACCAGCTCGTGCACGTAGGCGCGCCAGGCGGCGGCAGGCGCGTGGCGCATCTGCCGTGTCGCGGTCTCGGCGGCGATCCGTACGTCGTCGAGGATCGCGACGGCGACCTCGTCGGCCAGCTCGGTACGTGACCCGAAGTTGCGGTAGAGCGTCGCGATGCCGACGCCCGCGGCGTCGGCGACCGCCTCGAGCGCAACCTCGCTGCCGCGTTCGGCAAACAGGTGCCGGGCGGCTCGGACGAGCTCGGCACGGCGGCGGGCAGCATCCGCTCGCACGGTTCTCCTCGGCTGTGACGGGCGCCACCTGAGACGTGAGGCGCTACGGCTTGACGCGACCACTCTATCCGGAGGACGATCCTCCGTATAACCGGAGGCTGATTCTCCGCTTGAGCGCGCCAATCTGCGTCGCCACCCCCGTCCCGAAGGAAACGATGTCACCCTCGCTCGACCTTGGCCCCGACACCGCCGCAGGAGCCGTTCTGCCGTCGGCAGCGCGCCGCGCGCCGCGTCCGGTCGCGACGCTCGTCGGCACGACCGTCGCACTCGGCGCACTCCTGGCGCTGCTGCTCGCGATCTTCATCCTGCCCTCGCTCAAGAGCGGACCCCGTGACCTCGCGGTCGGAGTCGTCGGCACGCCCGCTGCGGTCGCGCAGCTCGAGGAGGCGCTCGACGCGAGCGCTCCCGGCGCCTACGCCCTGCGGGGGTACGAGACGGCGGAAGCGCTGAGCGAGGCGGTGCGAGACCGCGACGTCGTCGGCGGCTTCGTCGTCGAGCCGGGCGCGATCCGCAGCGTCGTCGCCACCGCCGGCTCGACCGCGATCGCCCAGTCGGTGACCGCGGCCGCCCAGGGCATCGGCGCGGCGCAGGGCGTCGCGGCGACGAGCACGGACGTCGTGCCGCTGCCGTCCGGGGACCCCTCGGGCATCGGGATCGGCGGCCTGGCGTTCCCCCTCGTCTTCGGTGGGATCGTCCCCGCGGTCGCCTTCCGCACGGTGTTCGCCCGCAGCAACGCCTGGAAGCTCGCGGGCATCGGGATCTTCTCCCTCGTGGGCGGGCTCATCGTCGCCGCCGTCCTGCAGTTCGGGTTCGGCAGCATCGAGTCGGCGTTCTGGCCGGTCGCGGGTGCGATGACGCTGGGCATCGCCGCCATGGCCATCCCGCTGTCCGCGCTCCAGCTGGCCTTCGGTGGCAAGGGCTTCACGATCGGCGCCATGAGCATGATGTTCCTCGGCAACCCCTTCGCGGGGATCGCCACGACCGCCGCATGGCTCCCCGCCGGGCTGGGCACGTTCGGTCAGCTGCTCCCCCCGGGCGCCACCGGCACCCTCGTGCGCTCGGTCGCGTACTTCTCCGGCGCGGGCGGGACGACGGCCGGTCTCACACTCGCCGCCTGGGTCGTCGGCGGGCTCGTCCTGCACACGGTCGCCAGCCGCCGCTCAGTCTCGGCACCGGTGGTCGTCGCCGCACAGGCCCCCGCCGCACAGGCCGTCGCCTGACGAAGGCACCCACACGCCTCCGCGTCTTCGAAAAAGTGCGCAGTCAGATCCGAAAGGATTCGGCACTTCTCGTGGGCCTCGCCGTCTCCGCACAGTGTGAGCGGCCACGCAACGCTCGAGGGGGAGACACCGTCATGTGGAGCGCGCACATCAGGGCGACGGCACGGTGGGGTGTCGCGGTGCTCGTCGCCGCCGGAGCCGTCGCCGCCGTCGGCACACCGGCGAACGCTGTCCAGACGACGCCGAACATCGCCTACGCACCCGCTGACCCGCCTGGCACACGCGGGCACCTCCTCGACCTGTACGTCCCTGACGGCGCGGGACCCTGGCCACTCGTCGTGTGGTCGACGGGCTCGGCGTGGACGTCCGACGACGGCAAGTCCGGCGCGAACGCGATCGCCCAACAGCTCAACCCGCGCGGGATCGCGGTCGCCGGCGTCAGCGTGAGGTCGAGCTCGCAGGCGAAGTTCCCGGCGCAGGTGCACGACGTCAAGGCAGCGATCCGGTACCTGCGCGCCAACGCCGCCCAGTACCGGATCGACCCGGACCGCTTCGCGACGATGGGCGACTCGTCCGGCGGGTGGGTCGCCGCGATGGGGGCGCTGACCGGAGGCGTCGCCGCGCTCGAAGGCCAGCTCGGCACGACGGGCGTGTCGAGCGCGGTCCAGGCCGGTGTCGACTTCTTCGGCCCGACCGACTTCATCCGGCTCGCGCAGCAGGACCAGGGCGGTTGGATCGACCACAACAGCCCGGACGCGCCCGAGGCGCAGCTCCTGGGATGCGCGATCCCCAGCTGCCCCGACAAGGCGCGCCAGGCGGACCCGATCAGGTACGTCGACGCGAACGACCCTCCGATGCTCCTGCTGCACGGGCAGGCCGACAACGTGGTGCCCCACGCCCAGACGGCCATCCTCTACGACGCCCTCAAGGCGGCGTGCGTCGACACCCGGTTCTTCTCCGTGCCCGGTGCCGGCCACAGCCACGCCGACGTGACGAGCCCCTCCCGCTACGGTCAGCAGACCGTACGCACCACGCAGGGCTGCCGCGAGACCGTCACGCAGGGCACGCCGAACCCGAGCTGGGACACGATCGCCGCATTCCTGCAGGACGCATGGGCGGACGCGGGCCCGACGCCGACGCCCACCCCGACGCCCACACCCACCCCGACGTCGACGCCCACCCCGACCGCGACACCGACGCCGACCGCCACGCCCACCCCGAGCACGCCGCCGACGACCGACCCGCGCCCCGGGTGCACCGCCGCCTACACCGTGGTGAGCAGCTGGCCTGGCGGCTTCGTCGCCGAGGTGAAGGTCACCGCCGGCAGCGCCGCGCTGAACGGCTGGCGCGTGAGCGTGTCCCTGCCGTCGGGTTCGGCCACCAACGTGTGGAGCGGTCAGGCGAACGCCGGCTCGCAGATCACCGTCGCCAACGCCCCCTGGAACGGGCAGCTCGGCGCCGGTGCGAGCACGGTGTTCGGCTTCCAGGGGACCGGGTCGGGCGCGGGTGGCACCGTGAGCTGCGCGGCGGCGTAGACCGCCGTGCCGGTGTGCGACCGGCGGCACGCGCCGAACGTGCCCGCCGGTCGCGCACGCCGCACGACGCGCGCGTGCGCCGGCCCCGAGCCAGGTGTGGCCGCGCCGGGCGTCGTCTGCCACGCTCGGGGCATGAGCGCGCCCGACGTGGGCTGGCAGGAGCGCCGAGTGAGGGTCGGCGGGCACCAGGTGCTGGTGCGCCAGAGCGCCGACGTCCCCGGCCCGCTCCCCGTGGTCCACGTGCACGGGTTTGCCATCTCCGGCGCGTCGCTGCTGCCGACGGCGCGCCGCCTGGCCACTCACCGCACGCAGATCGTCCCCGACCTGCCGGGGTACGGCGCGAGCGAGCGCTGGGGCCGCACGCTGGGGATCCCGGCCCTCGCGGACGCGCTGATGCAGATCCTCGACGCGCTCGAGCTCGAGCGCGTCGTGCTGCTCGGCAACTCGATGGGCTGCCCGGTCAGCCTCGAGCTCGCGTACCAGGTGCCCGACCGTGTCGACCGTACGATCCTGGTCTCGCCCGCGGGCGGGATCCAGAACCAGCCCTTCGCGCGCGCCCTGCGCCAGCTCGGTCGGGACGTCCTGCGCGAGAGCCCACGGATGGCGCCGATCGCGGTGCCGGACTACGTGCGCTTCGGGCCCGTCAACGCGATGCACCTGTTCAGCGAGCTCACGCGCTTCCCCTCGCTCGAGCGGTTGCTGCGCACCCCCGTGCCCGCCCTCGCGGTCCTGGGCAGCCGTGACCCGCTGATGCCGCGCCCGCATCGTGTGCGGGAGATCGGCCGTCTCGCCCCGCCGCACGTGACGGTCGTGCTGATCGAGGGCGCTGCGCACGCCGTCAACTTCAGCCACCCCGGCGAGCTGGCGCACGTGGTGCGGTCCTGGCTCGACGGTCGAGAGGTCGTCGACGACCCGGACGAGCCGGGGCTCGCACGCGTGCTGCAGCTGGGTCGCCGCTAACGCTCGCCCAGCACGTGCCGCACGACGAGATCCGCGAGGGCCGGGTCTTCGAGCACGCGGAAGTGTCCCGGCGTCGGCAGGACCACCTCGAGCACCCCCTGCGGCGCACCGGCCTCCGGCACGTGCGGGTCCCAGACGCTGCGGACCGCGAGGATCCGGGCGTCGACGCTGCGGTCGAGGACGAGCGCCTGGATCACCGTGTCGCCGGGCACGAGCGCCCGGACCGCGCGCAACGGCACCCAGCGGGCGTGTCGCGAGCCGCCGAACGGCGTGTTCACGGTGATCATCGACGCGATACGCCGCTCACCCGACGTGAGGTCGGCCAGCATGGCGTGCTTGCCGACCAACCCTCCCTTGCTGTGCGCGAGCAGCACCACGTCGTGCAGGTCGCGCCCGGCGATCGCACGACGCAGGACGTCGGCACCCTCCGGGACCGGTCGGTGGTTACGACGCAGCGCCGGCACCGCGTGCACCTGCAGACCCCGGTCGTGCAGCTCGCGTCCGAGCGGCCGCAGGAAGTGCCAGGCCTCGTAGACACCGGGGACCAGGACCACAGGACGGCCCTGCACGGGCGGACGCGCGAGCTCGTCGGCGCCCCACGGCGGCGCCAGGCCGGCGACGATCCACGCCGCCGCGCACGCGTAGTCGCGCACCCGCCACCACACGTGCGGACCCCCCGTCCGCACGAGCCGACCGTCGTGCGCCACCACGCACCCTCGCGTCAGGCGGCCCTCGGAGACCCGGGCTCGGCCTCGCGCACGTCGGGCGGTGCCGGACGCGCCAGGAGCGAGACGACGAGCAGCACGAGGATCGCGACGAGCGCGGTCCATCCGACGAGCGCCGGCGTGACCCGGTCGGCGAGCACGATCACCAGACCTGCGACCGAGGCGACGACGACGCGGACGAGCACGCGCTGCTCGAAGAGCCAGCGACCCACGGGCCCGGTCGAGACGCCGTGCCGGTCCCCGAGCCTGCGAACGGCGCCCACGCCGTGCCCCCACGTCGCGCGCAACCCGCGCGCGGCCGCCGAGCCGCCCGCGACGAACGCGACGAACGCGACGGCCAGCCCGAGCACCGCCACGGCCCGCAGGGCGACCCGCAAGAACGTCACCACCTGGTCGTAGACGACGACCGCCACGTCGGGCCGCTGGATCGCCTCGGGAAGCGAGGCGACGTACACCGATCGGCCGACAGCGATCCCGACGCCCAGCAGGAGCATCGCGCCCGCGAGCGCCAGCCCGGCGACGACGAGCGCGCGAGCACGACGCCGCGCCGCCAGCACGCCCGCAGCGAGCAGCAGCACCGAGACCCAGGGCAGCCACATACCCAGGGCGTGCAGCAGCCGGTACGCGTCCTGCAGCCGCACGAGGTCGTCGCTCTGCAGGAGCGGGAAGGACGCGTCGATCTCCGGGAGCCGCTCGAGGATCGTGAACCCGCGGTCGACGAGGAGCTGACGTACCGCGTCCACGACCGTCGTCAGCTGCACGCTCAGCGTGCCGTCGGCGCCGATGCTGGCGATCGCGTCCGGGTCGCCGCGCAGCGACGCGACGAGCTGCTCGTGCGCGGTGCGGTTGGCTTCGACCCACGCCGTCGAGAACGCGTCCGACGTCACGACCGTCTCGACACCTCGGCGCACGAGGTCGCTCGCCGCGTTCGCGAGCGGTCCCCCCAGCGACTCGACGAGCGTCGCGACCCGCGGCGGCAGCCCGAGTCCCGCGAGCGCGGAGGTCGCCTGCTCGGCGAGCTCGTCGACCCCCACGGCCTCCACGATCGCGGTCGTGAGGCGGTCCGTCACCGCCTGCTGGACGCGAGGGTCGTCGGCGAGCGGCCCTACCGTGGCGACCCACCGGTCGGTGTCGTCGACGAGTCCGCTCGTCCACGAGGCGATCACGGCGACCGGTGCGAGGAGCGCACCGGCCAGGAGGAGCAGGACGGCGAGCGCCGAGCGCCCGAGGTTGCGCTGCGATCGACGAGGAGCGCCCGTCGCCCCGAGCCCCGGCGGCGGCGAGTCCGCGTTCAGGCGCTGCTTCAGCGAAGCGTTCTCGGCCTCGAGGGCCGCCAGCCGCTCTCGCAGCGCCGCGTCGGACGTCTCCGGTGGCGTGCCCGGGTCACCGACCGGGACCGGCTCGGTCGGGTCCTGCACCGGGTGGTCTGCCCGCGCGGGCCTGCGCGGCCTCGAACCGCTGGCCCCTCGCGGTGCTGTCTCGTCCGTCATGGCACACCTCCGTCGAGCAGCTCCCGACAGCGCTCCCCCAGATGCGAGCATGCCAGCGCACACGTGGGCCCACACCACCCCCCGCGGGCGATGCCGCCGGCGACGTGACACGACCTGGCACCGACACGCCGCGCGGACCGACGAGCGCCCGCGGCGACCGGACGCAGACGATTCGCGCGCTTGTGCGCCTCACGGGTCGTGCGCCCGGTACGGTCGTCACGCCCGTTCCCCCGCTGGACAGACGAGGACCGATGCCGAAGCCACGTCCTGCCGCCATGGACGCCCGTCGCCCACCGGCCTGGCTGCCGCGCGCCCTGCTGATGTGCGCCCTGACCGTGTTCGCCGCGGTCCTCGTGTGGCGCGCCCTCGGCCTGCTCACGAACGTCATCACGATCCTGGCGTGGTCGTGGTTCGTCGCCCTGGCCATGGAGCCGCCGATCCGTTGGCTGGTGCGCCGCGGCATCCGCCGGACCCGTGCGACGGGACTGGTCATGCTCACGGCCGGCGTGCTGATCGTCGTCGTCGTCGCGCTGTTCGGCAGCCTGTTCGTGCAGCAGGTGATCGACTTCGTCACCAACCTCCCGAACTACTACGAGGACCTGGCCGACTGGCTGGACCAGCGCTTCGACGCCCAGATCCCGACCGCCGACGAGGCACTCGACCGGATCACGGACCAGTGGCAGTCGCTCGCTCCGGGGATCATCGGCGCGGGCGCCTCGCTCGTCGGCGGGATCTTCACCGCGAGCGCGATCCTGCTCGTGACCTACTACATGGCCAGCGCCGGGCCGCGCTTCCGTGCGGCGGTGCTGGGCTACCTCGAGCCCAACCGGCAGCGCGAGGTGCTGCGGATCTGGGAGGTCTCGCAGGAGAAGGTCGCCGACTTCATCAACTCGCGCCTCGTGCTCGCGGCGCTCTCGACCGTGTTCACGTGGATCTTCCTGATGATCGTCGGGATCCCGTACGCGCTGCCCCTCGCGGCGTTCACCGGAGTGGTCTCGCAGTTCGTCCCGACGATCGGCACGTACATCGGCGGCGCCGTGCCGGTCGCGGTCGCCCTGACGGTCTCACCGGTCCGGGCGCTGCTCGTGCTCGCGTGGATCATCGCCTACCAGCAGCTCGAGAACTACGTCTTCTCCCCCAAGATCTCCGCCCGCGCGCTCCAGCTGAACCCTGCAGTGGCGTTCCTCGGGGTGATCGGTTTCGGCGCGGTGTTCGGTGCGATGGGTGCCTTCATCGCGCTGCCCGTGCTCGCCACCGTCCAGGCGGTCGCCTCCACCTACGTCCGGCGCCACGAGATCGTCGACGACCCGTTGCTGCACGAGGACGTCGAGGCGCTGCGCCGCAACCGCGGCTGGTCGGACCTCGACGAGGACGAGACGCGCGACGAGGCCGCAGGCCGCCCGCCCACCCGTGTCGACTCCGACGAGCCCGTCGGCGCGAGCTCGGACGCCGGCCAGGGGCTCGAGCACGGGCGGCGCGGCTCGTGGTCCGAACGCGTGCGCCGGCGCAGCGCCTCGCCGGTCGCGCCGCTGCCGACCGGGGTGACGACACCCGAGCGTGCGTCCGAGCAGGCCGACGCCTCAGCCGCCGAGCCTGACCGGCGCACGGACGACGCCACGACCTGAGCTCCCTCGCGGCCGCTCAGCCGTAGAAGACGCGCTCGACCACGGCGCGCGCACGGCGCGCGGTGCGCAGGTAGACCTGCTCGAGCTCGCCGCCCGACGCGGGCGGGTACCCGATGACGCGCGCCAGGCCGGCGAGCGCCTGGTGCACGTGCGGCAGGACGTCGGCGTGCGCCGGCTCCGTGCGGCCGGTCCACAGGACGTTCGCGTCGCGCAGGCGGGAGGCGAGCTCCCACGCCTGCACGAGCGCGGTCAGGTCGTCGCGCTCCAGGAGCCCGGCCTCGCACGCGGCCTGAAGCGCGTCGAGCGTGCTCGTCGTGCGCAGCCCCGGGACCTCGTGCGCGTGCTCGAGCTGCAGCAGCTGGGCCGTCCACTCGACGTCCGCGATACCGCCGCGCCCCAGCTTGAGGTGGCGCGCCGGGTCCTGGCCGCGCGGCAGCCTCTCGGCCTCGACGCGCGCCTTGATGCGCCGGACCTCGCGCACCGTCGCCGCGTCCAGACCACCGACGGGATACCGCAGGGGGTCGATGAGTGCGACGAAGCGCTCCCCCAGCGCGACGTCGCCCGCGACCGGGCGGGCGCGCAGCAGCGCCTGGCTCTCCCACGGCGAGGACCAGCGGCCGTAGTACTCCGCGTACGCGTCGAACGACCGCGCGAGCGGGCCGTTGCGGCCCTCGGGACGCAGGTCGGCATCGACAGCCAGCGGCGGCTCCGGCCCGAGTGCACCCAGGAGCTGGCGCAGCGAGGTCGCCACCGCGACGGCGAACTCCTGCGCCTCGCGCGAGTCCGCGCCCGGCACGGGGTCGTGCACGAACAGCACGTCGGCATCCGACGCATAGCCCATCTCGCGACCCCCGAGGCGCCCCATCGCGACGACGAGCATGCGCGTCGGGTTCTCGGACAGGCCGCGCGCCGCGCGGGTCTCGGCCTCCGCGACCCGCAGCGCACCGGCCAGCACCACGTCCGCGGCAACCGTCACGCTCTGCGCCGCACGGGTCCCCGTCACGACCCCGAGCACGTCAGCCACAGCCGTGCGCGCGAGCTCGCGACGGCGCAGGCCGCGCAGGAACGTCGCGGCAGGCCCGGGCTCGTCGGCGCGGGTCAGCGCCGCGTCCACCTCCGCTGCCAGCCGCTCGCGTGCTCGCGGTTCGAGCTCGTTGTCGTCGGCGAGCCACGTGACCGACTCGGGCGAACGGGTCAGGGCGTCGGCGACGTAGCGCGACGTCGACAACGCGCGGGCGAGGCGCTGGGCGGCCGTGCCCGAGTCGCGCAGGAGCTTGAGATACCAGTGCGTCGTGCCCAGCTGCTCCGACAGCCGCCGGAACGCGAGCAGCCCGCCGTCGGGGTCGGGACCGTCGGCGAACCAGCCGAGCATGACGGGCAGCAGCTGGCGCTGGATCGCCGCACGCCGCGAGACGCCCTCGGTGAGGGCGGCGATGTGCCGGGACGCCCCCATCGGGTCGCGGTAGCCGATCGCCGCGAGGCGCGCCCGCGCCGCCTCGGGCGCGAGGCTCGCCTCTTCGGCCGACAGCCGGGCGGTCGCGGGCAGCAGGGGGCGGTAGAACAGCTCCTCGTGCAGGTCGCGCACGTCCCGGCGCACCCGGCGCCACCGCTCGAGCAGACCCTGCGCACCCTCCGAGCGCATGCCGACCGAACGTGCCAGCCGGCGCAGGTCCGGCTCGGCGGTCGGCATCAGGTGCGTGCGCTGCAGGCGGTGCAGCTGGATGCGGTGCTCGAGCAGGCGCAGGAACCGATAGCACACGGCGAGACGCGCGGCGTGGTCGCGGCCCACGTACCCGTCGGCGGCGAGCGCCGCGAGCGCGGTGAGCGTGCTGCCGCTGCGGATCGACTCGTCGGACCGCCCGTGCACGAGCTGGAGGAGCTGCACGGTGAACTCGACGTCGCGCAGGCCGCCGACGCCCAGCTTGAGCTGACGGTCGGCCTCAGCGGCGGGGATGTTGTGCTCGACGCGTCGCCGCATCGCCTGGGAGTCCTCGACGAAGTGCTCGCGCTGGACGGCGGCCCACACGAACGGCTGCGTCATCTCGACGTACGCGCGGCCGAGCGCGGCGTCACCCGCGAGCGGGCGCGCCTTGAGCAGCGCCTGGAACTCCCACGTCTTGGCCCAGCGCTCGTAGTAGGCGCGGTGGCTCGCGAGCGTCCGCACGAGCGGACCGTCCTTGCCCTCGGGGCGCAGGGCCGCGTCGACCGGCCACAGGGCGGGCTCGCCGGCAGGTGTCGAGCACGCGCGAGCCAGACCCGAGGCCAGCCGCGTACCCGCCGCGAGCGCATCCGCCTCGCTGAGCCCCGAGCCCTCCGCAGCCTCGCACACGTAGACCACGTCCACGTCCGAGACGTAGTTGAGCTCGCGACCCCCAGCCTTGCCCATCCCGATCACCGCGAGCCGTACGCCCGCACCGTGGTCCGGCAGGTCCGCCCGGGCGAGCGTCAGCGCCGCCTCGAGCGCCGCCGCGGCGAGGTCCGCGAGCGCGGCCGCGACCCCCGGCATGCGGTTCAGCGGGTCGGGCACCGTCAGGTCGGTCGCCGCCACGCGCAGCAGTCGCGAACGGTACGCGCGGCGCATGGCGTCGATGCCCGCCGTCCCGGTGATCGTCGCGACGGGTACCTCGGCGGTCGGGTCGGCGCCGACCGCGACTAGCAGCTCGCCGCGCACGTCGGCGGCAGGCACACCCGTGCCGGGAGTCGTGTCGGCGACCAGGCGCAGGTTGTCAGGGTGCGCGCACAGCGCGTCCGCGAGCGCGACCGATGCGCCGAGCACCGCGAGCAGCCGTGCCCGGGGCTCGTCGTCGGCGCCGAGGATCGAGGTGAGCAGCGCCGTGAGCTCGCGATCTCCCCGGAGCGCACCCGCGAGCTTCGCGAGGGCGAGCAACGCGGCGTCGGGGTCGGCGACGTCCGCCAGAGGACCGACGAGCGTCTCGGCGGCCGTCGGCAGGACCCTGAGCAGCGCGGCGTCGGCCAGCAGACGCTCGGCGCGTGGGACGTCGTCGACGCCCGCGCGCGTCAGGCGCGCTGCGAGGGACGCACCACGCTCGGGTCGCTCGCTCATCGGCTCACAGGACCGGCAGGAACCGCTTCAGCTCGTACGGCGTGACCTGCGCGCGGTACTCGTCCCACTCGCGACGCTTGTTGCGCAGGAAGAAGTCGAACACGTGCTCGCCGAGCGTCTCGGCGACCAGCTCGGACTTCTCCATGACCGCGATGGCCTGGTCGAGCGACTGCGGCAGCGGCTCGATGCCCAGCGCGCGGCGCTCGGCATCGGTCAGCTCCCAGACGTCGTCGTCCGCGCCCTCGGGCATCTCGTAGCCCTCCTCGATCCCCTTGAGGCCGGCGGCGAGCAGGACGGCGAACGCGAGGTACGGGTTCGTCGCGCTGTCCACGGCGCGGTACTCGACGCGGCTCGAGTTGCCCTTGCCCGGCTTGTACATGGGGATGCGGACGAGCGCGGAGCGGTTGTTGTGGCCCCAGCAGATGTAGCTCGGCGCCTCGGCGCCGCCCCACAGGCGCTTGTAGGAGTTCACGAACTGGTTGGTCACGGCCGTGATCTCGGCCGCGTGCGTGAGCAGACCGGCGATGAAGCTGCGTGCGACCTTCGACTGCTCGAGGTGCGCGCCCGGCTCGTGGAACGCGTTGCGGTCGCCCTCGAACAGCGACAGGTGGGTGTGCATACCGGAGCCGGGCTGGTCCGCGAGCGGCTTGGGCATGAAGCTGGCGAAGACGCCCTGCTCGAGGGCGACCTCCTTGACGACCTGGCGGAAGGTCATGATGTTGTCCGCGGTCGTCAGTGCGTCGGCGTAGCGCAGGTCGATCTCGTTCTGCCCCGGGCCGGCCTCGTGGTGCGAGAACTCCACGGAGATGCCCATGGACTCGAGCATCGTGATGGCCGCGCGCCGGAAGTCGTGCGCGGTGCCTCGCGGCACATGGTCGAAGTAGCCGCCCTGGTCGACCGGGACGAGCGGCTGGTCCGGGTCCGCAGGCGCGTCGAACAGGTAGAACTCGACCTCGGGATGCGTGTAGAACGTGAACCCCTTGTCGCTCGCGCGGCTCAGCGCTCGCTTGAGCACGTTGCGTGAGTCCGCGAGGCTCGGCTCGCCCTCGGGGGTGAGCAGGTCGCAGAACATGCGTGCCGTGCCGTGCCGCTCGCCGCGCCAGGGCAGCACCTGGAACGTCGAGGGGTCCGGCCGGGCGATCATGTCCGCCTCGTACACGCGCGTCAGGCCCTCGATCGCGCTGCCGTCGAAGCCGATGCCCTCCGAGAACGCAGCCTCGAGTTCGGCGGGGGCGACCGCGACCGACTTCAGGATCCCGAGCACGTCGGTGAACCAGAGGCGGATGAAGCGGATGTCCCGCTCCTCGACCGTGCGGAGAACGAACTCCTGCTGCCTGTCCATGGCGCCTATCCTGCCCGATCCCGCCCCGTGCCCACGCGCCCATCCACGCACCGGCGCGCCCGCGATGTCAGCAACCCGCACCCCGCCGCCGGCACCCCCGCCCTCTCGGCCCCGCGCCGCGCCCGCCGTCGGCGACCCGCACCCCGCCATCGAAACCCCCGCCCTCTCGGGCCCGCCCCGCGCCCGCCGTCGGCAACCCGCACCCCGCCATCGAAACCCCCGCCCTCTCGGGCCCCGCCCCGCGCCCGCCGTCGGCGCAGCCACACATCGATGCAGCGATGAATGCAGGTGCCGTGCTCCGTACGGCCCCCGCCG
>JAEYUL010000207.1 GCA_023432565.1 Actinomycetes bacterium | reverse complement strand
GCCCCGCACGCTGCCCGCCGCGGCCGCCCCCGTGCTCGTCGGGACCGGCGCCGCGGCGCAGCTCGACGCCGCTCACCCGGGACGCGCCCTGCTCGCGCTCGGCGTCGCGCTCGCGCTGCAGGTGGGCGTGAACTACGCCAACGACTACTCGGACGGCATCCGCGGCACGGACCTCGACCGAGTCGGGCCCATGCGCCTGACCGCCTCCGGTGCGGCGCGGCCGTCCGACGTGCGCAACGCGGCGTTCCTCGCGTTCGGCGTCGCCGCGATCCTCGGGCTGTGGCTGGTCGCGGCCTCGGGCACCTGGTGGCTGCTGGCGGTCGGCGTGCTCGCGATCCTCGCCGCGTGGGGCTACACCGGCGGACGCACGCCGTACGGCTACCTCGGCCTCGGCGAGGTCGGGGTGTTCACGTTCTTCGGGCTCGTCGCCGTGCTCGGCACCACCTACACGCAGGCCGGGCGCGTCTCGTGGGTCGCGTGGGTCGGTGCGGTGGCGATCGGCCTGCTCGCGTGCGCGCTGCTCATGGTCAACAACCTGCGCGACATCCCGACGGACGCCCTCGTCGGCAAGCGCACGCTCGCCGTGCGGCTCGGCGACCGGCGCGCCCGCTGGGCGTACGCCGTGATGGTCGTCCTGCCCGTGCTGCTGGGGATCGTGTGCGCGTTCGCGGCGCCGTGGGCGCTCATGGTGAGCGTCCTGCTCGCACCCGCGGGCGCGCTCGCGGTGGTCGTGCTGCTCGGCGCGTACGGCCGCGCGCTCGTGCCGGTCCTGGCGGGAACCGGGATGCTCGAGCTCGCGTTCGGGGTGCTGCTCGGGCTCGGGCTCGCGCTCTGAGGCGTCAGGACCGCGGCTGCGCGCGGCCCTCGTCCTCGACGGCCGCCGGCTCGGGCTCGCTGCGCGGGAGGCTCGGCTCCGCGGCGTCGACCGCCGCGTCCTCGTAGCGCGCGTCCTCGTCGGCGTCCGTCGTGCGGCGTGACGCCGCACGCGCCACCGCGCGCTGCTCGACCCACGCCGCGGCCGCGCGACGCTGCCGAGCGAGCAGGACGTACGACAACGCCCATGCGACGAACAGCGCCGCGACCGGGGCGAGCCAGGACCGCATCCCGACGACCCACAGGACGGCCGTCACGACCGCGAAGATCGCCAGGCGCAGGAGCGTGTAGAGCAGGGCAGGCACGGGGACCAGCGTAGGCGGCCGCCGGCCCGCGCGGCCGTCCCCCGCCGCTTCGAGCGCCGCGATCTTGACCACAGCGGCCACGCCCCGGCCCACGTCACCGGATAACCTGCGGGGATGAGGGTCGTCGGGACGCTGCTGCTGATCGGGTTCGTCGTCTACTGCGTGATCGACATCGTGCGCAGCGAGGACGACGAACGGCTCGGCGTGCACCCCGCGCTGTGGGTGCTCCTCGTCGTGCTGTTCCCGCTGATCGGCGGCGTCGTGTGGATCGCCGTGAGCCGCACCCGTCGCGCAGCACGACCTGTGCGCGGTGCCGCCGGACCCGCTCCGAGCGGTCCCGTCGCGCCCGACGACGACCCCGAGTTCCTCTGGCGGCTGGACCAGGAGCGCCGTCGGCGCCAGGGCAAGGGCACCGACGACGAGCCGCGCGACCAGGCGGGCCCCTCCCCCAGCTGACCGTCGCGACCCGGCGCTGTCACCGGGTCAGGGGCCTCGCGCACCCCGGAGGGCGGGTGAGCCGCTCCCGAGCGTGCCCGGCCGCGGCTAGAACGCGTACGAGTGCAGGCCCGGCAGCAGCAGGTTGACGACCGTGAAGTTGGCCAGCACGCACGCATACCCGACGAACACGAAATAGGCAGCCTTGCGCCCGCTCCAGCCGCGCGTCGTGCGCGCGTGCAGGTAGGCGGCGTACACGACCCACGCGACGAACGTGCCGACTTCCTTGGAGTCCCAGTTCCAGTACCTGCCCCACGCGTCCTCGGCCCAGATCGCGCCGCCGATGAGGGTCAGCGTCCACAGGACGAAGGCCACGGCGTTGAGCCGGAAGGAGAGCGCCTCGAGGCGCCGCGAGTCGGGTGTCTGGTCGAGCCAGCGGAACCGCGGACCGGTCACCGCCGACCCGGCCAGGGCCCGGCGCAGGCCGTCGGCGGACGTCCACGGGTGGTCGAGGTGCGAGCGGCCCGTCTCGCGGCCGTACCGCAGCACCTGCAGGACGGCGGTGGCGAACGCGACCGTGAAGATGCCGGTCGCGATGATCGCGACGCCGACGTGCAGCACGAGCCAGTAGTTCTGCAGCGCAGGACGCACGGCGTCGGCCTTGACGTAGAAGCTCTCCAGGGCGACGACGAGCGCCGTCACGCCGATGCCCATGACCACCACGCCGAGGAAGGCGATGACGCGACGGCGCTGCACGATCGCGAGCACGACCGTAGCCACGAAGACGCCGACGAGGGTGAACTCGTACATGTTCGCCGTCGGCCACCGGCCCGCCGCGACGCCACGCAGCACGATCGCGGCCAGCAGCAGGGCGCAGCCCAGGTAGGTCGTGGAGCGCGCGATGCCCTCCGCGCGCGGCGACCGGCCCGGG
>JAEYUL010000113.1 GCA_023432565.1 Actinomycetes bacterium | reverse complement strand
GCCCTCGCCGTCCTCGCGAGGCGAGCGCGCCTCGTCGGACGGACGCCCGGAACGGCCCGAGTCACGGCCGCGCTCGCCCTGCCCGCGCGCGCCGCCTCGGCCGGTCTGGCCGCCCTGACCGCGACCGCCGGACCCGCCCTGGCGGGTGCGCTTGCCGGTCTCGCCCAGGTCCTCGAGGGCCTCCGCCGCGAGCCCCTCGCGGGTCTGCTGCGCCTTCGGGAGGCGGCCCTTGACACCCTCGGGGATGTCGAGGTCGGTGTGGATGTGCGGCGAGCTGGAGTACGTCTCGACCGGCTCCGGGATCCCGATGCCGAGCGCCTTGTCGATCAGGCCCCAGCGCGGGGTGTCGTCCCAGTCGACGAACGTGACGGCCGTGCCCTTGTTGCCGGCGCGCCCGGTGCGGCCCGTGCGGTGCAGGTAGGTCTTCTCGTCCTCGGGGCACTGGTAGTTCACGACGTGCGTGACGTCCTCGACGTCGATGCCGCGCGCCGCGACGTCGGTGGCGACGAGCACGTCGACCTTGCCGTGGCGGAACGCGCGCAGCGCCTGCTCGCGCGCGCCCTGACCGAGGTCGCCGTGCAGCGCCCCCGCGGCGAACCCGCGCTCGTTGAGCTCGTCGGCCACCTTGGCGGCCGTGCGCTTGGTCCGCGCGAAGACGATCGTCAGGCCGCGACCGCGCGCCTGCAGGATCCGGGCGAGCAGCTCGACCTTGTCGAGCGCATGGGCCCGGTAGGCGACCTGCTTGATGTTCTTGACGGTCTGGCTGCCGTCGTCGTCGGGGTCCTGCGCGCGGATGTGCGTGGGCTGCGACATGTAGCGGCGGGCCATCGCGACGACCGGCCCCGGCATGGTGGCCGAGAACAGCATCGTGTGGCGCGTCGCGGGCGTCGCGGCGAGCAGCGTCTCGACGTCGGGCAGGAAGCCCAGGTCGAGCATCTCGTCGGCCTCGTCGAGCACGACCGTGCGCACGTGCGACAGGTCGAGGTGACGCTGCTTGAGCAGGTCGATCATGCGGCCGGGGGTCCCGACGACCACGTCGACGCCCGAGTTGAGCGCGTCGATCTGCGGCTCGTACGCGCGGCCGCCGTAGACCTGCACGACGCGCACCGCGCGCCGCGCCGAGGCCGTGGCGAGGTCGCCCGCGACCTGCACCGCGAGCTCACGCGTGGGCACGACGACGAGAGCCTGGGGCTTGCCGGGTGAACGGAGCTGGTCGTAGCCCTCCTCGTCGCGCGCGACGACGCGGTTGAGCAGCGGGACGCCGAAGCCCAGCGTCTTGCCCGTACCGGTCTTGGCCTGGCCGATGATGTCGTGGCCGGACAGGGCGACGGGCAACGTCATCGCCTGGATGGGGAACGGCTGCGTGATGCCGGCGTCGGCGAGCGCCTGGACGATCTCGGGCCGGACGTCGAAGTCGGCGAACGAGGCGTCCACGGCCTGCACCGACGAGGCGGTGCTCACGAGCGGACGGGTGGACGGGGCAGCGAGCGCCGAGGCGTTCTCGCTGGTCAGGGCGCTCTCGGGCGCGTCTGTGGGGCCGACCTGGTCGGCGGGAAGCTGCGTGTTCGTCACGTAAGACTCTTCGGTGCGGGTGGCGGGCACGCGCGGTCCGGCGGGGCGTCCCCGTCAGGGACGGGTCGCGCGCGCCGGGCGCAGCGGGGGCGCCACGAGTGGCCGGCAGCCGATCGCGGGTTTCTCCTCGCGGGCGACGCCCCGTGCGGGGCAGTGCGAGATGGTCGTGGCCGACCGGGCAACCGATGTACCCCTGCAGCCTAGCCGACGAGGGCGACGTCACGTCGGGTGCCGCGCGTCACACCGGGTGGTGCGCTCTACGATCGTCGGATGAGCCACGACGAGCACCCGACGCACGCGTCGCCGTCCGCCTCGAGCGCGCCGTCGCAGTCCCGGGCGGACGCCCTCGAGCTGCTGGGCCTGGTGGCCCAGCTCGAGCACGTCGCGTTCCTGCGGCTCGCGTCGGACTGCGCGGTCGCTCCCGAGCTCGAGCAGTCGCTCGCGCTGTCCCGCTTCGCGACGGCCGCCGTCGAGCGACGCGACCGCGTGCTCGCGCGCGTCGCCGAGCTCGGCGCGGACCCGGTGGCCGTCATGGGGCAGTTCGACGACGTGCTCACCGAGTTCGACGAGCGCACCCAGCCGAGCACGTGGTGGGAGCGCCTGCTCAAGGTCTACGTCGGGTACGGCGTCGCCGACGACTTCTGCCGGCTCGCGGCGGCGGGGCTCGACGAGCGGTCGCGCACCGTCGTGCTCGAGGTGCTCGACGACGCCTCGCACGCCGAGCTCGCGGTCGCCGAGCTCGATGCGGCGGCGGGGACCGGCGACGGCGCGCTCTCCTCGCGTCTCGCGCTGTGGGGGCGCAGGCTCGTCGGTGAGGCGCTCGGGACCGTGCAGCGGCTGCTCTCGCAGCGGCCCGGCCTCGCGCGTCTCGTGCACGTCGCGGCAGCGCAGGAGCCGGCCGCGGCCGTGCAGCCGGCGCCCGCCGCGGGAGCGCCGCAGCCCAACGTGCCGGCCAAGATCTTCAGCGAGCTCACCGCGCAGCACACGCGCCGCATGAGCCGCCTCGGCCTGACCCCCTGAGCCCCGCCGAGCCGTCCCGGACCGGTCTGCGGCTCACCCAGGCGCCGCCCCGGCGAGGCCGGCGGCGGGATCCGTCGGCGGCTGATCGGCGGTCTGCCGGTGTCCTCGACCGCCGGGGTCAGATGGAGCCGAAGCCCACGCGCGGCTTCGTCTCGGCGCCGAGCTCGACGTACGCGAGCGTGGCGGTCGGGACGACGATGCGGCGCCCCCGGGTGTCGGTCAGCTCCAGGGCGGGCTTGCCGGCGAGCGCTGCGGCGACGACGGCGGACACCTCGTCGGCCGTCTGGTCGCTCTCCAGGACGATCTCCCGCGACACGTTCTGCACGCCGATCGTGATCTCCACGCCGTTCCTCCCGTCGTCGGCCACCGCGGCCGTCCGCCGACGATCCTAGGCCGGGTGGGCGACGGGTCCTGCCGTGTCCGCGACCAGCGAAACCGTGCAGGTCCGTCCGTCCGGTCGGCGCCGCGCACCGACCGCGGGCGCGCCGGACGTCACTCGTCGGGCGTGGTGTCCGTCCGCAGGAGCCCGTGCACGCCGGCCCAGGCCAGGCGCGTCACGAGGTCGACCGCGTGGTCGGCGTCGAGCCCGTCGTCGGAGCGCAGTCGGTGGGTGGCCGCGCCCTGCGCGAGCGCGATCAGGGAGACCGCGACGATCGTGCAGTCCTGCGCGGGCAGGCCGGTCACCCGCTCCAGGACCGCGGCACAGCGCTGCGCGGCGACCGACGACGCGTGCTCGACGCGTGCGCGCACGTCCTCGTCGTGCGTCACGTCCGACTCGAACAGCAGGCCGGACGACTCGCCCGCGACCTCGACGAAGCTCATGTACGCGCGCACGATCGCGGCGATCACCGCCTGGCCCTCGCGACGGGTCAGGGGCGCCTCCTGCTCCACGGGCGCCACGGCCTCCTCGACGGCTGCCAGCAGGTCGGCGCCGCAGCGGTCGACGACCGCGAGGTACAGGTCGAGCTTGGAGGGGAAGTGGCGGTAGAGGACCGGCTTGCTCACGAGTGCGCGGTCGGCGATGTCGTCCATCGAGACGTGGTGGAAGCCCTCGCTGGAGAACAGCTGCTGCGCGATGGCCAGGACCTGCTCGCGCCGCTCGCCACCGGACATCCGCGCGCTGCGCGGACGTGTCGTCGTGGCGTTCGGGGGCTCGGCCATGCCCGGCATGGTAGTCAACCCCTGTGTCGTCGGTGCGAAGATGTCCGGATGAGTGACCCCTCCGTGCACCGTTCGGGTGGCGCGCGCCGGGACCGCCACGCGCTCCGCTCGTCGCGGCTCGCGCCCTCGCACTCGTCGTCCCGCCGGAGGTCCCGCTCGTCCCGCACGGCGCGACGCGGCCTGGCGGCGCTGGTCGCGAGCACGGCGCTCGTCGCGGGCGCCGGGACGGGGTGGCTCGCCGCGGGGGAGCCGGTCGGAACGCCCGGGACCCTGGCGAGCTCGCCGTCTGCGCTCTGGACGACGGTCACCGACGCGCTGCGAGAACGCTCGTCGGGCGTGTCACGCGGCGACGCGCGCGGCACCCCGACGCCGGTGGTCGCGCCGTCGCAGCTCGACGCCGCCCTGAGTGCGGGCGGCGAGGAGGTGCCCACCGTGACGTTGCCGCCCGGGCTGACCGCCGACGACGTGGCCGCGGGCCTGCTGAGCGACGAGGTCCCCCAGCACGCGTCCGGTGAGCTCGACGTCGTGCCGGGCTCGCAGAGCGGTCCGGGCACGGGCGACGTGCGGCGCATCCGCGTCGAGGTCGAGCGCGGGCTGGCGGTCGACGGCGAGCGCTTCGCCGCGCTCGTCATGGCGACCCTCAACGACCCGCGGGGCTGGGGCGCCGACGGCTCGGTCTCGTTCGACCGCACCGACGGCGACGCCGACCTGCGTGTCGTGCTCGCCTCGCCGGACCTGGTGGACCGCATGTGCGCGCCGCTCGCCACCGGCGGCAAGGTCTCGTGCGGGCGCAACGGGCACGCCGTGCTGAACCTGCTTCGCTGGGTCGAGGGCTCGCCGGCGTACGGCGACGACCGGGTCTCGTACCGCCAGTACCTCGTCAACCACGAGGTCGGGCACCTGCTGGGTCACCCGCACCAGCGGTGCCCCGGCGCCGGTGAGGTCGCTCCGCTGATGCAGCAGCAGTCGTACAGCGTCACGCCCTGCACGCCCAACCCGTGGCCCTTCCGGGACCGGTAGCCGCGCGCGTCCCCCGTGTGGGTCCCTCGTGATGGGATGCCTCCCGTGACGACGAACGCGCCCGTGCTGCGCCGGCCCGCGTTCGCGGACGGGCCGCTGTGGGGACCGGGCACCGCGGTCGAGCTCGACGAGGCGCAACGCGCGGCCGTCGCGTGGGCGAGCGAGGTCGGCGCGGGACGCGGCGGCGCCGCGGACGACGAGCGCGCGCTGCTCGTGCT
>JAEYUL010000099.1 GCA_023432565.1 Actinomycetes bacterium | reverse complement strand
CGGAGATCCGCCAGCGCGTCGAGGAGGCCGCCCAGATCCTCGACCTCACCGAGTACCTCGACCGCAAGCCGAAGGCCCTCTCGGGTGGTCAGCGTCAGCGTGTCGCCATGGGTCGCGCGATCGTGCGCCAGCCCCAGGTGTTCCTCATGGACGAGCCGCTGTCGAACCTCGACGCCAAGCTGCGCGTCCAGACGCGTACGCAGATCGCCTCGCTGCAGCGCCGCCTCGGCGTCACCACGGTGTACGTCACGCACGACCAGACCGAGGCCCTGACGATGGGTGACCGCATCGCGGTCCTCAAGGACGGCATCCTGCAGCAGGTCGGCACGCCGCGTGAGATGTACGACACCCCGGCCAACGTGTTCGTCGCCGGCTTCATCGGCTCGCCCGCCATGAACATCGGCACGTTCCCGGTGCTCGACGGCCACGCGAACCTCGGCCGCTCGCGCGTGCCGCTGAGCCGCGAGGTCCTCAGCCAGCTCACCGAGGACGACAAGAACCACATCACGCTGGGCTTCCGCCCCGAGTCGGTCGACGTCGTGCCCGCCGGCACGCCCGACGCCGTCCCGGTGATCGTCAACATCGTCGAGGAGCTCGGCTCGGACGCGTTCGTGTACGGCTCGCTCACCAACGAGTTCGGCGGCGCCGCCCAGGTGCACTCGGGCGCCGGCGACGCGCAGGTCATCGTGCGCGTCGACCCGCGTCAGGTGCCCGACAAGGGCGAGACCGTGGCGATCAAGATCCGTCCCGGCGAGCAGCACCTGTTCCACGCCGGTTCGGGCGAGCGCCTCGCCTGATCCCACCTGCACCACGCCGGAGGGGCGGTGGTGGCCTGCGGGCCGCTGCCGCCCCTCCGGCGTCTGTGCTCGGGCCGGCGCCCCGCGCCGGCCACGTCCTCACCGGCCACGGGGCACGTGCGTGACCACCTCCACCTGACCGTCCGACCCGCTGGCAGGATTGACCCATGAGCCCCCACCGGCAACGCCTGCAGATCACCGCGGCCACGCCCGACCCGGCGCTGCTGGACCTGCCCTGGCACATCCCGTTGGAGGACTGGCCCGCCGCCACCCTCGCGGCACTCCCCCGCGGTATCTCGCGGCACATCGTGCGCTTCGCACGACTCTCGGGCCGGGTCATCGCGATCAAGGAGATCGGCGAGACGGTCGCGTACCGCGAGTACGAGCTGCTGCGCCAGCTGCGTCGCCTGGACGTGCCGTCGGTCGAGCCCGTCGGGGTCATCACGGGCCGCCGCTCCCCCGAGGGCGAGCCGCTCGAGGCCGTGCTCATCACGAAGCACCTGCAGTTCTCGTTGCCGTACCGCTCGCTGTTCAGCCAGTCGCTGCGGCCGGACACCGCGACGCGCCTCATCGACGCCCTCGCGGTGCTGCTCGTGCGGCTGCACCTCGCGGGCTTCTACTGGGGGGACGTCTCGCTGTCGAACACGCTGTTCCGACGCGACGCGGAGACGTTCGCCGCCTACCTCGTGGACGCCGAGACCGGAGACCTGCACGAGCGACTCACCGCCGGCCAGCGCGAGTACGACCTGGAGGTCGCGCGCGTCAACATCATCGGCGAGCTCATGGACCTGCAGGCGGGCGAGTTCCTCGAGGAGGACGTGGACGCGGTCGCCATCGGCAACGCGCTCGCGGAACGGTACCGCGAGCTGTGGCGCGCGCTGACCGAGGTCGAGTCGTTCGGGTACGGCGAGCGGTGGCGCGTGCAGGCGCGGATCGACCGGCTCAACGACCTCGGCTTCGACGTCGGCGAGCTGGACATCACGAGCGACCTCGACGGCACGACCGTGCGGATCCAGCCCAAGGTCGTGGAGTCCGGCCACCACTCACGGCGCCTCATGCGCCTGACCGGGCTGGACGTCGGGGAGAACCAGGCACGGCGGCTGCTCAACGACCTCGACGAGTACCGCGCGGCCACGGACCGGCAGGCCGAGGACGAGTCGTTCGTCGCGCACGACTGGCTCACCGAGGTGTTCGAGCCGGCGGTGCGTCAGATCCCGCGTGAGCTGCGCGGCAAGCTCGAGCCCGCGCAGATCTTCCACGAGCTGCTCGACCACCGCTGGTTCCTGTCCCAGCAGCAGCACCGGGACGTCCCGCTGCACGAGGTCGCCAAGAGCTACGCCAAGCACATCCTGCCGAACCGGCCGGACGAGCAGTCGATCCTGGGCATCCAGCCGGGCGACCTGCGGGACAACGCGGACCCGAACGCCGCGATCGACGGCGACCAGCTCATCGGCTGAGGGGCGCCCCGAGGGCCCGCGCCGCCCGGCGTTCCTGCCGGGCGCGGCGTCCGGTCCGCGCCCGGGCGAGGCCGCTCAGGAGCGCTGCCGCGCGACCTCGTACAGGGCGATGCCCGCGGCGACCCCAGCGTTGAGCGACTCGACGTCCGACGAGATCGGGATCGAGGCGATCGCGTCGCACTGCTCGCGCACCAGCCGCGACAGCCCCTTGCCCTCGGACCCGACGACGATCACCAGCGGGTCGCCCGCGTACGGCAGGTCCGCCACGGCGACGTCGCCGCCGCCGTCCAGCCCGACGACGAACACGCCGGCCTTCTTCCAGTCCTGCAGCGTGCGCGCGAGGTTCGTCACGCGCGCGACCGGGACGCGCGCTGCGGCACCCGCCGAGACCTTCCAGGCCGCCGCGGTGACTCCCGCCGCGCGACGTTCGGGGACGATCACGCCGTGCGCGCCGAACGCGCCCGCCGAGCGCAGGACCGCTCCGAGGTTGCGCGGGTCGGTCACGCCGTCGAGCGCGACGGCCAGCACGGGCACGCCCTGGCGGGCCGCCGTGTCGAGCAGGTCCTCGTCCTCCGCGTACGCGTACGGCGGGACCTGGATGGCGACGCCCTGGTGCACGGAGCCGTCGGTGAGCCGGTCGAGCTCGGCGCGCGAGACCTCGAGCAGCGGGTAGCCCGCGTCCGCGGCGGTCGAGACGATCTCGCGCGTGCGGTCGTCGGCCTCGAGCCGGGCGGCGAGGTAGAGCGTCGTGACGGGCACGCCCGTGCGCAGCGCCTCGAGCACGGAGTTGCGCCCGGAGACGATCTCGTGGGTCGAGGACTTGCGCCCGCCCTTGCTGCCGGCCGCCGCCCGCGACGCGGACGCCGCGGGCCGGCCCGAGGCACCGCGGCCGGCCGGCGAGCTCTTCTCGGCCGCGACCTTGCGCTTGTGGGCCACGTGGTACGGGCGGTCCTCGGCCCTGGGCGTCGGGCCCTTGCCCTCCAGCGCCTTGCGCGAGTGACCACCGGTGCCGACGGTCGCGCCCTTCTTGCCGCCCTTGCGCGTCGCGCCGCGACGCGAGGAGTTGCCGGCCATCAGTCCTCCGATCGGGGTGCGAGCGTCCACCGGGCGCCCGCGGGTGAGTCCTCGACGACGACGCCGGCGGCGGTGAGCCGGTCCCGGATCGCGTCCGCGGTCGCGAAGTCGCGCGCGGCGCGCGCGGCGGCGCGGGCCGCGAGCTGGGCCTCGACGAGCTCGTCGAGCGCACGTGCGTACCGCTCGTCGGTGCCGGCCGCACGCCACTGCGGCGAGCCGGGGTCGAGCCCGAGGACGTCGAGCATCGCACGCAGCGTGACCATCGCGTCCCGCGCGGCGGGCAGGTCTCCCGCGGCGAGCGCGGTGTTCCCGCCGCGCAGCGTCTCGTGCACGACCGCGAGCGCGGCGGGCACGTTGAGGTCGTCGTCCATCGCGGCGACGAAGTCCTGCGGCAGCGGTGCGGCCGCCACCTCCTCGTCGGCCACCTCGCCGGTGCGCTCCACCGCACGCTCGACGAACCCGGCGAGCCGGTCCCACGTCGCCTCGGCCTCGCGCAGCGTGTCGTCGGTCCACTCGAGCATCGAGCGGTACTGGACGGCGGTCAGCGCCCAGCGCAGCACCACGGCGCGCACGTCACGCAGCACGACGTCGACGAGCAGCCCGTTGCCGAGCGACTTGCTCATCTTGGCCCCGCCCTGCGTGACCCAGCCGTTGTGCAGCCAGTACCGGGCGAACGGCTGCCCCGCGGCGCGCGACTGCGCGAGCTCGTTCTCGTGGTGCGGGAAGCGCAGGTCCAGCCCGCCGCCGTGGATGTCGAACTCCGGGCCGAGGTAGCGCGCGGCCATCGCGGAGCACTCCAGGTGCCAGCCGGGGCGTCCCCGGCCGAACGGCGTGTCCCACGAGGCGGTCTCGGGCTCGCCCGGCTTCGGCGCCTTCCACAGCGCGAAGTCGTGCACGTCGCGCTTGGCGCCGCCCGCGGGCGCGTCGTCGGGTGCGGGGACCATCTCGTCGACCGGCTGCCGCGTGAGGGCGCCGTAGTCGCGGAAGGACCGCACGTCGAAGTACACGTCGCCGGGTCCCGCCTGGTAGGCGTGACCGGCCTCGACGAGCGTGCGCATCAGGTCGATCATCGCCGGGACGTGCCCGGTCGCGCGCGGCTCGTACGTCGGGGGGAGCACGCCGAGCGCGTCGTACGCCGCGGTGAAGGCGCGCTCGTTCGTCATCGCCCACGCCCACCACGGCACGCCCGCCTCGGCGGACTTGGCGAGGATCTTGTCGTCGATGTCGGTCACGTTGCGCACGAGGGTCACGCGCAGTCCCGTGCGGCGCAGCCAGCGCACGAGGACGTCGAACGCGACGCCCGACCGGACGTGGCCGATGTGGGGCGGCGCCTGCACCGTCGCGCCGCACAGGTAGATGCCGACCTCGCCGTCGACCCGGGGGACGAAGTCGCGCACCGTGCGGGTGGCGGTGTCGTACAGGCGAAGACTCACGCGGGCAAGGCTACCGGCGCGCGCCTCGTGGGACGTCCGCGGGAGGTCAGCCGAAGCTCTGGCCCTCGCCCCGGTACGTCGGGACGGTCCGCACGACCGACTCGCCGCGCACCAGGTGGACGTCGGCGAACCGCTCCATGACCTCGCCCGCCTTGGCGTGCCGGAACCACGCCCGGTCGCCGACACGCAGGTCGGCCGCGCCCCGCACCCGCAGCGGTGTCTGGACCTCCCCCGCACCCTCGCGCGACGTCAGCGCCAGACCCGCGGGCCACACGGGCCGCGGCAGGCGCGACGCACTGGGCGGCCCGGACGCGACGTAGCCCCCGCCGAACGCCGTGGCGTAGCCGCTCGCGGGGACCCGCACGACGTCGAGCCCGAAGAACGCCGCGGGCCGCGGCTCGAACGAGCGGTAGGAGTCGAACAGCGTCGGCACGTAGAGGCCCGAGCCGGCGGTCACCTCGGTGACGGTCGGGTCGCACGCGGAGGTCTCGACCGAGCCCGAGCCACCCGAGTTCACGAGCTCGAGGCGGTGGCCGACGGCCTGGGTGACCGCGTCGACGACGAGCCCTCGCCGCCGCGCGAGGTCACGCACGGACAGCCGCTTGACGGCCCGCACGGCCGCGCTCGAGTCCGGCAGGCCGGCGACCTGCGCCTCGTAGAACATCACGCCGCGCACGGTGAGCGTCTCGCGCTGCGCGACCGCGCGCGCGAGCGCCTCGGCGTCCGCGGGGGTGTGCACCGGCGAGCGGCGCACCCCGAGGTGCGCGCGCAGCGACCCGAACCCGACGCGCAGCGAGGCGTCGATGTCGAGACACACCTGCAGCGCCGACGCGTGCGCCGCCGCGGCCTTGGCGGCGAGGTCGGCCTGCGCGACGTCGTCGACCATGAGCGTCACGGCCGCCGCGGCGACGGGGTCGGCGGCGAGCTCGTCGAGCGCGGCGGTGTCGACCGACGGGTAGCCGACGAGCACGTCGCGCACCCCGTTGCGGGCGAGCCACACCGCCTCCCGCAAGGAGTACGCCATGACCCCGGCGAACCCGGGTGTCGCCAGCACGGCCTCGAGCACGGCGCGTACCCGGACCGACTTGCTGGCCACGCGGACCGGCGTACCGGCCGCGCGCGCCACGAGGTCGGCGGCGTTGGCCTCGAGCGCGTCGAGGTCGATCACGACCAGCGGCGCGGGCAGGTGGCCCGTCGCTGCGTCGAGCCGGCGGACCGTCATGCGACCAGCTCCTTGTCCCGGCGAGCGGCCTCGGCGTCGTCGTGCACCGCGAAGCGGCCTGCGAGCGCCGTGATGACCAGCACGAGCGCGATCGGCACCAGGAACCCGATGCGCAGCGACGACATCCCGCTCACGACGCCCACGAGCACCGCGCCGAGCAGCGTGCCGCCGTAGTTGAAGACGTTGAGCCGCGCGACCAGGGCGTCGGCGTTGTCCGGGTCGAGCGCACCCGCGGCCGAGAAGCACAGCGGCGCGCCGAGCCCGAGCCCCCCGCCCGCGAGCGCGAAGCCGACCAGCGCGAGCCCGGGTCCCGGGGCCACGACGACGAGACCCAGACCGGCAGCGGCGACGAGCGACGCGGTGCGCACGACGCGCACGCGACCCCACCGCCGCACGGCCGCGTCGCCGAGCAGTCGCGGCACGAGCGCCGTCAGCAGGTAGGCGCCGATCGCGAGCGGCCCGAGCCACGCGGCGGCGTCCAGGGTGTCCTCGACGTACAGCGCGCCCCAGGTCTGCGCGGCGTTGTCCGCCGCGTAGAACGCCAGCAGGCACACCCCCAGCACGACGAGCGGGCCCCACGGGACCACCGTGACGGCGGGCGCTCGGTCGACCGCCGACGAGGCGTCCTCGGCAGCGGGCGGGCCGGCCGTGACCGGGGCGGTGTCGGTGCGCAGCCCGTGCCGCAGCTGCAGCCAGCCCGCGACGGCGCCGACCGCCGTACCCGGCAGGAACACCAGGATCACCGGGTCGTGCGGGAGCCACATCACGGTCGCGGCGCACACGAGCGCGCCCAGGACCGCGCCGACGGACCACCCGGCGTAGAAGCTCGACATCAGGGGGCGCCCGGCCGCCCGTTGCACCGCCACACCCTGCATGTTGGTGCCCGCGTCGACCATGCCGAGCGCGACCCCGTACAGCGCGAACGCCACGACGACGAGCACGAACTGCGGTGCGAGCGCGACCAGCGGGATCGTCGCGGCGATGCCGAACAGCCCTGCGGCGAGTGCCTGGCGACTGCCGCCGGGGCGACGGGCGAGACGGTCGGCGACGCCCGAGCCCGCGGCTGCGGCGAGCAGGACGCAGAGCACCGCCAGCGTGAGGTCGTCCTCGCTGATCCCGTAGCGGTCCCGCACCACGGGCAGGCTCGCCAGGATAGTCGTCAGGACGTAGCCCTGAGCGGCGAACGCGACGGTCCCGGCCCGGCGCTCCCGGCGGGCGCTCACGCCTGCGCGCCCGCGGGCGTGAGGGGGGCGGTCTTGGCGGCGAGGTAGGTCCCGAACTTCCTCATGGACGCGCGGGCGGCGGCGTCGTCGCCGTCCACGAGCCAGGCCAGCGAGACGCCGTCGACGAAGGCGACGACCGTGCGGGCGATCTCGGGCACGGGGTGCGTCCAGGCGACGTTCGCCACCTGGGCGATCTGCTCGAGCACCGCCTCGGCTGCCGACCACTGCCCGCGGTACTGCTCGAGGGCGACGTTGCGCAGCTCCTCGTGGCGCAGCGACGCGGTGGTGAGCTCGTAGGACAGCAGCTGCGGACCGCGTGCGCTGGAGATCGAGTTCCAGAATGCACTGATGAACGCCTGGACCACGGCCTCGGAGTCGGCTCCCACGGGTACCCCGGAGAGGTCTGCGGTCGAGTTCTGCATCGTGATCGCGTGCGCCATCGCACGCATCAGCTCGGACTTGTCCTGGAAGCAGTAGTGCACGACGCCGAGCGAGACCCCGGCCTCGGCGGCCACCGCGCGTACGGTCGCCGCCTCGATGCCGTCCCTGCTCGCCACCGTGATCGCGGCCTCGATGAGCTGCTCACGCCGCTCGGCCACCGGCATGCGGTTCATGCGATCCCCTTCACCTGGCACCGACCTGGGCCCGGGCCCCCGCCCGCGACCGGTGCCGCCGGGACAAACGATAGCCAAGCATCGCGTTCCGGCTTGACTTGGACAAGTGTTCAGTCGCACGCTCGTGGGCATGGGGGATGCGGCGTCGCGAACGCAGTGGGTCAACTGGGCACGCACCGCGTCGTCACACCCCGTCCGGGTCGAGCGGCCGCGTGACGTCCTCGAGCTCGCGGCGTGCGTGGCCGACGCCGCGGCGCAGGGACTGCGGGTGCGCGCGGTCGGCGCGGGCCACTCGTTCACGGCGGCCGCCGTGACCGACGGCGTGCAGCTGGTCCTCGACGCGCTCGACGCCGTCGAGGACGTCCAGCGACGCGACGACGGGACGACTCTCGTCACCGTCGGGGCCGGGATCCGGTTGGCCGCGCTCAACGACGTGCTGGCCGCGCTCGGGCTCGCGCTGCGCAACCTCGGCGACATCGACCGGCAGTCGATCGCCGGCGCCGTCTCCACGGGCACGCACGGCACGGGCGTCCGGCTCGGCGGCCTGGCGACGCAGGTCGTCGCCGCGCGCCTGGTCACCGCCGACGGACGGGTCGTCGAGACCTCGCCCACGCAGGAGCCCGAGCTGTTCGAGCTCGCGCGGCTCGGCCTGGGCAGCGCGGGCGTGCTGGCCGCGGTCACGCTCGAGACGGTGCCGGCGTTCCTGCTGCAGGCCGTGGAGGAGCCGTGGCCGCTCGAGGCGGTGCTCGAGCAGCTCGACGGGCCGGACGGGCTCGTCGAGGCCAACGACCACTTCGAGTTCTACTGGTTCCCGCACACGAGACGTGCGCTGACCAAGCGGAACAACCGCGTCCAGGCCGGGCAGGGCCTGAACCCGGTGCGCCGCTGGATCGACGACGAGCTGCTGTCCAACACGGTGTTCGAGGCAACGAACCGCCTGGCCACGGCGGCGCCCGTCCTCACGCGCCCCCTCAACGCCGTCGCGGCGCGCAGCCTGTCGGCGCGCACGTACGTGGCGCCGTCGCCGCAGGTGTTCGCCTCGCCACGGCGCGTGCGGTTCCGGGAGATGGAGTACGCGCTCCCGCGTGCCGCGGTGCGGGACGTCCTCGCCGAGGTCGACCGCTGGATCGAGTCGTCCGGCGAGCGCCTGCCGTTCCCGGCCGAGATCCGGTTCGCCGCGGCCGACGACCTGTGGCTGTCGACCGCGCACGGCCGCGACACGGCGTACCTGGCGGTGCACCAGTACTGGCGCCTGCCGCACCAGCGGTACTTCGCCGCCGTCGAGCGGATCGTGGCGGAGCACGCCGGCCGGCCGCACTGGGGCAAGCTGCACGGCCTGGACGCGCAGCGGCTCGCGGAGCTCTACCCGCGGTTCGGCGACGCGCAGCGGGTGCGCGCTGCGGCCGATCCCGACGGCGTCTTCGACAACCCCTACCTCACGCGCGTCTTCGGTCCACGCGCCTGACACGTGTCACCCGCCCGGGTGACGAGAACCGTTTCAGTCCACAGGACGGCGACCGCCCCTGGTCACGCGACGCCGACGCGTGCAGGCTGAGCGGCGTGGCGCACACCAGCACGGCGATCGTCGCGGTCGCCTACGGCGGACCGGAGTCCCTGCGCGCGATCGAGGTGGACCCGGGCGAGCCCGGGCCCGGTGAGGTCCTGATCGACGTCAGGGCCGCGGCGGTGAACCCGATCGACTGGAAGATGTACGCGGGCGGGCCAGGGTCCGACCCCGCGCGACTGCCCCTGCGGCTCGGCATCGAGGTGGCCGGCGTCGTCGCAGCGGCCGGGCCCAGCGTGCGGTGGCTCACGGAGGGCGACGAGGTCATCGCCTGGCCCGTGCGCGGCGGGTACGCCGACTCGCTCGTCGTGCGCGAGCAGGCCACGGTCCGCAAGCCCGCCGCGCTCGGCTGGCCGCAGGCCTCGGGCCTCATGGTGGCGGGTGCCACCGCGGTGCACGCGCTGACCGCGACGCGGACCGCGCCGGGGGACGTCGTGCTCGTGCACGGCGGCTCGGGCGCGGTCGGCCGCATGGTGGTCCAGCTCGCCGAGCTGCGCGGCGCGCGCGTCGTCGCGACGGGCTCCCCCGGCACGCACGACGACCTGCGTGCGCTCGGCGCCGTGCCAGTCACCTACGGCGAGGGCGTGCTGGAGCGCGTACGCGAGGCCGCCCGGAGCCTGGGCGCTCCCGTGACGGTCGCGATCGACACGGTGGGGACCGACGAGGCACTGGACACCTCCGTGTCCCTGGTGGCCGACCGCACGCGCATCGCGACGATCGCGGGCTTCGGGCGCGCGGGCGAGCTCGGGATCCTCGCGCTCGGCGGCGGTCCGGGCGCCGACCCGGGCACCGCCGTGCGCGAGTCGGCCCGCGCCCAGCTCGTCGAGATCGCGGGGGACGGCACGCTGGACGTCCATGTGGCGCGCACCTACCCGCTGGTCGACGCCGCGCTCGCGCACAGCGACAGCCGCGCCGGGCACGCGCGCGGCAAGCTCGTCCTGCTCCCCTGAGGCCGGCGCGCGCGGGGCGTCCGGCGGGTCGCGGGGCGTCCGGCGGGTCGCGAGGCCTCAGCCGCGCTCGCGGCCCGCGGTGATCCCCGACGCGAGCGCCTCGAGCTCGGCGAGCACACGCTGCACGACGAGCCGCTCGGCCTTGTCCCGCCGCACCAGCGCCTCGACGAGACGTCCGGCCCGCACCCCCGCCAGCGGCACGAGCCGCACGCGCGGGTCGGCGCCGAACGTGTACCGCGGCAGCAGCGTCACGCCGTTGCCCGCCGCAACGAGCGCCGCGGCGACGTGGAAGTCGTTGATGCGGTGTCGCACGCGCGGCTCGGCGCCGGCCCACGACCCGATCGCGGTCAGCACGTGCGCCACGGGAAACCCCGCGCGCACGGCCACCCAGTCCTCGTCGGCGAGGTCGCTCGGATCGAGAGCGTCCCGCCCGGCCAGCGGGTGGCCGGGGGCGAGCGCGACGTCGAGCGGCTCGCGCAGCAGGTGCCGCACCACGACGTCGCCGCCCCAGCCGGGCGCGCCGTCGGGCCGGTGCGCGACGACGACATCGATCTCGTCCGTGAGCGAGACGAACTGCGCCTGCGGCACGTCGTCGTCGGAGCACTCGACCCGCACGTCGGGCAGCGAGCGCACGCGATCGAGCAACCCCGGCAGGAGCAGCTGGGCGCCGCTCGTGAACGCGCTCACGCGGACCGTCCCGCCCGGATGCTCGTGCAGCGCCTCGACCGCCGCGGCCGCGCGCGCGAGGGCGACCGCGACGTCGATCGCGGCCTCGCTCAGCGCTTGCCCGGCGGTGGTGAGCCGCACGCCGCGGCCCACCCGCTCGGTCAGCGCGGTCCCCACCGAGCGCTCGAGCTGACGCACCTGCTGCGAGACGGCCGACGGTGTCAGGTGCAGCACGCGGGCGGCGGCGGTGACGCCACCTTGCGTCCCGACGGCGCGCAACGTCTCGAGCGGACGCGGATCCATGAAGGAACGCTACATCCTGGGTTCAGCACAATGCGCTTGTTCTGCACGGTCACGCCATGCAGGCTCGACGCATGACCCCGCGCGACCGACTCCTCGCCATCGTCGTCGCCATCACGTGGGGCCTGAACTTCCCGGCGATCCATCTGACGCTCGAGCAGTTCCCGCCGTTCCTCGCGGTCGCGCTGCGGTTCTCGCTCCTGGCGGTCCCCACCCTCCTGCTGGTCCCGCGCCCGAGCGCACCCTGGCGCTGGGTCCTGCTGTACGGCACGGGGTTCGGGGTCCTGCAGTTCGTGTTCCTGTACGGCGCCATCGACGCCGGGATGCCGACCGGCCTGGCGTCCCTCGTCCTGCAGTCCTCCGCGCCGTTCACCGTGGTGCTCGCCGCCGCGTTCCTGCGCGAGCACGTCTCGCCGCGACGCGCGGTCGGGGTGCTCGTCGCCGTCGTCGGGCTCGCGGGGATAGCGGTGCACCGCGCCGGCCTCGACGGCGGAGCCACGCTCGTGCCCGTGCTGCTGACCCTGTGCGCCGGGCTCGGCTGGTCCGTCGGCAACCTCGGCAACCGCCTCGCGATGCAGGCCTCGCCGCACGAGCCGCTGCGCCTCATGCTCTGGATGTCCGTGATCCCGCCGCTGCCGCTGCTCGTGCTCTCGCTCACGCTCGAGGGGCCAGGGCGCATCGCGGCGTCGTTCGACGGCCTGACCAGCCCGACGGGCCTGGCCGCGCTGGGCGGGCTGGCGTTCACGGTGCTCGTCGGCACGCTCGGCGGCTCGGGCCTGTGGACGAGCCTGATGTCGCGCTACCCGGCGGGCGTCGTGGCACCGTTCTCGATGCTCGTGCCGGTGATCGGCATCGGCTCGTCCTGGCTCCTGCTGCGCGAGCCCACCGCACCCGCGGAGCTCGCGTTCGGTGCGCTGGTCGTCGGCGGGGTGCTGCTGGGCTCCGTCGCGCCCGCGCGTCGGCCTCAGCCGGCCGAGGGCGGCACGTCAGGCGTCGTGGACGCCGGCGCCGGCACCACGAGCGCCGTCGCGATCGCCGCGACGCCCTCGCCCCGGCCGGTCAGCCCCAGCCCGTCCGTCGTCGTCGCCGAGACCGTGACCGGACCACCGGCGGCCGCGGACAGCGCGTCCTGGGCCTCGCCGCGCCGCTGACCCACGCGCGGCCGGTTCCCGATCACCTGCACCGCGACGTTCCCCACGAGGAAGCCCGCGGCGCGCACCCGGCGCGCGGCCTCGGCGAGCAGCACGACACCTGCCGCACCGGCCCACTGCGGCTCGGCCGTCCCGAAGTTGGACCCGAGGTCACCGAGCCCGGCGGCGGACAGCAGCGCGTCGGCCGCGGCGTGCGCGGCGACGTCCGCGTCGGAGTGCCCGGCCAGCGGTCGCTCCCCGGGCCAGGCGAGCCCGGCGAGGTGCAGCACGGCGCCGGGCGCCGGGTTCTCGTCGTAGGCGTGCACGTCGACCCCGACGCCCGTGCGCGGCAGCGGGTACGCCGGGACGGCCGGGCCCTCGTGCGTCATGCGTCCCCCAGCAGCTCGGCGACCCGCAGGTCGCGTGCGGTCGTGATCTTGGCAGCGCGCTCGTCGCCCGGCACGACCCACACGTCCAGGCCGAGCCGCTCGACGAGACCGGCGTCGTCGGTCGCGGCGAGCGACTCGTCGTGCGCGTGCCGCGCGGCCTCGTCGTGCGCGCGACGCAGCACGCCGAGCCGGAAGCCCTGGGGCGTCTGCACGGCGCGCAGGTCCGCGCGCTCGACCGTGCCCCGCACGGGCTCGGCGCCCGTGCCGTCGGCCCGACCGACGCGCTTGACGGTGTCCGTGACCGGCAGCCCCGGCACGACCGCGCCGTGCCCGGCCGCGACGGCGGCGGCGACGCGTGCGACGAGTGCCGGCGAGGCGAACGGCCGCGCAGCGTCGTGCACGAGCACCGTGGTCTCGTCGTCGAGGTGTGCCCCGAGCGCGGCGAGGCCGGCGGCCACCGACGCCTGGCGCGTGGCCCCGCCCGCGACGACCTGCAGAGGCGCTCCCGGGCCCGCGGACACCCCGAGCGCGGCCCCCCCCGCCCCCCACCCCCCCCCCGGCGCCGCGGTGCGGGGCGGGAGCGGTCACGACGAGCGAGTCGAGCAGCCGGCGGTCGCCGTGAGCCGCGGCCAGCAGCCGACGGGCGGCGTGCACCACGAGCGGCTCGTCCCGCACGGGGACGAGAGCCTTGGGCAGGGCGTGGCCGAGTCGCGTGCCGCTGCCCGCGGCGGTGAGGACGGCGACGACGCTCACGCGTCAGCCGTCGTCAGATCCACACCGGCCTGCCGGACCCACCGCCACGACGCCCGGAGGCGTCAGGAGGCGAGAACCTCGTCGAGGATGGCCTCGGCCTTGTCCTCCTCGGTGTGCTCGGCGAGCGCGAGCTCCGAGACGAGGATCTGGCGGGCCTTGGCGAGCATGCGCTTCTCGCCCGCCGACAGACCGCGGTCGGCGTCACGACGCGACAGGTCACGCACGACCTCAGCGACGCGGATGACGTCGCCCGACGCCAGCTTCTCCAGGTTCGCCTTGTAGCGACGCGACCAGTTGGTCGGCTCCTCCGTGTACGGGGCACGCAGCACCTCGAACACGCGGTCCAGGCCCTCCTGGCCGACCACGTCGCGCACACCCACCAGGTCGACGTTCTCCGCAGGGACCTCGATGGTCAGATCGCCCTGCGCGACCTTGAGCTTGAGGTAGATCTTGTCCTCGCCACGGATGGTCCGGGTCTTGATCTCTTCGATCAGCGCTGCACCGTGGTGCGGGTAGACAACAGTCTCCCCAACCGTGAAAGTCATCTGCAGGTGTCCCCTTTCGCAGGGGCTCATACTAGCACGCCAATCGGACGCCCCGGCCTGCCCCCAGGAACCGTCCGGCGAGCGTTTGTGCAGGTCAGAGCGCTGCACGCGGGCACGCACGGGCGCCCGGCCCGGCACACAGGGCTCCAGACCCGCCCGATTGCGGCACAGTCCCCCTGTGGATCATGTGGCACGACTCACGCGTCGGCGAGGGACGAACGTCCCTCGTCGCAGCCTCGCGAGAGCCGCTCGGACCCCCGCGACCGATAGGCTGAGCCCGCCCTCGACCACCCGCGCGCGCCTCGTCGCCCGCGACGGCAGCAGGAGTCATCGTGACCTCGCACCGCCCCCGCCGCCTGCCCGTGCGGCTGTCATCGCGCACCGGCGCCGTGGCCGCGCTCGCCGCCGGGCTGCTGCTCACCGGCTGCTCGGCGACCAACCCGATCGAGACCATCGCCAACTACCACGCCTCCGACGGCGTCGGGGTCTCCCTCGGCGACGTCCGGGCCGACAACCTGCTGATCCTCAGCGCAGGCCTCGGCGACCCGGGGGTGCTGTACGGCGCGTTCACCAACAACGGCGAGCAGGACGTCACGCTCACGGTCGCGTTCAGCGCGGTCGGCGCCGAAGCCGGCGTCGCACCGACCGCCGACCCGGCGACGATCGAGATCGCGGCGGGCGAGACCGTCCTGATCTCCGACGCCACGGGCGCCTCCGAGCTGAACATCCCCAACGAGCGCATCACCGTGACCGCGACCCCGGCCGCCCCGGGCGAGCTCGCGCTCGTCGCGCTGGGCTCCGACGTCGCGGGCACGACGACCCTGCAGGTCCCGGTGCTCGACGGCACCCTGCCCGACTACGCGTCGCTGGTGCCCACGCCGCAGGGCTGAGCACCATCACGGCGAGCACCGCACGAACGCCCCGCCGCACCACGAGGCGGGGCGTTCGTCGTCGGGTGCGTCCCGGTCAGCCGAACCGGCCGGAGATGTAGTCCTCGGTCGCCTTCTCACGCGGTGCGGAGAAGATCACCGACGTGTCGTCGACCTCGACGAGCCGGCCCGGCTCGCCCTGGCCCGCGAGGTTGAAGAACGCCGTGCGGTCCGAGACGCGCGCGGCCTGCTGCATGTTGTGCGTGACGATCACGATCGTGTACTCGGCCTTGAGCTCGGCGATGAGGTCCTCGATGGCGAGCGTGGAGATGGGGTCGAGCGCCGAGCACGGCTCGTCCATGAGCAGCACCTGCGGCTTGACCGCGATCGCCCGTGCGATGCACAGCCGTTGCTGCTGACCGCCGGACAGGCCCGAGCCCGGCCGGTCGAGCCGGTCCTTGACCTCGTTCCACAGGTTCGCGCCGCGCAGCGAGGCCTCGACGAGGTCCTGCGCGTCGCCCTTGGAGATCCGCCGGTTGTTGAGACGCACGCCCGCGAGCACGTTCTCGGCGATCGACATCGTCGGGAACGGGTTGGGCCGCTGGAAGACCATGCCGACCTGCCGGCGCACGGCCACGGGGTCGACGTCGTCGGCGTACAGGTCCACGCCGTCGATCTCGACGCGCCCCTCGACGCGCGCGCCCGGGATCACCTCGTGCATGCGGTTGAGCGTGCGCAGGAAGGTCGACTTGCCGCAGCCGGACGGGCCGATGAAGGCCGTCACCGAGCGAGGCTCGACGGACATCGCCACGTCGGCCACGGCCCGGAAGTCCCCGTAGTAGATGTTCAGGTCCTTGACGTCGATGCGCTGTGCCATGAAGTGGTCCTTCAGCTGAGGGTCTTGGGGGCGAAGAGGCGGGTGACGAGCCGCGCGACGAGGTTGAGCAGCATGACCAGGAGGATCAGGGTCAGCGCCGCGGCCCACGCGCGGTCGTAGGTGATGGTCGCGACGCACGACAGGTCGTCCGCGGAGCACGGGATCAGGCCCTGCTGGAACTGCCGGTAGACGTAGACCGGCAGCGTCATCATGCGACCCTCGAACAGGTTGAGGTTGATCGAGTCGGCCACGCCGACCGTGATGAGCAGCGGGGCGGTCTCGCCGATGATGCGGGCGATCGCGATCATCACCCCGGTGACGATGCCGGCCACCGCCGTGCGCAGCACGACCTTGATCACGACGAGCCAGCGCGGGACGCCGAGCGCGAGCGCGGCCTCCCGCAGCTCGTTCGGCACGAGGCGCAGCATCTCCTCGCACGAGCGCACGACGACCGGGATCATCAGCACCGACAGCGCGACCGACCCGACCGCGCCCATGCGCACCCCCGGGCCGAGGATCACGGCGAACAGCGCGTACGCGAACAGGCCCGCGACGATCGACGGGATGCCCGTCATGACGTCGACGAAGAACGTCACCGCGCGCGCGAGGTGCCCGCGGCCGTACTCGACCAGGTAGATCGCGGTGAGCAGGCCGATCGGGACCGAGATCAGGGTCGCGAACAGCGTGATCTCGACCGTCCCGACGATCGCGTGGTAGATCCCGCCCGCGTCGATGCCGCCGAACACGCCGCGCATCGAGTGGGTCAGGAAGTAGATGTCGAACCGCTCGATGCCGTGCGAGACCACCGTCCAGGCGACCGACAGCAGCGGCAGCATCGCCAGGGCGAACGCGCCGGTGATGACCCAGCGCATCACGCGGTCGGTGCGGCGGCGGCGCGGGTCGACCTGTCGCAGCAGGCTCGCGAGATCCGACGAGGGCGCAGGCGCGTCCGTGGTGGCGGCCATCAGTTGGCTCCCGAGAAGTCCTTGCGCCGCGCGACGATCGCGCGGGCGGACATGTTGACGACGAGGGTGATGACGAACAGCGCGAGGCCCGTGGCGATGAGCACCGACATGCCCTGGTCGCTGGCCTCGGGGAACTGGGCAGCGATGTTCGCGGCGATCGTCTGCTGCTGACCGGCGACGAGCAGCTCGAGGCTGTACCGGAAGCCCTGCGACAGGATCATCAGCACGGCCATCGTCTCGCCGAGCGCGCGGCCCAGGCCGAGCATCGCGGCGGACACCACGCCCGAGCGGCCGAACGGCAGCACGGTCGTGCGGATCATCTCCCAGCGGGTCGCGCCGAGCGCGAGCGCCGCCTCCTCGTACAGCCGCGGCGTCTGCAGGAACACCTCACGGCTGACCGCGGTGATGATCGGCAGGATCATCACCGCGAGCACCACGCCCACCGTCATGATCACGCGGCCCGTGGGCGAGACCGTCCCGGAGAACAGCGGGATCCAGCCGAACGTCGAGCCGAGCCAGCTCCACACCGGCTGCACGAACGGTGCCAGGACCATCGCACCCCACAGGCCGTAGACGACGGACGGCACGGCGGCGAGCAGGTCGACGACGTAGCCCAGGCCCGAGGCCAGCCGGCGCGGCGCGTAGTGCGAGATGAACAGCGCGATCGCGATCGCGACGGGCACCGCGAGCACGAGCGCGAGCACGGCGGCCAGCACCGTGCCGAACACGAGCGGCCCGACGTAGTCGAGCAGCGAGGAGGAGTTGCGCATGAAGCTCACGGAGTCGACCAGCTCGGCCGACGTCGACGTGAGCGCGGGCATCGCCTTGACGACGAGGAAGACCGCGACGGCAGCGAGGACCACGAGGATGAGCGCACCGGCGCCGGTCGCCGTCCACCGGAACACGCGGCTCGCGCCCCGGTCGGCGGGGCGCCGGGCGCGTCCACGGCGCAGCGGTCGTCGGCCGGCGGCCGGGAGCCCGCCCGGCTCGGTCCCCGGCGGTGCGAGGCTGGTGGTGGCAGTCACGTCTGCTCCTTCGGGGAGGACTCGGGGGGGACGTCCCGCGGGTGTCGCGGGATCGTCGGCGGCCGGCCCGCGTCCCCCCCGGGACGGGCCGGCCACCGACGACGTGATCAGGCGCCGGTGATGGCCTCGACGGCCGCCTGCGCCTCGGTGGCGATGTCGCTCGGCAGCGGCGCGGCGCCCGCGGCCTGCTGGGCGGCGGCCTGGCCCTGCTCGCTCACCACGTAGCCGAGGAAGCCCTTGACCAGCTCGGCCTCGTCGGCCGAGTCGTAGTCGAGGCACGCCACCGCGTACGACACGAGGATCAGCGGGTAGGCGCCGGCGGCGGTCGTCGTGCGGTCGACCTTCACGACGATGTCGTGCTCGCCGCGCTCCTCGTCGCGCGGCGAGGCGGCCAGCGCCGCGGCGGCCCCCTCGGCGGTCGGCGCGACGAACTGCTCGCCCACCCCGACCTTGACCTGACCGAGCTCGGCCGGCACCGCCGACTCGTCGGCGTAGCCGATCGTGCCCTGCGCGGCCTGCACCGACTGGATCAGGCCCGACGTGCCGGTGCCCGACTCGCCGCCCTGCAGCGGCCAGTCGTCGGCAGCCTCGTCCGTCCAGACGTCCGGCGCGGTCTTGTTCAGGAAGTCGGTGAAGTTCTTCGTCGTGCCCGAGCCGTCGGCGCGGTGCACCGGCGTGATCGCGAGCTTCGGGAGCGTCGCGTCGGGGTTGTCGGCGGAGATCGCCGCGTCGTCCCACGAGGTGATCTCGCCGCGGAAGATCCTGGCGATCGTCTCCGGCGACAGGTCGAGCTCGGAGACGCCCTGGAGGTTGAACGCGACCGCGATCGGGCTGACGTAGACGGGGATGTCGACGGCCTCGCAGCGCGCCGCCGCCGCCTCGATCTCCTCGGGCTTGAGCGCGGAGTCGGAACCGGCCCACGCCACGCCGCCGTCGATGAACTGCTGGCGACCGCCGGACGAGCCGACCGGGTCGTAGTTGATCGTCACGTCGGGGTTGCTCGACTGGAAGCCGGCACGCCAGGCGTCCATCGCCTTCTCCTGCGAGGACGCTCCCGCGCCGTTGAGCTCGCCGGACAGGTCACCGGCCGGTGCGCCGCTGCTGGGGGCGCCGCTCGCGCCCGCGCCGCTCGTGGCGCCGCCGATCGGGTCGTCCGACCCGCAGGCCGCGAGTGCGAGGGCGAGGGCACCGACGAGGGCGACCGCGCCGACCCGGCCGTGGAGGGAGAGCTTCACTGTGGCTCCGTCCTGTTCGATCCGCTGCGCACCCGGATGTGCGCGCAACGGCAGGTTGGCCCTCCGACGTGACGCGTCCTGGGTCAGCGGGTGAACCCCGGGTGAACGCTCGCCGACGAACGCCTCAGAGCTCCGGCGCGGCGTCCTCGAGCTTGTAGCCCAGCCCGCGGACCGTGACCAGCAGCGTCGGGTTGGCGGGGTCGTCCTCGATCTTGGCGCGCACCCGCTTGACGTGGACGTCGAGCGTCTTGGTGTCGCCCACGTAGTCCGAGCCCCACACGCGGTCGATGAGCTGCCCGCGGGTCAGCACACGCCCGGCGTTGCGCAGCAGGAGCTCGAGCAGCTCGAACTCCTTGAGCGGGAACGCGACGAGCTCGCCGCGCACCCGGACGGTGTGCCGCTCGACGTCCATCCGGACCGGGCCGGCGACGAGCAGGTCGTCGTCCGGCGTGCCCGCGGCAGCGTCCGCCGGCGGCGCGGCCGAGCGGCGGCGCAGCACCGCACGGATGCGCGCGATCAGCTCGCGCGACGAGTACGGCTTCGTCACGTAGTCGTCGGCGCCCAGCTCCAGCCCGACGACCTTGTCGATCTCGTCGTCCTTGGCCGTCAGCATGATGACCGGGACGTCGCTCGTCAGGCGCAGGCGGCGGCACACCTCGGTGCCCGCGAGACCGGGGAGCATGAGGTCGAGCAGCACCATGTCCGCGCCGCTCTCCTCGAACACCGTGAGCGCGTCCGGCCCGGTGGCCGCCTCGACGACGTCGAAGCCCTCGCGCCGCAGCGCGTACGTGAGGGGGTCGCGGTAGGACTCCTCGTCCTCGACGACGAGGATGCGGGTCATCGCGCACTCCGGTGCTGCACGTGCTCTCCCTGGTCGGTCTGTGCGGTGCGGCGCGGGCCGGCGCCCGTCCCGTCGGTCTCAGCGTCAGGGGCTGCGTCAGCCTGCGCGCCCGGCGCACGATCCGCGTCGGCACGCCCTCCCGGTGCTGACGCCGGCGCCTCGTCGGCTCCGGTCACCGTGCCGGTGCCGGTGGGTCCCTCGTGGGTACCCGGGTCCTGGTCAGGGACACGGGGCAGCCGGATCGTGAAGGTCGAGCCCCGGCCGGGCCGGGACCAGACCGTCACGTCACCGCCGTGGTCGGCCGCGACGTGCTTGACGATCGACAGGCCGAGCCCCGTGCCACCGGTCTGCCGCGAGCGCGCCGCGTCCACGCGGTAGAACCGCTCGAACACGCGCTCCTGCTCGTCCGCGGAGATGCCGATGCCCTCGTCGACCACGGCGATCTCCACCAGGTCGCCCTGCTCGCGCACGCCCACCCCGACGCGCGACGCCTCGCCCGAGTACGCCACCGCGTTGTCCACGAGGTTGCGCACCGCGGTCACCAGCAGGTCGTGGTTGCCGAACAGCTGCACGCCCGTGTCCCCACCGACCTCGATCCGCACGTGCTTGGCCGCCGCAGCCGTGCGTGCACGGTCGACCGCCTCGGCGACGACCGCGTCGACGTCGACCATCGCGAGCGGGCCGAGCGCCCCCGCGACCTGCAACCGGGACAGCTCGATGATCTCGTGCACCAGCGCGGACAGGCGCTGCGCCTCCGACTGCATGCGGCCCGCGAACCGCCGGACCGCCTCGGGGTCGTCGGCCGCGTCCTGCACCGTCTCCGCGAGCAGTGACAGTGCGCCGACGGGCGTCTTGAGCTCGTGGGAGACGTTGACGACGAAGTCCCGACGCACCGCCTCGAGCCGGCGCGCCTGCGTCATGTCCTCCGCGAGCACGACGAGGTGCCGGCCGCTGACCTGCGCGACCCGCACCTGGACGAGCAGCGTGCCGCGCCCCACCGGTGCCCGGTCGAGCTCGAGCTCCTCGTCCCGGATCACGCCGTCACGCCTGACCTGGGCGATCATGTCCCGGATCGCGGGCGGCGCGACCCGTCCGCCGCGGACCAGGCCGAGCGCGTACGCGGGCGCGCTCGCGCGGACCACGTGGTCGGCGTCGTCGAGCACGACCGCCGCCGAGCGCAGCACCGCGAGCGTGCGGACCAGCCCGTCGTCCACCTCCGGCTCGGGACGCGGCGGCGCCTCCGCCTGAGCATGCTCGCTCCAGCGGAAGGCGAGCGCCGCCCCGAGACCGACGGCCAGGCCGAGGATCCCCGCCACCAGCAGCGCCAGTCCGTTCCCACCGTCCACAACGCCACCCTAGGGCGGCACGCGCGGGGCGCGATCCCGCACGCCCAGCTCGTGGCCCGACGCTCGCCGAGCGTTCACCTGCCGTTCACGCCGGACGGACGACTGGACGCCGGCTCACCCGAACGCCTCGAGCAGCGTGCTGCGCTCGGCCTCCGTGAGGTTGGTCGCCACCAGGGTGAGGTTCAGCCCGTGGAACCGCTCCGCCACGCGGTCGATGTCACCCTCGTCCGTCACCGCGCACAGCAGCGACGTCCCGGGCGTGACCTGGTCACGGATCGTGCGGAGCTGGTCCTCGGTGATGCCCACGGCCTCGAGGCTCTTGCTGAGCGCGCCGAGCGCGCCGCCCGCGGCCGCACCGAGCAGCGGAGCGAAGAACAGGCTGCCGAACAGCAGTCCCCAGAAGGCGCCCCATCCCGTGCCGCGCCACCGGTCCTCGTTGCCGTGCACGACCTCCGGCTTCGTGGCACCTTCCGGCCACGTCACGACCGCGTGGTCGACGATCTTCACGAGCCCGTCGGAGGCCGCGCTCCTCAGGGCGGACAGCGCCTTGCCGGCACCCTCGGGGGTGTCGAAGCTCCAGGCGGTGAACGTCGTCATCGCCACTCCTCTCTCGAACCACCAGGACGATCAGGTCACCGTGACCGGCTCGTCGCGGTGCCGCACCTGCACCGGTCAGGCGACCGCTCGCTCGACGTCGTCGCCGTGCACCGTCAACGCCCACAGGACGAACGCGCCGAGCACGATGATCGCGAGCGACCACCAGGGCGTGACGGGCAGCCAGAAGAAGTTCCAGACGATCGACGCGAGCACCGCGATGATCGCCACGACGCGCGCCCAGGTCGCCGCGCTGAACAGCGCGAACCCGGTGCACGTCAGCAGCACGCCGAGGAGCAGGTGGACCCACCCCCACGTCGAGATGTCGACGACATAGGCACCGTCCCCTGGGCTCCACGCCAAGAGCTTGTCCTCGTCGAAGACCGCGATCAGCCCGGTGATCAGGTTGAACAACCCGACGCTCAGCAACGCGAACGCACCGAACCAGACCCAGCCGACCCACCCTGTGACCCTCTGCTCCACGGCTCTTCCCCCCCATCGTCAGGGCCACCCGGACGGGCTCGTCGCACTGCCGGGCGGACGCTCGACGCCGAGCCTAGGAACGCGTCCGGTTCGTCCGCCTCATCCACAACGGGTGACGCGCACACCCGTGCCGTGGCGCCCGGCGGATGACGGCACGCTCCCGGACGGCTGCCATGAGTTCACCCGCGCGGTCCCGCTCGTTCACCTTCGTCTGCCACCGTGGGCGCGCCACCGGCCCACGGCCGTGGCCGCGCCCTGAGGGAAGGACAGACATGCGGGACATCTTCGACGCCGAGCTGACCCAGCTCGGCGAGGACCTCGTCGCGATGAGCCGACGCGTCGAGCGAGCCGTGACGGACGCCGGCGTCGCGCTCCTGACGGCCGACCTCGCGCTCGCCGAGTCGGTCATCGCCGACGACCTCGGCATCGACGCGATGGAGCGCGACCTCGACGAGCGCTCGATCCTGCTGCTCGCCCAGCAGCAGCCCGTGGCCACCGACCTGCGGATCGTCGTGTCCGCGCTGCGCATGAGCTCCACGCTCGAGCGCATGGGCGACCTCGCCCGGCACGTCGCGCAGGTCGCTCGCGGCCGCTACCCGCACCACGCCGTGCCCGAGCCGCTGACCGCGACGTTCGCCCAGATGCACGACGCCGCGGTGCGCGTCGCGCGCCGCACCACGACGCTGCTCGAGAACCGCGACATCGCACTCGCCGGCAGCATCGAGGCCGACGACGACCTGCTCGACGACCTGCACGAGGACACGTTCACCGCGCTGCTCGGCGGCACCTGGACCGGCACCCCGCAGCAGACCGTCGACGTCACGCTGCTCGGCCGCTACTACGAGCGCTTCGGCGACCACGCCGTCTCGGTGGCCCGCCGCGTCACCTACCTCGTCACCGGCACCGTCGCCGAGGACCTCACCGCCTCCGCCTAACCGATCGAGCCGCGCACCACGCCGACACTCACGACGCCTGCGACACAGACGCCGACGAGCACGAGGAGCAGCACGACGCGCCACGGGAGCGACCACCGGCGCAGCGCGAGTGCGGCGACGAGCGCACCGGCCACCGCGCCGAACGGGAACGCGAGCGCGACGGCGGTGTCCGCACCGCGGTCAGGCTCGCACCCCGGCGGCGGCGGGTAGACCGCCGGGCACGTCGGCCCCAGGCCGGAGGTCTGCAGGAGCACCAGGTACGCGACGAACAGGACGACGAGCCCGGCGATCACCGAACCTCGCACGATCCAGGTCTCGCGGCGCGCGGCGGCGTCGTCGCTGACCTGTGCGTTCCTCACCTGAGAAGTCATGCCCGACCTCATCGCACCGGCACGATCCTGGTCAAGAGCTGCTGCACGTCCGGGTGAACCAGACATGACACCGCCGTCGCCCGCGTGCACCCGGCGCGGGCAGTGCCGTCCCTGCGGGTCGAGGTCGGCACTCCTGCGCCAGATCGTGCATCTGGACTGCCGATCTCGCGCGTGGCTGCCGATCTCGCGCGGCCGCCGATCTCGCGTGGCCGCTGGGCTCGTCGCGGCCGCTGGCGCAGGGTCGGGTGGCGGCCGGAGCGGCGCCGGGCTTTCCACAGCTGCGGCGGACACCTCCTGCGGCGAGGGTGCGGGCGGGATGCTGCGGGCATGGGACGACGACCAGGCGCACGAGCACCCATCCCGGTCTCGAGGCTGCCCGGTGTGCGTCTCGCCTCCGACGTGCCGCGCGCCGTCGTGGCGGCCCACCTGCGCGCGGGCACCTGGACCAGAGTCGGGTACGGCACCTACGTGTCGACGCAAGACGCCCGTGGGGAGCCGCGCTCCACACCTGGGCTCCTCGGCGCAGGCCGCCGGCCGGGCGGCGGCGAGTCACGCGCGGGGAACGACGAGACCCACGCGGACCGGCGCACGCTCGCGCTGGCCCGGATCGCCGGGACCGCCCGTCGCCTGCGCGCTCCCGTGGTGTTCTCGCATGTCAGCGCTGCTCTCCTGTGGGGGCTGCCGTTGTGGCGCACTCCGGCGCAGGTCCACCTCGTGCACCCGAGCAGGGCGAGCGCGCGCAGCGACGCGACGGTCGTTCGCCACACCGCGCACCTCGACGACGACGACGTCCGCATCGTGGCCGGGGTGCGGGTCACGAGCTTGGAGCGCACGCTCGTCGACTGCGCCGCTCTCCTGGAGCCCGTCGCCGGGCTCGTCGTCGCCGACGCCGCGCTCGCCGCGGGCGCGGACCCCGAGGACGTCGCACGCCGGGCGCACGACGCACGACGCACGCGCCACGCGGTCCGGTTGCGTGCGGTCGTCGAGCACGCCGACGCCGGTGCGGAGTCGCCGCTGGAGTCGGCGAGCAGGTTCGTCGTGCTGCGCGACGGACTGCCTCGACCGCAGACCCAGGTGCGGGTCCAGACACGGCTCGGCGCGGTGTGGTCCGACTGGGGCTGGGAGGAGTTCTCGCTCCTCGCCGAGTACGACGGCCGGGCCAAGTACTCCGAGCAGGCCGCCTTCATGGCCGAGAAGCGCCGCCACGACGCCCTCGTCGAGGCGGGTCAGCGCGTCATCCGCGTCGTCGCCGAAGACCTGCGCGGGTCCGCACTCACCGCGCGCCTGCTGCCCTTGCTCCCGGACGCGGTGTGCCGTGCCCGGCGACCCCGCCCGGAGCTCATGCACTGATCTCGCCCGCTCATGCCGGGCGGCTCGACGCGGCGGCCCGGCGGCGAGATCGGCAGCAACCCGCGAGCTCGGCACTCCAGATGCACGACCTCGCACCGCAGTGCCGAGCTCGTCGGAACGGGGACGGAGATGCAGCACGGGGCCGCTCCCCCCGAAGGAGAGCGGCCCCGTGCTGGTGGGGCTGGGGGTCAGCGGCCCTGGTTGGCCACTGCGGCGATCGCGGCCTCGGCTGCGGACGCGTCGAGGTACGTGCCGCCCTTGACGGTCGGCTTGAAGTTCTCGTCGAGCTCGTACACCAGCGGGATGCCGGTGGGGATGTTGAGGCCCGAGATGGTGTCGTCGTCGATGTCGTCGAGGAACTTCACCAGCGCACGGATCGAGTTGCCGTGCGCGGCCACCAGGACGGTCTTGCCCTCCTGGAGGTCCGGGACGATGCCCGACTCCCAGTACGGCATCTCGCGCTCGAGGACGTCCTTGAGGCACTCGGTCAGCACGACGGGCTCACCGGCGTAGCGCGGGTCGGCGTCCTGCGAGAACTCCGAGCCGGGCTCGATCGGCGGCGGCGGGACGTCGTAGGAGCGGCGCCAGAGCATGAACTGCTCCTCGCCGAACTCCTCGAGCGTCTGCTTCTTGTCCTTGCCCTGCAGCGCGCCGTAGTGGCGCTCGTTCAGGCGCCACGAGCGCTTCACGGGGATCCAGTGCCGGTCGGCGGCGTCCAGGGCCAGGTTCGCGGTCGTGATCGCGCGGCGCAGCAGCGAGGTGTGCACGACGTCCGGGAGGATGCCGGCCTCCTTGAGCAGCGCACCGCCGCGCTTGGCCTCCTCGACGCCCTTCTCGGACAAGGCCACGTCGACCCAGCCGGTGAAGAGGTTCTTCGCGTTCCACTCGCTCTCGCCGTGACGGAGCAGCACCAGGGTGTAGGTCATGGGAACCATCCTGCCGCAGCGCGACGACGACGTCTCAGGGACGTCCGTCCCCCGGGCACCGGGCTGCGGGGTGCCGCGACACCGCGGGACTGCGCCGGACGACGGACGCCGAGGTCAGCGCCCGCCGCGCTCGCGTGCCACGGCGTAGACCTTGAGCACCTGGTCGGCCGCGGACTCCCAGCCGAACCGCTCGGCGGAGCGCCGCGCCGCACCGGCGAACGACGCGAGGCGCGCGCGGTCGCCGAGCACGTCGGCGAGCACGTCCGCCCAGCGCTTCGGGTCGTGCCCCCGCACCAGGACGCCGGAGACCCCGTCGTCGACGATGCTGCGCAGCCCGCCGACCGCTGCGGCGACCACCGGAACACCCGCGGCCTGCGCCTCGACGGCGACCAACCCGAACGACTCCGTGCGCGACGGCATCGCGACGACGTCCGCCGCGTGGTACCAGGTGACGAGCTCGTCGCGCGCGGCGGGAGGCCGGACGAGCAGGCTGTCGCCGACGCGCGTGATCTCGGCGAGCGCCCGCAGCTCGCGGACGGCGGTGGACCGCCCCGACGGGCCACCCAGCACGACGAGCAGCGGCACGGGCCGCCCGGTGGCGCGCAGCACGCCGAGGGCGTGCACCAGGACGTCCGGCGCCTTGAGCGGCTGGACGCGCCCCGCGAAGAGCACGACGTCCCGGTCGGCCGGCAACCCGAGCCGGGCGCGAGCCGCCGCCCGCTCGTCGTCGTCGACGGGCGCGAAGCGCTGCAGGTCGACACCCGGCTCGACGACGTGCACGCGCGAGGGGTCCGCACCGTAGAGCTCGACGAGCTCGGCGGCCTCCGCGGGGGTCGACGCGACGAGCGCGTCCGCCTCCTGCACGACCTGCTCCTCACCGAGCACGCGCGCGGCGGGCTCCGGGTCGTCGCCCGGGGCGAGCGCCGCGTTCTTGACCTTCGCGAGCGTGTGCGCGGTGTGCACCAGCGGGACCTCCCAGCGGTCCGCGGCGATCCGCCCCACCTGGCCCGAGAGCCAGTAGTGGGAGTGCGCGACGTCGTACCAGCCGGGCCGGCGCGCGGCCTCCCACCGCAGCACGCCTGCGGCCATCCCGCACAGCAGTCCCGGCAGGTCGTTCTTGTCGAGCCGCTCGAACGGGCCTGCGGGCACGTGGTGCACGAGCACGGGCGGCCGGACGCCGTGCGGCACGTGGTGCGCGGTGAGGATCTCGCGGACGCGCGCGTGGTCGAGGTCGTCGCTCAGCGGCGTGCCGTCGGCCTCCGCCCCCGGCAGCACGACCGTCTCCGGCAGGTCCGAGGACGTGGCGCGCGTGAAGATCTCGACGCGGGCGCCGCGTGCGGCGAGCGCGCGTGACAGCTCGAGCACGTAGACGTTCATGCCGCCGGCGTCACCCGTGCCGGGTTGGTCGAGCGGTGAGGTGTGCACCGAGAGCATCGCGATGCGCGGTGCGTGCTCCACGGTGCCTCCAGCTCGACGGGTCGTCCAGCGCGACGCTGTCCGCCGTCATTCTCACGCAGACCGGGGCGGACGGAAGTCGGAACGTGCCCCGTCCCGACGAGTGGAACGCCACACCGAAGATCACGATCCGGTCACAATCGGGAGCATTCGCTCAAGTCGGACGCGACCGGTGCCGATGCGTCGCGGCTCACGCGTCCGCCGCGCTGCGTGCGGGAACCGGCTGGGTCGGTCAGGGGCGTCGCAGCACGCACGTGGGTGCGGGCAGCGGCAGCCGCGCGACGACCGCCTCGTCGGCACCCCACGCGCGGTCCAGCACGACGAGCTCGTCGGACTTCTCCAGCCCGGCCACCACCCAGCGCCCCACGACCGCGAAGTGCCGCGGCCAGCGCCCGCCGAGCGCGACCGACCGACCGTCGGCGAGCATGCCGTCGGCGCCGACCCGCCACCTGGTCAGCACGTCCGCGCCGCGCACGCCGACGAACAGGTCCTCGCCGTCGAGCACGACGTGCGACGGCAGCGCCGCACCCCGGGGCGCGACCTCGTCGGCAAGCGGGCCGTCGACCGCCGGGACCCGCTGCACGGGGGTGCCCGTGGCGGTCGCGACGTCCCACGCGACCACGTGGACAGCGACGTCGAGCTCGCCCACGACGTACGCGAACCGGCCGTCGGCGCTGAACGCGAGGTGCCGCGGGCCTGTTCCGGCGGGCAGGGTCGCGGCGATGCCGTCGGGGCGCAGCCCGTCGGGCGTGCGGGCGTACCGCCGGATCTGGTCGGTCCCGAGGTCGACGACGAGTACGTGCGCACCGCCCGGGGCGAGCGCCACGAAGTGCGCGTGCGGCCCCACCTGCCGGTCGGCGACGGGCCCGTGGCCCTCGTGCCCGAACAGCTGGCCGCCCGGGGCGAGGCCGTCGCCGTCCCGCACGACGACGGCGAGCGTGCCCGAGGTGTAGTTGGTGACCAGCAGGTGCCGGCCGTCGACGAGCAGGTGGCAGGGGTCGTCGCCGCCCGAGGGCCGGGTGCTGCGCTCGACGGGACCGCCGTCGGTGACCTGGAAGGACGTCAGGCCCCCGTCGGCGTGCTCGTTGACGGCGTACAGCGCGCTGCCGTCGGGGGTCGTCGCGAGGAAGGACGGCGCGGGCGTCACGGCGACCTGGCGCGCACCGCTCAGCGCCCCGGTCTCGTCGTCGAGGTCGACCGACCAGATGCCCTCGCCGCGGCTGACGGGCGTGCCGGCGCCGGCTGACGGGTACGTACCGATCCAGAGCTGCGTCACGGCGCCCGAGCCTACGATGCGCGTGCCGCGCCGGTGCTGCTGCCGGTGCCGGCGCGGGTCGATGCAGCGATGAATGCAGCGCGAGTGGCGGTGCAGTGCGCGGCTCCTGCATTCATCGCTGCATCGTCATTGGTCGCTGCGTCGTCGTCGGTGCGACGCGGGTGGCTACGTCGCGGGCGCGGCCGCCGGGGTGGGTGCGGGCGCGTCGGGCTGGGCGGCGGGGTCGACGAGCCAGTCCACGGGGTGCGCGAGGACGCGTCCGAGCTGCGCGAGCGCGGCACCGGTCATGGCGGGCAGCGGGCTAGCGAGCGCGACGTCCACGCGAGGCTGCGCCCACGGGGCGGCGAGCACGTGCCGCTGCAGCGCGGCGAGCACGGGTTCGCGCAGCCACGCAGCCAGGCGGGCGTACGTCCCGCCGAGCACGACGTCGGGCACGTCGACGACGTTGACGACGTTCGCGAGCGCGAGCCCGAGCGCCCCGCCCGCGGTCGCCAGAGCGCTGGTCGCGACCGCGTCGCCGCGCTCGGCCGCGGCGACGAGCGAGTCCAGGCCGTCGTCGGCGCTCAGCCCCGCCGCTCGCAGCATCGCGTCCTGGCCGGCGACCTGCTCGAGCGTGCGCCCCTGCCCGACGACGATGTGCCCGACCTCGCCGGCCCACCCGTGCCGGCCACCGAACAGCTCGCCGTCGAGCACGAGCGCCGCACCGACGCCGATCTCGCCCGAGACGTACACGAAGCTCGGCCGGGCGGCGCCTGGGACCTCACGCGCCGCGGCCTCGGCGCGCGCGGCCAGGTCGGCCTCGTTGGCGAGCAGCGGAGGGTAGGCGGCCAGGGTCGGGGAGGCGTCAGCGAGCACGCGCGCGACGTCGACGTCACGCCAGCCCAGGTTGGGTGCGAGCCGCAGGATCCCGGTGGGCCGGTCGACGAGCCCGGGCAGCGCGAGCGCCGTCCCGACGAGCCGCGGACCTGCGCCGAGCGCCGCCACGGACTGCTCGACCAGCTCGCCGAGCAGGGGCAGCACGTCCTGCGGAGCGCTCCCCCGCAGGTCGTGATGCGTCAGGCGCTCGTCGAGGACGGTCCCCGCCAGGTCCAGGACGCGCACCCCGAGGTAGTCGACGTTGACCTCGGCGCCGATCGCGGCGAGCGTCCCGACGGGGGCGACGAGCGGGACGGCCGGACGCCCGGCGCGCTGGGGTGCGGCGGGCGCGAGCTCGGCGAGCAGTCCGCCCGCGACGAGCTGGTCGACGAGCGCGGACACGGTGGCCTTGGCCAGTCCGGTGGCGGCGGCGACGTCCGCGCGAGACCGTGGCGGCTGGTGCGGGGCGCGGACCTCGAGCACCGTGCGGAGCACCAGGCCGAGGTTGTGCTCACGCAAGCTCGCCTGTCGCGCCGCCGTCACTCTCATGGCGCTTGACCCTAGCGGTTTCACGCCATAAGTTCATCCGTACAACTAATCCCGTCTCAACGTTGAGAGGTTCCACGATGGTGCGCAAGCCCACCCCCGCCGACAAGTTCTCCTTCGGTCTGTGGACCGTCGGCTGGAACGCTCAGGACCCGTTCGGCGCGGCCACCCGCCCGTGGCTCGACCCGGTCGAGTCCGTCCACAAGCTGGCCGAGCTCGGCGCGGCCCACGTGACCTTCCACGACGACGACGTGGTCCCCTTCGGCTCGTCGGACGCCGAGCGCGAGAAGATCCTGGACCGCTTCCGCGGCGCCCTGGCCGAGACCGGCATCACGGTCGAGATGGTCACGACCAACACGTTCACGCACCCGATCTTCAAGGACGGCGCGTTCACCTCGAACGACCGCCGCGTGCGTCGCTACGCGCTGCGCAAGATCCTGCGCAACGTCGACCTGGCGGCCTCGCTCGACGCCGACACGTTCGTCATGTGGGGCGGCCGTGAGGGCGCCGAGTACGACTCCGCCAAGGACCTGTACGCCGCGCACCAGGCCTACGCCGACGGCATCGACACCGTCGCCGCGTACATCAAGGAGAAGGGCTACAAGCTGCGCATCGCGCTCGAGCCCAAGCCGAACGAGCCCCGCGGCGACATCCTCCTGCCGACGATCGGCCACGCGCTCGGCCTGATCGCCAAGCTCGAGAACGGCGACATCGTCGGCCTCAACCCGGAGACGGGCCACGAGCAGATGGCCGGCCTCAACTACACGACGGGCCTGGCGCAGGCGCTGTGGGCCGACAAGCTGTTCCACATCGACCTCAACGGCCAGCGCGGCATCAAGTACGACCAGGACCTGGTCTTCGGCCACGGCGACCTGTTCTCCGCGTTCGCCACCGTCGACCTGCTCGAGAACGGCTTCCCGGGCGGCGGCCCGAAGTACACCGGCCCGGTGCACTTCGACTACAAGCCCTCGCGCACCGAGGACTTCGACGGCGTGTGGGAGTCGGCCCGCGCCAACATGGCCACGTACCTGCTGCTCAAGGAGCGCGCGATCGCGTTCCGCCAGGACCCCGAGGTCCAGGAGGCCATCGAGGCCGCCGGTGTGCTCGAGCTCGCCAAGCCCACGCTGAACGAGGGCGAGACGCTCGCCGACTTCCTCGCGGACCGCTCGGCCTTCGAGGACTTCGACGTCGAGGGCGTGGCCAAGCACGGCTACGGCTTCGTGCGCCTCAACCAGCTCGCGCTCGAGCACGCGCTCGGCGCGCGCGGCTGACCCTCTCCTCAGGACAGGACGGAACAGGCATGGCGCTGGTCGCCGGGGTCGACTCCTCGACCCAGTCCTGCAAGGTCGTGGTCCGGGACGCCGCGACCGGGGCGCTCGTGCGCTCCGGTCGCGCGTCCCACCCCGACGGAACCGAGGTCGCCCCTGCCGCCTGGTGGGACGCGCTGCAGACCGCGATCGTGGACGCGGGTGGCCTCGACGACGTCGACGCGATCAGCGTCGGCGGTCAGCAGCACGGCATGGTCGCGCTCGACGAGAACGGCGAGGTGGTCCGCGACGCGCTGCTCTGGAACGACACGCGTTCGGCGGCGGCCGCGCTCGACCTGATCGACGAGCTCGGCGGCCCGCAGGCGTGGGCCGACGCGACGGGCTCGGTGCTCGTGGCCTCGCTCACCGTCACGAAGCTGCGCTGGCTGCGTGACGCCGAGCCGGAGAACGCCGCGCGGGTCGCCGCGGTCGCGCTCCCCCACGACTGGCTCACGTGGCGCCTCGCGGGCCACGGGCCGGGCACGGGTGGGCTCGACCAGCTCGTCACGGACCGGTCCGACGCCTCGGGCACGGGCTACTGGTCCCCCACGACGAACGACTACCGGCGCGACCTGCTCGAGCTGGCCCTGGGCCACGACGCGGTGCTGCCGCGCGTGCTCGGGCCTCGCGAGGCGGGTCCGCGCTCGGTCGTCGGCGCACGTCAGCCGGTGCTCGGTCCCGGCGCGGGCGACAACGCCGCCGCGGCACTCGCCCTCGGGCTGCGCCCCGGCGACGTCGCGGTGTCGATCGGCACCTCGGGCGTCGTCTCGGCCGTCACCGGCGCGCCGACGACCGACGGCTCGGGGATGGTCAACGGGTTCGCGGACGCGAGCGGTCACTTCCTGCCGCTGGCGTGCACGCTCAACGCCTCGCGCGTCCTGGACGCGACCGCCCGCATGCTCGGCGTCGACCACGCCGGCCTGTCGGAGCTCGCGCTGCAGGCGCCCTCGGGTGCGGACGGGCTCGTGCTCGTCCCCTACCTGGAGGGCGAGCGCACGCCGAACAAGCCCGACGCGACCGGTGCGCTGCACGGCATGCGCCTGGCGAACACCACGCCCGCGCACCTCGCGCGAGCGGCGGTCGAGGGCATGCTGTGCGCCCTGGCCGACGGCGTGGACGCGCTGCGTGCGCAGGGCGTCGCGGTGGAGCGGCTGTTCCTCATCGGCGGCGGCGCGCGCTCCGAGGCGGTGCGCCGCATCGCGCCGAGCGTGCTCGGCCTCGACGTGCTCGTCCCGACTCCCGGCGAGTACGTCGCTGACGGCGCCGCCCGTCAGGCCGCCTGGGTGCTCTCGGGCACCGACGAGCCGCCCGCGTGGAGCGCCGCAGGCTCCGCAGAGGTGTTCTCGGGAAGCCCGGACGCGCGCGTCCGGGAGCAGTACGCGGCCGTGCGTGACCTGACGGCCACCCGCCCGGCGGGCGTCTGAGGCAGACAGACGATCCCCACGGCGGACGACGAAGGCCCGGTACCCCGCAGGTACCGGGCCTTCGTCGTGCTGGCGTGTCGGGCGTCAGTGCGCCTTGTCGTACGCCTCGCGCACCTCGGCGCTGATGCGGCCCCGCTCGGAGACCGTGAGCCCCTGGCTCTTGGCCCACTCACGGATCGCCTGGGCGTCGCTGTCGCCGCGCCGACGGCGCGAGGTGGCGGCGGGACGAGCGGCGCTCGTCGAGCGGCCACCCACCCGGCGCGCGTGGCCGACCCACGTGGCGAGCGAGTCGCGCAGCTGGGCAGCGCGCTCGGCCGTCAGGTCGATCTCGTAGGTCACGCCGTCGAGCGCGAACGTGACCGTCTCGTCGGCGGCCGCGCCGTCGACGTCGTCGATCAGCAGGACCTGAACCTTCTGAGCCATCCGGTGTTCTCCTGGTTTCCTGCGCGCAGACATTCTGTCGAGGCCAGGATCACACCGGCGGTTATTTGCCGTCAAATGCTGGGCGGAGAATCCTTCGCAGCGGTTTCCGCGGCGCGTTGCTCTTCCTCGCGTTCCATGCGCGCGATCGCGCGACGTTCCGTCCGGTCCGCGTTCATGATGGCGCGCATAGCGAACCAGAACAGCACGCCCACGCCGATGGACGGAATGACCGCTGTGAGCACTCCTGCCAGGTCGTTCATGACAGCGGCTTCACGAGCGGGAACAGGATCGTGTCGCGGATGCCCTGGCCGGTCATCGCGATCAGCAGCCGGTCGATGCCCATTCCCATGCCCCCCGAGGGCGGCATCGCGAACTCCATCGCGGTCAGGAAGTCCTCGTCGATGCGCATGGCCTCGTCGTCGCCGCGCGCCGCGAGCAGCGCCTGCGCCTCGAACCGCTGACGCTGGATCACCGGGTCGACCAGCTCGGAGTACGCCGTGGCGAGCTCGAGCCCGCGCACGTACAGGTCCCACTTCTCGACGAGGCCCGGCTTGCTGCGGTGGTCGCGCGTGAGAGGCGACGTCTCGACCGGGAAGTCCCGCACGAACGTCGGCGCGTGCAGGTGGGCGCCCACATGGTGCTCCCACAGCTCCTCGACGAGCTTGCCGTGGTTGCGCTGCGCAGGGGCGAGCTCGATCTCCGCCTTGTCGAGCAGCTTCAGCAGCGTCTCGTCGTCAGTGTCGTGCGTGATCTCGACACCCACGGCCTCGGAGAGCGACTCGTACATCGTCAGGTGCGTCCACTCGCCGCCGAGCTCGTACTCGGACCCGTCAGCCAGGACCACCGTCGTCGTGCCCAGCGCGTCGAGCGCCGCGGTCTGCACGAGGTCCTGCGTGAGCGCCGCCATCGTGTCGTAGTCGCCGTAGGCCTCGTACGCCTCGAGCATCGCGAACTCCGGCGAGTGCGTGGCGTCCACGCCCTCGTTGCGGAAGTTGCGGTTGATCTCGAACACCCGCTCGACTCCGCCGACCGCGGCGCGCTTGAGGAACAGCTCGGGCGCGATCCGCAGGTAGAGCTCCATGTCGAACGCATTCATGTGCGTCTCGAACTGCCGCGCCGCAGCGCCCTCGGGCCGTACCTGCAGCATCGGGGTCTCGACCTCGAGGAATCCGCGACGCGCAAAGTTATCACGCAACGAACGCACCACGGCCGCACGCGTGCGCACCATGTCACGTGCCTTGGAGTTGACGATCAGGTCGACATAACGCTGACGCACGCGGGCCTCGTCGGACAGCTCGGCGCCCTCGTACAGGTTCGGCAGCGGGCGAATGGCCTTGGCGGCCATCTGCCACGAGTCGGCGAAAACCGACAGCTCGCCGCGCTTGGACATGATCACGCGGCCGTGCACGAACAGGTGGTCGCCCAGGTCCACGTCCGCCTTGAACGCCGCGAGCCGGTCCTCGCCCACCTCGGCGAGCGACAGCATCGCCTGCAGCCGGTTGCCCGCGCCGTCCTGGAGCGTGACGAAGCACAGCTTGCCGGTGTTGCGCAGGAACACGACGCGGCCGGCGACGCCGACCTCGTCGTCCGTCTCCTGGCCCGGCTCGAGGGACGGGTACGCCGCGCGGACCTCGGCGATCGTGTGCGTGCGCGGCACGGACACCGGGTAGACCTCGGTGCCCTCCGCGAGCAGCCGCTCGCGCTTCTCGCGCCGGATGCGGATCTGCTCAGGCGTGTCGTCGGAGACGACTGCGGGCGCGTCGGCAGCAGGCGAGGAAGGGGTGTCGGTCACCCGACCATGGTAGTGGGGCGCCTCGCCGCTCCTGGACGGCGCCCGGGGCGCCTGCGGCAGGATCGACCCCAACGCGTGCGGTGGGCACGAGCGTTGTGGCTGCGACATCTCGACGACCCGAGGGAGACGCCGTGGCACGACCGTGGGAACAGCTGCTGGACCAGGTGGCGCGCGAGCGCTACCCGCGCCTGGTCGCGCACGCCGCGCTCGTCGCCGGCTCGACGAGCGACGCACCCGACCTGGTGCAGGAGGCGCTGATCGCGACCTTCCGCGGCCGGGCGCGGTTCACGACCGTCGAGCAGGCCGAGGCGTACGTGCGACGCGCGATCGCGTCCCGCGCGATCGACGAGGTCCGACGACGCAGGCGTGAGCGCCTCGTCGCCCTGCGTGCCGCCGCCGAACCGACGCCGCCCGACACCGTCGAGCCACCCGGCCCCGGCCGCGACGTCCTGCGCGCGCTCGCGCACCTGAGCCCCCGCGAGCGCGCATGCGTGGTGCTGCGGCAGATGGAGGACCTCTCGGTCGTCGAGACCGCATCCGTCCTCAACCTCAGCGAGGGATCCGTCAAGCGCTACACGTCCGACGGCCTCACCAAGCTCGCCCAGATCCTCGGCACCCACCCCCACGCGGACGACGAGCGCATCCCGGTGCGGGCCACCGCAACCCCGGCCGGCACGACGAGCCCCGCCGTGCAGGTCCCCCGCCTCACGCCGACGACGAACCCGGAGGGCGCACGATGAACGACCTCGACCAGCTCCTGCACGGCGCACACGACGAGATCGCCGCCGCGACCGGCCCCATCGACGCGCGTGACCTCATGCGGGTGCGCGGCACCGTGCGCCGGGCCCGCATCCAGCGCCACACGTTCGAGTCCGTGGGCGCCGCCGCGTGCGCGGGTGTCCTGGGCGTCGGCGCGTGGGCCGCCCTCGGTCAGGGCGGCGGTGACCCGATGGACCCGGCCACCTCCACACCGGGCCCGTCCCCCACGAGCGCGCCGACCGGCAGCCCTGTGCCGGCGCCGACCCCCGCCGGGACCAAGCCACCCGTGCGCACGTTCGAGCGTGAGGACGAGCTCGACGACGCCGACGTCGTGGCACGCCTGTCGGCGCCGCGCACAGGTGAGACCTGGACCGAGCCGGTCCGCGACGACGCCGTCGAAGACGTGCTCGTCAGCTCCGCCCGGCGCGAGGGCACCACGATCTACCGGGTCGGCACGCGCGATGACGCGACCATCTACGTCGCTGTCGACGAGGCGACCTCCGAGCTCCGGAACCCGCCCTACGCGCGCACGGGCGCGGTGCTGTACGAGATCGACGACGACGGCGCGCGCCTGATCTCCTGCCCGAGCGCCCGCGCCGGCGACGCGTGCCAGGACCCGAGCCTGCTCGTCGAGGGCACGCAGGTCGAGGTCGACACCGAGACGTTCTACGACACGACGACCCTGCCGTCGCACATGGACCTCGGTGGCGGCTGGAAGGTCTCGACGCCGACCGGCAGCCGGGACGACCAGTACTCCGCTGCGGGGGTGCCCATCGGCTTCGGCACTGCGCCGATCGCGCGGCTCGCCGACGTCGGTGCCGTGTCGTTCGTCGTCGCGCCGGTCGTCGGGGACCACACCGACATCGTCGACGACCTCACGTCCGGGGCGTACGCGTGGCTGCTGCCCTACGGCGCGTACGTCCTGCTCGACCCGAAGGACGTCCCCGGCGCGAGCTTCGACGACATCACGTGGGAGGACGGGAAGAAGCGCACCAGCGAGTGGCGCTCCGCGACGCTCGCACCGGGGGCCATGCAATGCCTCGACGCGCAGACGTCCATCGAGGCCGAGCACGACCCCACGCAGTGGCGCCGCGGCGGCACCACGGCCGACGGGCTGCCGGTCATGGTGCCGATCGCGGGAGGCAACGAGGCCTCGAAGCTGACGCGCTGGTTCCACGAGCAGCACTCGGGGACGATGATCGACGACGAGTTCGTCACGGGCGCGGACGCCGGCTACCGGTACCTGACCGACGACGAGTTCCTCGCCGCGCACGCGCTGATCGCCATCCAGGCGCCCGACGGTGCCTGGCACCTGAGGATGCGCGCCGACGCCGCCAACATCGTCTACGAGTGCGCCTGACCGCCGCACCGTCCTGCCCCCCCGATGAGGTCGTGCGTCTCTCGTCAGATCGTGCAGTGATCTGCACGATCCTGCGAGAGACGCACGACCTCGCGGGGGGGTGTCAGGGGCGCAGGTCGAGGGCCAGGTCGAGGATGGGGGACGAGTGGGTCAGGCCGCCGACCGAGAGGTAGTCGACACCCGTGGACGCGACCTCGGCGGCGCGGTCAAGGGTGAGGTTGCCCGTGGCCTCGAGCTGGGTGTCCGGGGCGACCGCGCGAACCGCGGCGACCACGTCCGCCAGCACAGGCGTGGGCATGTTGTCGAGCAGCAGGAAGTCGGCTCCTGCACCGACGGCCTCGAGCGCCTGGTCGCGCGTGTCCGCCTCGACCTGGATCGCGACGTCCGGGAACCGCGTGCGCACCGCCTGGATCGCGGCCGTGACCGAGCCCGCGGCAGCCACGTGGTTGTCCTTGACCATCGCGACGTCGAACAGGCCCATGCGCTTGTTGGTCCCGCCGCCGCAGCGCACGGCGTACTTCTCGAGCGCGCGCAGGCCCGGGGTGGTCTTGCGGGTGTCGAGCACCTGCGCCCCGGTGCCGGCGAGCGCCTGCGTCCAGCGGTAGGTGTGCGTCGCGACGCCCGAGGCACGCGAGACGAGGTTGAGCAGCGTGCGCTCGGCGACGAGCAGGACGTGCGTGGGGCCCTCGACGGTCGCCAGGACGGTGCCCGCGTCGACGACAGCGCCGTCGTGGACGTGCCACGTCACGGACGCGCGCGGCAGGCC
>JAEYUL010000161.1 GCA_023432565.1 Actinomycetes bacterium | reverse complement strand
CCTTCGCGCAACAGAAGTGGAGGTGGCGGGAATCGAACCCGCGTCCGATGACGTGGAACCAGGACTTCTCCGGGTGCAGTCCGTGATGGATTTTCTCGGCCCCCACCACTCCCACGGACGGGAAGGTGGACGGGCCCAGTCAGCTAGAAGTCCCGATCCTCACACTGACGATGAGGACCAGCAGTGGCTCTCTAGATGACGCCGGGAACTAAGTCGAGAGCGTACTTAGGCCGACGGACTTCGAAGCTCGCTCAGGCGGCGAGGGCGAAGTCGGTGCGCTTGGAATCGGCACCTATGATTTGCACGGAGCGTTGACGAGATAACCGTGCGTCCTCGACCCGCTTCTCCTGGCTCGACGATCACCGTCGAAACCGATCACCCCCATGTTGAGTTGTCAATCACTCGTCCGCACCGCTGACGTGCGTGCTGCGCCTGACGAGCGGGTCCAGACTACCTGCCCAACGGCCAGGTCGTCGCCGTGATTCCCGGCCACCCGCGGGCCGGTGTCACACGCGCGGGCTAGCGTGCCCCCATGGTCGACTTCACCGACGAGGACCTGCACGGCGCACGCTTCACGAGCGTGGACCTGACCGGCGCGCAGCTGCGCCGCGTGCGTCTGGACGGGATCACCGTGCGCGGCGCGGGGCTGCACGGCGCACGCCTGATCGGGGTCGAGCTCGTCGACGCGCAGATCACGGGCGAGGTCGAGAACGTGACGATCAACGGGGTCGAGGTCAGCGCGTACGTCAACGCCGAGCTCGACCGCCGCGACCCGGACCGCGTGACGATGCGCCCGACGGACGCCGCCGGCGTCCGCGAGGCGTGGTCGCTGCTCGAACGGCTGTGGGACGGCACCGTCGAGCGTGCCCGGGCGCTCGAGGGTGACGCGCTGCACGCGAGCGTGGACGACGAGTGGTCGTTCGTGGAGACGCTGCGGCACCTGCTCTTCGTGACGGACTCCTGGGTGCGCCGCGGGATCCTGCGCGTCCCCGAGCCGTGGGACGCGTGGGACCTGCCGTGGGACGAGATGCCGGACAAGCCGGGGATCCCCCGCGACCGGCGCGTCCGGCCCAGCCTCGAGGAGGTCCTGGTCAAGCGCCGCGAACGGCAGGACGTGGTCCGCGCGTTCCTCGACGAGCTGACCGACGAGCGGCTCGACGAGCAGACCGAGCCGCTCGAGGGTGACTCGTGGCCGCCCGCACGGCCGTTCTCGGTGCGTGAGTGCCTCGAGGTGCTCCTGAGCGAGGAGTGGCATCACCGGCTGTTCGCGGAGCGCGACCTCACCGCGCTGGGGGCGCCGTCGCGCGCGTGACCCGGGCGCGCTGGCGCCGCGACGAGCACCGTCACGGGGCCGGCGGCCTGACCTCGGACCACGGCACCGACGACGCGAGGCGCGTCCCGAAGATCGCGAAGTACCAGCTGGTCTCGTGGTCGGACAGGTTGCGGTCCGGGAGTCGCAGCCGGTGCAGCATCCAGTCGGTCACGCCGCCGTCGTGGAACTCCTCGATCTCGAGGTAGCCGCGCTCGGCCATCGCGCGCACGACGAGCGGCGGCTCCTGACGTGGCGAGGGCTTGCGCGCGTTGCGCGCCATCACCAGTGCGCCGATCCCGATGACGCTCAGGATCGCCAGCACACCGGCGACTGCCGGCACGCGGTCGGTCGCGTCGACCGACCGCGCCAGCTCGGGTACTGCTCTCATCACCTCGACCATGCGCCCCCACCCCTGTCCGGAGACGAAATGTAGGCAGGTCCGCGGGTACCGCACGAGCCGAACCCGGCTACTTCACTCGGGTTTCGGACACGCCGTCACGCGCGGGGGTGAACACGGCGGTGACACGTGGCTGCTCGGGGCATATCACCCAACCTGTGCGGCGTACGCCGGTCACACGTCCGGCGCGCACACCCCGCGGGAGAGCTGCGACAGGCCGTACCGGTCGCCGGACTGGAACGTGGCGGCGTCCGCCAGCACGGGGTTCATGAGCTGGGTCTCGTCCTCGACGTGGTCGAGCCCGAGGGCGTGCGCGAGCTCGTGCCGCAGCACACCGACGTGCGTGGGCTCGGCTCCCACGGGCTGCTTCCTCAGCAGCGTCGAGTCGAGCCAGACCGTGCCGGAGACCGCGACCATCAGCCCGTCGGGGCGACGCACCAGGAGCGGACCGGCCACCCCCGCGACGTCGGCCTCGAGCCTCGGGAGCACGGTCTCGTCGGAGAACTGCACCAGCAGCGGCGCCCACCGCTCGCCGTAGCGCTCCGGCTGGTAGAGGGCCCGATCCGTCCCGGCGGACTCGCTCGTCGTCCCGTCGTCGACGAACACGAAGCCGGTGGCCTCGGCGAGCTCGGCGACCACCGTGGCCACGTCGTCCTCGAACCCCACGGGCGCTCCGGCGGTGTTGACGACGTAGTGCACGGGACGGCAGGGAGACCACGTGACGGGGACCAGGGTGCCGTCGGGCAGCTCCTGCAGCTTGCTGAACGCGTACGGGGAACCGTCCCACTCGACCGGCGCGGGCACGCCGAGCGGGGCCGCCTCCTCCTCAACGCCAGGCGGCGGGCGCCCACCGGGATCGGAGGCGGGCTCGAACGGCAGGACGTGCCCCGTCCCGTCGAGGTCGTCGAGCCGCACGGGGCGCTTGCCCAGCTCGGCGAGCACCGCGTCCCACGACACCTCAGGAAGCTCGGACACCCACACGCCGACCCAGGCGAGTCCCAGCATCCCGGACAGCGCGACCACTGCGACGCTCGCGCGCGAACGTCTCGGCGTGCGGGCCGCCTCACGCGGTGCGCGCCTGGGAGCCTGCCACGGTGGGCTGTGCCCGACCCCCGCCTCGAGCGGGGCCGTCGGGGACACCGGGAACGCGCCGGGCTCGGCGCGTCCGCCGTCGGCGGCGGCCGACGTGTCGTAGGTGGCGCCGCGCCACGTCGGCGGTGGCGCAGCCCTGTCCCTCGCCTCGTCGACGACCCACTGCGGGACCCGCCCGGAGGGCGAACGAGGCAGGTCGTCGAAGGACATACCGGAACATCGGCAGCCGGCCTCCGTGGCTGGAGCGCGGCGACGGACCCGGTGCCGATGTCGCACCCGACGGGCAGGATGACCTCATGCGCCTGCCCGTGATGCCACCCGTCGCGCCCATGCTCGCGAAGTCGGTCAAGGAGATCCCCGACACCGGGCACGTCGAACCCAAGTGGGACGGCTTCCGCACCATCGTGTTCCGCGACGGCGACGAGGTCGAGCTCGGCAGCCGCAACGAGAAGCCCATGACGCGCTACTTCCCCGAGCTGGTCGAGCAGATCAAGGCGCACACGCCGCCGCGGTGCGTGCTCGACGGGGAGATCGTGATCGTGCAGGGCGACCGTCTCGACTGGGACTCCCTCACGAACCGGATCCACCCGGCAGCCTCACGCGTGAAGCTGCTGGCCGAGCAGACGCCCGCGAGCTTCGTCGCGTTCGACGTGCTGGCACTGGGCGACGACGACCTCATGGGCACGCCCCTGCGCGAGCGTCGTGCCAGGCTGACCGACGCCCTGGCGGGCGCAGCGGGCAGCATCCACCTGACGCCCGCGACGAGCGACCCGGACGAGGCGCGCCGCTGGTTCACCCAGTTCGAGGGCGCGGGCCTCGACGGGGTCGTCGCCAAGCCGCTGGACGGGGTCTACCAGCCGGACAAGCGCACGATGTTCAAGGTCAAGCACGAACGCACCGCCGACTGCGTGGTCGCAGGCTTCCGCTGGCACAAGAGCGGCCCGGTCGTGGGCAGCCTGCTGCTCGGCCTGTGGAACGACGAGGGCCGGCTGCAGCACGTCGGTGTCGCCGCGTCGTTCCCGATGGCGCGCCGCGCGAGCCTCGTCGACGAGCTCGCCCCGCTGCGCACCGACGTCGAGGACCACCCCTGGGCGTCGTGGGCGGACCAGGCGGCGCACGAGGGGAACCGGCTGCCCGGAACCGTCAGCCGCTGGAACGCGACGAAGGACCTGAGCTTCGTCCCGCTGCGCCCCGAGCTCGTCGTCGAGGTCGCGTACGACCACATGGAGGGCGACCGCTTCCGGCACACCGCGCAGCTGCGCCGCTGGCGTCCGGACCGGGACCCCGCGTCGTGCACCTACGCGCAGCTCGACGAGCCGGTCCGGTTCGACCTCGCGGACATCCTGGGTCGCCGTCAGTGACGAGGCACAGCACGACGAGCGTGCTCGGCGACCGCTGAGCCCGCGGGCCGACCGCTCACCAGCCGCCGCCGCCGCCTCCGCCGACCCCGCCGCCGGAGAACCCGCCGGAGAAGCCGGAGTCTCCCGAGGACCCCGGGGTCGGCGCGGTCAGCGACTCGGTCGCCACCGTCTGGAACCGGTCCATCGACGCGGCGAAGCCCGACGCCCAGAACATCCCCGGGAGCGGGTCGTAGTAGCCCACGTACCACCCCGGCTGGTCGACCGCCCGACCCTGCGCGGCGAGCTCGGCGAACAGTCGGGCCCAGCGCTCGGCCACGCCGAACACGATCGCGTACGGCAGGTAGCGGCTGAAGACGTCCTCGCCCTCCTCGAACCGGATCTGCTCAGCCTCGGCGGTCGTCAGGTAGGTGCGGAAGCCCAGCGCCTGCGCGAGCACCGCGGTGCCGTCCGCGGTGCGCGCGGGCGCGTACCGGGAGCACACCATGACCACGACTGCGACGATGCAGAGCGCGAGGGGAACCAGCGCGAGCCCCGGGAAGCTGGAGGACGCGTCGGAGTCGCCCACCACGATCGCGAGGAACGTCGCGAAGCCCGCCACGACGAGGATGATGAGGCCCACCGCGAACCACTTGCCGCGCACGGACTTCGGGTTGGCGCTGAACCAGCCGATCCGGGTGACCTGGTCGTAGAGCCGGTCCTGCACCTTGGCCATGGAGGACGCGAACGTCGTCTTGAGCTCGGACAGCTTCACGGCGGGTCGGCCTGTGAAGATCTCGTCCATCAGCAGCGCCTCGTACTCGAGCAGGGCCGCGTCCGGCTCACGCAGCGCCACGAGCGTCCAGTCCTTCGGCTTCTTGCGCGGGTCGGAGCGCGGGACCTCCTCGATCCGCAGGTAGCCGCGCACCGCGAGGTCGATCAGGGTCGCGGTGACGTCCACCGGGTCGGCCTTCTCGTCGACGAGCGTGCCGAGCTCGCCCGGGCGCACGTTCGCCGGCGGGGTGAACTGCACGGCGACCGGCGCCCGCCTGTCCCGGTAGCCGGAGGCGGTCTCCTGACCGCTGACGGGGCGCAGCCCTGGCGTCAGTCCGAGGTACGCCCGGTCCCGGCCGGTGCGCCTCACCCGCCGGATGGCGAGGGCCGCGCCACCGGCTGCCAGCAGAGCGGCGAAGCCGCCCAACGGAGAGACGGGGTTCCACACCGCAGCAGGGTCGGGGCGCTCGACGATGATCGGCTCGACGCCCGGGAACGTACCGGCCGGCCAACCGGTCACCGTCGTGAACGGCTCGCCCCGCGAGAGCAGGTCCTGCGTGTAGACCGCCGTCTCACCCTGCGCCTCGGCGGACGTGCACGGGTTCTCGGAGCCCTCCGGCCCGGCGAAGCACACCGCGCCCTCGACGTCCGCGGGGCCGGTCACGGTCGCCGTCACGTCCCCGAGCGGGATCTCCCACCCGTTCCCGATGACGTTCCAGTACAGCTCGTCGCCCGAGTGCTGCTCGTTGGCCGGGTTGACGAGCCCGTCGACCCGGTAGGTGAGCCGGTAGGTCTGCACACCCGAGACGTCGTCGACGTCCTCGTCGCCGATCCGCAGCGTCAGGACGCCGCCGTCCTCCTCCTGGTGCAGCTGAGCGGGCGCACCCGTGCTGCTGGAGACGGAGATGCCGCTGTAGCGGAACGCCCGGTCCTGCGTGTCGTCGTACCGCTGGCGCGTCGGGAGCGTCAGGTAGGGGCCGTGGCCCGGGTCGTCGCCGAAGTCGAAGTCGAACTCGATCGCCACGTCGGCGACGCCGTCCGGGGTGAGGACCGCCGTGACGTCGTACCGCGTGATCTCACGGCCGCGGGTCTGGTCGGGCGCGGCCGACGCGGCCAGACCGCTCGCGCCGAGCGCGCCTGCGGCCAGCGCAAGCGTCAGTGCGGTACGACCCAGCACACGTGCAGGTCGCGGGCGTCGGTGCCATGCCTCGAGAACGGTCACCGCGGCAACCTACCGCGAGCGCGCGCCCCGAGCCTGGGCCTGGGGCCCCTCAGCGGTCGCGGCGCTCCCGCATCGCACGCTGCGCCTCGAGGTTGTCCTGCCGCTCGCGCAGCGCCTGACGCTTGTCCCAGTCCTTCTTGCCTCGCGCGAGCGCGATCTCGACCTTCGCCCGACCATCGAGGAAGTACAGCGCGAGCGGCACGATCGTGTGCCCCTTCTCGCGCGTGCGCGCCCCGAGTCGCTCGATCTCCTCACGGTGCAGCAACAGCTTGCGCTTGCGCCGCGGCGCGTGGTTGGTCCACGTGCCCTGCGCGTACTCCGGGATGTGCACCCCGTGCAGCCACGCCTCGCCGCCCTCGACCTCGCACCAGCCGTCCACCAGCGACGCGCGTCCGGCGCGCAGCGCCTTCACCTCGGTCCCGGTCAGCACGACGCCGGCCTCGAAGATGTCCTCGATCGTGAAGTCGTGGCGCGCCTTGCGGTTGGCGGCCACGAGCTTGCGCCCGGTCTCCTTGGCCACCGCGCACCCCTTCTCGTCCTGCGGTCCTCGTCGTGAGAACCCTCGCTCGTCGTCGGCCGCCCTTGACCCGGGGGCCAGGCGCGGCCGATGCGCGCACCCGTCGCGCGCCGCACGAGCCTACCCGCCGGGCGCGGCCAACCCCTCGTGGTTATCCCTGGCCCGCCGGCGCCGCGGGCTCACAGCGGCAGGTAGGGGCGCGGGTTGACGGTCGAGCCGTTCATGTACACCTCGAAGTGCAGGTGGCAGGCGCCGGACGTCCCGGTGTTGCCCGCGCGCGCGATCAGCTGCCCGGCCTTCACGTAGGCCCCCGGCTTCACGACGAACTGCGAGAGGTGGTTGTAGCTCGACGCGAGCGTCTTGCCGTTGACGGTGCCGTGGTTGATCATCACCTGGTTGCCCCACCCGTAGCGGTACTGCGTCCACAGCACCCTGCCGGACCGGCCCGCGTACACGTCCTGGCCGCAGTAGTCACGCAGGTCGATGCCCGCGTGCAGGCGCCAGTACTTCAGCACCGGGTGGAAACGCATGCCGTACTCGGAGGTCACATAGATGGGCCGGGTCTGCGTGGGGTTGACGAACAGCGAGCCCGAGGCCGGCGGCGGGTCGGCAGGGTCGGGCGCGGGACGCGGCTTGGCGGCGTCGCGCTTGCGCTGCTCCTCGATCGCCTTGGCCAGGTCCTGCTGGATCCGCTTGGACTCGGCGTCGATCTCCTTGAGCTTGGCGGCGATCTCGTCCTTCTTCGCGAGCAGTGCCGCCTGCTTCTCCTGCTCCTCGGCGAGCAACGCGTCGAGCGCGGCCTTGGCGGCCTCCGCGGCCTTCTTGGCCTTCTCGGACGCAGCGACCTTCGCGTCCGCCTCGTCCTTGAGCTCGCCGATGCGTGCCTCGACGGCCTCGAGCCGCTGCGCGGCGTTCCGGTTGCCCGACTCGGTGGCCTGCAGGTCGTCCAGCACCTGGGCACGCGTGCGCAGCGCCTGGCTCATGAGGTCGGCCCGCTGGATGAAGTCCTCGCTCGAGTCGGCGTCGAGGATCATGCTGACGCTCGAGACGTCACCTCCCCCGCGGTACGCCTCGCGCGCCATCTGCCCGATCGCCTCGCGCATGCGCGAGGCCTCGTCGGAGTCCTCCTCGATGGTGGCGGTCAGGTCCGCCGCCTGCTTCTTGGCGTCATCGAGCCGGGCCGCGACGAGGGCGGCCTCCCGCTTCGCCTTCGCGAACTCCGCCTCGGCCTCCTGCACGGCGAGCCGGGCGGCCGGCAGCTGCCCCTGGATCTCGAGCAGCCGGTCGGACACCGCCCCGAGATCGCCCTCGAGCCCCTCGAGGACCTCCTCGGCGTCCGCTCGCTTGCGCTCGTTGGCCTTCTTCTCCCTCTCCGCGGCCGCTCGGCGGTCGTCGATCGCGTCACCCGCGGCGGGCGGCGCGACCGCCGGGAGCACGAGCGTCACGAGCAGCCCCGCGGCGGCCAGCAGCGCGGCGTGGCGCGTGACGCGGGCGCCCGGACGGGCCGGGTGCGACGAGTCGTTCGAGGCCGTGGGTCGACGCATGCTCACACCTTCGTGTAGCGGCTCAGGGTCACGAGCGAGGAGATGGCAGCCAGCAGGATGCCCGACGCGATCAGCAGCGGAGCCACCGTCAGCACGTCGGACGTCGTCACATACGGGATCCAGGAGACCGTGCCGCCCAGCCAGTCCGTGACGAGGTACTGCACACCCAACCAGAGCCCGCCCACCGCCATGAGCGAACCGACCGTCGCCGCGATCGCGCCCTCGAGCATGAACGGGAGCTGGATGAACACCGTGGACGCACCGACGAGGCGCATGATCCCGGTCTCACGACGGCGCGAGAGCGCCGAGAGCCTGATCGTGGTCGTGATGAGCAGCACGGCCGCGACCAGCATCACCGCAGCGAGGCCGCCGGTGAGCAGGGTCGCGCGGTCGATCACCAGGAAGAGTCGGTCGAAGAGCCGGCGCTGGTCCTGCACGGACTCGACGCCTTGACGGCCGGAGACGACGTCCGCGACCACCTGGTACTTCGACGGGTCGGTCAGCTTGATCCGGAACGAGGAGTTCATGTCGTCGACGGTCGCCACCGACGCCCATGACTGGTCGCCGAACTGCTTCTTGAAGGAGGCGAAGGCCTCTTCCTTCGTCTCGAAGAAGACCGGCTGGACGATCAGCGGCGCGACCTCCGGCTCGTCGAGCGCGTCGAGGATGGCCTGCTTCTGCTCGTCGGTGACCTCACCGCCCGCGCACGTGGGCTCCGGCGACGTGGCCGGGCACAAGAAGACGGAGACCTCGACCTTGTCGTACCAGTCGTCCTTCATCTTGTCGATCTGCATCTGCAGCAGCGCAGCGCTGCCGACGAACGTCAGCGACACGAACGTCACGAGGATCACCGAGATGGTCATCGACAGGTTCCGACGAAGACCGATCCCGATCTCGGAGAGGATGAAACGCAGTCGCACGGCCGGCCCCCTCAGCGGTCCGAGCCGTAGACGCCGCGCGACTGGTCGCGCACGAGCTCGCCCGTCGACAGCTCGACCACGCGCTTGCGCATCTGGTCGACGATCTCGTCGTCGTGCGTGGCCATGACCACGG
>JAEYUL010000159.1 GCA_023432565.1 Actinomycetes bacterium | reverse complement strand
CCCCCCCCCCGGGGGCCCACGGCCCCACCCTGCCCCCGCCCCCCGGAGGTCGCCATGCGTGCACTCAAGCTGCTCGGCAACACCGTGCTGTGGCTCGTCGCCGCGCTCGGGCTCGTCAGCGTGCTCGCGTGGGGTGCGACGAAGGTGGGGTGGATCCGTCCGATGGTCGTGATCTCGGGCTCGATGGAGCCGCAGATCATGACCGGAGACCTGCTGATCGCCCGCCCCTTCCCCACGAGCGAGCTGCAGGTGGGTGAGGTCGCCTCGATCTACTCCGACGTGACGCGCAACCTCGTGACGCACCGGGTCGTGGACGTCGAGGAGGTCGAGCCGGGGCGCTGGGAGATCCGCATGAAGGGCGACGCCAACAGCTCCGAGGACGGCGGCGCGTACGTCGTCGGCGACACCGTCTGGCAGCCGGTCTGGCAGATCAGCGGCGGCGGGTACGTCCTGACGACGATCACGCGGCCCTCGGTCGCGATCCCCCTCGGCATCGCGCTGCTCTCCATGCTCGGCCTCAGCCTGCTGCCGCCCGCGACCCGCACAGCCCGCGACGACGAGCCCGCGACCGCCCCCGAGCCCGGCATCGGCCCCGACCCCGGTCCCGACAGCGACCTGGCCCTCGCTGAGCAGGTGACGCAGGGCGCGAGCCGGACCCCGCGATGAGCGCGCACGGCACGGCCCGTGCGACGTCGGGCACGGGCACGGGCCCGCGGCACACGGTCACGAAGCGTCTCGCGCGACTCGCCGCAGGCACGCGGCGAGCGCGCCTGGCGGCGGTCAGCCTGGCGGCCGCGGCGGCGTTCGCGCTCGCAGGCGCCGGCGTCGCGACGGCCGCACCCGTCCCGTTCGAGCGGGACGAGTCGCTCTCGCTCTCGCTCGACGCGCTCCCGCAGGGCCCCGGCTCCGTGCTCGTGCGTGTGCTGCGCGTGCCGACAGACGTGCACGTGACCGAGGTCGTGACCACGACGAGCGGCGCGGACGAGCCCGACTGGACCCTCACGCTGTGCCCGCAGACGGATGGCGAGTGTCTACCGGTGTCCGATGCGCTCGTCGGCACGCTCCTGCCCGAGGGCGACTACGACCTGCGCGTGCAGGTCGGGCAGGCCACGTCGGCGGCCCTCGACGGCCACATCGGGCTCCTGGAGCACCCGTTGCCGGTCCGCGACCTGACGCGCGTGGCCTGGCTCGCGCTCGCGGCCCTGCTCGCCGCGCTCGTCGGCGCCCTGCTCCTGCGGCCGCGCGCGCCGCACCCGGCCCCCGTCCCCGACCCGCATGCCGCCACCGCGACGAGGTCTGACGATGACTGACGCCCCGCGGCACACGCCGCGCCGCCCCACGCGTCGGTGCCCCCGTTGGCGCGCCGTCGTCCCGGCCACCCTCGGCCTCAGCCTGGTGACCGGGTTCGGCGCCGCCGCGACGAGCGCCGCCTGGACCGACGACGCGCAGTTCTCCGGCAGTGCGTCCGCCGCGAGCATCGATCTGCGCGGCTCGTCCGACGGCGCGACCTGGTCCGCCGCGGACACGACCGGCACGGCGGTGACGCTCGACGCCGTCACCGGGCTCACCCCCGACGCGCCCGTGGAGCGCACCCTCCACCTCTGGAACGCCTCGAGCGTGCCGCTCACCCTCGCGTGGGCGGACGACAACCCGACGACGCTCTACGACGGCTGCGTCGAGGTCGCCTACTCACCGCTGCCGACGTCGCCAGTGCCGGGCGACCCGGCCACGGCCGGCGGCGCGTCCCTGACGACCGCGACCGTGACGTTCTCGGTCGCCGCCGACGCCGACCCGGCCACGTGCGGCGGCAGGACCGGCGAGTCGATCGACGTCGTCGTGCACGGGAGCACCGCATGACCCGGAACCTCACGCGCGTGCGCGCGGCGATCGCCGCGCTGGTCGTCGTCCTGCTCGTCGTCGCCGGCGTGCTCGCCGCGGGCTCGACCGACCGCACCACCGCCGCCTGGGCCGACGACGTCCACGCCGAGGTCGCGGTCGAGCTCGGGACGTGGACCCGCCCGCTCGGCACCTGCACCGCCGTCCGGGCGGGCACGCTCGAGCCCGTGCCGGGGCGCTCGTGCGAGATCGTCGACGTCACGGGCTTCCAGGTCCAGGACTCGCGACCGGTGGGCCAGCGGTGGGCGCAGATCGAGATCGACATCGTGTCTCCCGGTGGCTACGCGCCCGATCTGGCGTTCCTCGTCGAGATCGACCTGTCCGCCTCCGCGGACGCGATCCCGGACTGGCAGTACGAGGGCGGCTGGTTCACCGGCAGCAACCTGCGGCCGCTGGCGACCTCGCGCTGCGCGGACCTGCCGGTGGCGACGATGCTGTTCCCCGAGTGGGTCGTGAACCCCGGCACGTACGTCGAGATCGACCTCTTCGAGGCGGGAGCGGTCGGGACCGGCCAGCCCAGCTGCGCGCGCTGACTAGGGCAGCCGCCAGTCGACCGGCGTGCCGCCCTGCGCGACGAGCAGGTCGTTCACCCGGGAGAACGGCCGCGAGCCGAAGAACCCGCGCGACGCCGACAGCGGGCTCGGGTGCGCGGACTCGACGGTGGGGACCCTGCCGAGCGCGGGCTTGAGGGTCTGCGCGTCGCGGCCCCACAGGACGGCCACCAGAGGACCGCCTCGGTCGACGAGGGCCTCGATCGCACGGTCGGTGACGGACTCCCACCCCTGACCGCGGTGCGAGGCGGGCGCGCCCGGGCGCACCGTGAGCACCCTGTTGAGCAGCATCACGCCCTGGTCCGCCCACGGCGTGAGGTCCCCCGTGCTCGGCCGCGGCACGCCGAGGTCGGCGACGAGCTCGCGGAAGATGTTGTCCAGGGAGCGCGGCAACGGGCGCACGTCGGGCTGCACGGAGAACGACAGACCCATGGGGTGTCCGGGCGTGGGGTACGGGTCCTGCCCGACGACGAGCACGCGGACCTCGGCGAGCGGGCGGGTGAACGCCCGCAGGATCGCGTCCGGCGCCGGCAGGTAGCCGCGACCGGCGGCGACCTCCGCGCGCAGGAACCGGCCCGCCGCCCGCACGTGCTCGCTCACGGGCGCGAGCGCGCGCGCCCAGTCCTCGGCCACGATCCCGTCCAGCGCTGCGTCCACGCGGGGACCCTACTGCCGCGGCGAGACCGCCCGAGGTCGTCGGCGTGCCGCGGCGGGCGTGGGAGGCTGCCCGGGGCAGGTGTGCGGGTGATTGCTCGGGAGTGAATGACACCGCTGTGGTTCGGGGCCTATCCTGGCGGGCATGGACGCTGCGACCGCCACCACCGCGCACCTCGAGCCCCCGCTCGGGGCCGCGCGCGGCACCGGTGACGCGGCGCTCAGCGAGCGGGATGCGGCCATCCTCGCCTTCGAGCGGCAGTGGTGGAAGTACGCGGGCGCGAAGGAGCAGGCCATCCGCGAGCTGTTCGACCTGTCGGCCACGCGCTACTACCAGGTGCTCAACGCGCTCATCGACGACCCGGCCGCCCTCGCGCACGACCCGATGCTCGTCAAGCGCCTGCGGCGCATGCGCTCGTCGCGTCAGCGTGCGCGCACCGCGCGCCGGCTCGGCCTCGAGGCCTGAGCGCAGCCCCGTTCACCCGGGCCGCGCGGCCCGGCTCGTCCGGATCGTCCGTTCCCGGCGGGCACGCCACGGGTGTGTCCGGCACGCCGGTACCCGAGCACACCGCCGGGCCGGATAGCCTTCCTGCCGTGAGCAAGGCCGACTACCCCTATCCGGACGACGAGTTCGACGCGCAGCCGGACCCCACCGCGCCGCGCGGCGTGCACCGCGCACCGCGCTCGGCGTGGAGCCGCTGGGCGCCCTTCCTGGTCGTGCTCGTCGTCGCGCCGCTGCTCGCCTACGGCATCGTCACGTTCGCCACGCGCGGGGGCGACCTGCCGATCGGCGGGTCCGACGACGGCCCGGCGCCCACGGCCGCCGCGACCTCGACGGCACCCGCCACCGACGACGGTGACGCGCCGTCGGGCGACGCCAGCGAGCCGGCCCCGCAGGAGACGACCGAGCAGCCACCGGCCGCGGAGCCGGACCTGGCCACGCCGGTGACGGTCCTCAACGCCGCGGGGATCCAGGGCCTGGCGGCCACCGCAGGCCAGAGGCTCACCAGCGCCGGCTTCACGGCCGTCAGCCCGGACAACTTCTCGGGGACCAAGCCCGCGACGTCGACCGTGTACTACGCGTCGGAGGACGAGCGTGCGACCGCCGACCTCGTCGCCTCGACGCTCGGGCTGGACACGGTGCAGCTCGACGCCGCCACCGCGGGCTCGGGTGTCGTCGTCGTCCTGGTCACTGCGCTCGGCTGAGCGGCCGCACAGGCCGCTGACCCCCAGACCCACGGTCGTCGTCCACAGCGGCGGTGACGACCCTCTGTTGTCGGTGGGTGCGCTCCTACTAGGCTCGGCGCACTTCGTGCAGGGGCGCGAGGTCAGCCGGTACTCAGGGAGCACAGCATGGCGCAGGGCACGGTCAAGTGGTTCAACGCGGAGAAGGGCTACGGGTTCATCACGCCGGACTCGGGGGGTGCTGACCTGTTCGTGCACTTCTCGGCGATCCAGGCGGACGGATACCGCAGCCTCGACGAGGGACAGCAGGTCGAGTTCGAGGTCGGTCAAGGCGCCAAGGGCCCGCAGGCGGACCAGGTCCGTCCGCTCTGACGTGCGCGGCTAACGGCCGCCCGCGTCGAGCGCGTCGAGCGCGAGCAGGGCGCACGCGGCGCTCCAGGCGAGCGGCGCGACAGCGGCCGGGCGGCCGTCGGCCAGCACCTTCTCGGGCACCGAACCGGTCAGGGTCCGGTGCGAGTCGAGGGCGCTCAGGAGCGCGCGTGCCCGGTCGTCGTCGCCCTGCTCGGCGGCGACCCATGCGTACAGCGAGGTCTGCGGCGTCCACGTGATGCCGTCCTGGCGCCACTCGCCCGCGGGCGCGAGCCCCACCGGTCGGCGCATCGCCTCGGCGGACGCGAGCCACGCGTCGCGCCCGCCTGCCGCCGGGTGATGCCAGAAGGGTGCGAGCACGAACGCCGCCGCCGCGTCGTGGTGCGGTCCGTCGGCGTAGCGCGTGTACCCGCCGCCACCGAACGCCTCGACCGTTGCCCGGCGCGCGTCCCGTGCGGCCGTGCGTGCGAGGTCCGTCCGCGCGTCGTCGCCCGCCGCGGCCAGCACCGAGGCGGCCTGCTCGAGGCCCGCGACGAGCGGCGCGACCGTCCCCAGCGTGAGCTCGTCCTCGTCACGCTCCCAGTAGTCCGGGGACGCGGGCGGCAGCCCGGTGCCGGCGAGCAGAGCGCTCGTGCCGTCGACCGCCCGCCCCACGAGCGGGGCGAGCCGCCGCGCCACCGCGGCACGCGCGGGTCCCGCAGGCGCCTCGGCCAGCACGAGCCCTGACGCCCACATCACCCAGCCCTGCCCGTCGGTCTGGGGCGTGCGGTCGTCGGGCGGTCCCGAGCCGTCGGGCAGGTAGCGGGCCTCGAACCCGCCGTCGGTGCGCTGCACGCGGGCCAGGAAGTCGAGCACCTCGAGCGCGTCGTCGACGTGCCCCGTGCGGGCGAACGCCACGGCGACGAACGCCGCGTCGCGCGGCCACACGTACCGCCAACGGTCCTCCCAGCCGGCCACGAGCGCTCCGTCCGGCAGCAGCAGGGTGTGCAGGTCCAGCAACGCGGCGCGGCTCAGGTCCTCGTACGGGCCGCCCCTGCCGGGGACCGTGCCCGAGGCGAGCCAGTCGCGCTGGGCCTGCGCGAGTCGGTGCGCCTCGTGCGTGCCGTGCTCGGCCTCGCCGCCGTGCGCCACCGCGCCGAAGTTCGTCAGCGCCGGGTCCAGGACGCGCGAGCCCTCGAGGAACGCCGGTCGGGTGCCCGCCGGGACAGGCACGGCCGAGCCGTCAGGGGCGACCGCGACGCCCTCCTGGTAGAGCGGCACGACCGCGTACGTGAGGCGCGGCGCGTCGACCGCCGCGGCCGGTGGGGCGGCACCCACCGGGCCGCCGACGGGCAGGGTCGCCACGAGCGCCGCGCCCGTCGCGACCAGCACGCTGCCGACGGCACGGTGTGCGCGCCGTCGCGGCGTCGTCCGGGCGTCGTCACCTGGCACGGCCGCACCTTACCGAAGCGTCACCGCTGCCGGTCGGCGAGGGTTCGGTAAGGGCCGTGTCCCCGGCCGCTCGCACGGCATGCAGGTGACACCGCTGCTTGCACTCTCGCAGGCCGAGTGCTAACCATTGACTTAGCACTCTCGGGTTGAGAGTGACAGAACCACCCCGGTCGTCAGGTGAGACGTCGGGTGGGCGGGACAAGACCGCTCACCTCGGCGTCGTCCGTCGCGGGCACCGAGCGGCCGACCGAACCCAAGCGAAGGATCGCTCGCCACATGGCCAAGATCATTGCCTTCAACGAGGAGGCCCGTCGCGGTATCGAGCGGGGCCTGAACGTCCTCGCCGACACCGTGAAGGTCACGCTCGGCCCCAAGGGCCGCAACGTCGTGCTCGACAAGAAGTGGGGCGCGCCGACGATCACCAACGACGGCGTGTCCATCGCCAAGGAGATCGACCTCGAGGACCCGTACGAGAAGATCGGTGCGGAGCTCGTCAAGGAGGTCGCGAAGAAGACCGACGACGTCGCCGGTGACGGCACGACGACGGCGACCGTCCTGGCCCAGGCGCTCGTGCGCGAGGGTCTGCGCAACGTCGCGGCGGGTGCGAACCCGAGCGCGCTGAAGCGTGGCATCGAGAAGGCCGTCGAGGCCGTCACCGCCGCCCTGCTCGCGCAGGCCAAGGAGGTCGAGACCAAGGAGGAGATCGCCGCCACGGCCGCCATCTCCGCCGGTGACACCGCGATCGGCGAGCTCATCGCCGAGGCCCTCGACAAGGTGGGCAAGGAAG
>JAEYUL010000158.1 GCA_023432565.1 Actinomycetes bacterium | reverse complement strand
GGCGACGGCCCGGTGAGCTGTCCGGCGGGCAACGCCAGCGCGTCGCGATCGCGCGCGCCCTCGCGCTCGACCCGGAGCTCCTCGTCCTCGACGAGCCGACCAGCGCGCTCGACGTCTCCGTGCAGGCCCACGTGCTCGACCTGCTCGCGGACCTGCGCGCGCAGCGCGGCCTGACCTACCTGTTCATCTCCCACGACCTGGCCGTCGTGCGGCAGGTCGCCGACGAGGTCGCCGTGATGAGCGCAGGGCGGCTCGTCGAGACCGGCCCCGTCGAGCAGGTCTTCGACCACCCGCAGGACCCGTACACCGTCGAGCTCGTCGGGGCGATCCCCGGCCGGCACCACGAACGAGAGGCGATCCGATGACGACGACCCTGTCCGAGAACCCGACCGGTACCGAGACCGGCGCCGAGGTCAGCGCGCAGCAGGCCGAGTGGGCGAGCTGGCGCACGGCACGCGAGCACGAGCTGGCCACGCCGCACGGCTGGCTCACGCTCGTGGCCTACCTTCCGCTGCCGTCGGACCCCACCGCGTTCGAGGGCGTGCCCGGCGTGTGGTGGGCCGACGATCAGGGTGCGCACCACAAGCGTTCCACCGACGAGCCCGGTGCGGGCACCACCCACGTCGTCGCCGAGGCCGGCTCGACGATCGCGGCGACGTTCGTGCCCGAGGGTCGCACGGGCGCCGAGGCGGAGGTGGTGGTCGAGCTCGTGCGCCGCACGGGCCGCTACGCGCTGCGCCTGCGCGACCCGCGCGCCGCAGCACGTGCCAGGTTCACGGGCGTCCCGACCTTCCCCTACGACGCCTCGTGGGTGCTGGACGTGCCCGTCCGCTGGTTCGACGAGCCGCTGCCCGAGGTGGTCGGCGCGGCGCGGCCCGGGCTCGTGCACCGCACGAACGTGGTCGGCGAGGTGGATCTGGAGCGAGCCGGGCGCACCGTGACGCTGCAGCTCACGGCGGGCAAGGACAGCACCGCCTCGCTGCTGTTCACCGACGAGGCGCCCGACCTCGCGCCGTGGCGCGTGGTGACGGTCGAGCGTCCGGCGGACGCCGGTGCGGGGGAGGCCGGCACCACGGTGCGCCTCGACCTCAACCGTGCGGTCAACCTGCCGTTCGCGTTCAGCGACCACGGCACGTGCCCCGCGCCGGTCCCCGGCAACCACGTGCCGTTCGCGGTCACGGCCGGAGAGCGAGCGCCACGGTGAGCACGGTGCAGCTCGCGCAGGACGAGTCGCGCGTGCTCGTGCCGCCGCCGGCCCGGCCCGCGGTCGGCGCGGGAGACGAGGTGCCGCTCGAGGAGCTGCGGATCGTCGGTGCACGGCACCCGGGCCGCTGGCTCGCCACGGGCGTCGTGCTCGTGCTGCTCGCCATGGTCGTGAGCTCGCTCGTCACGAACGAGCGGTGGGAGTGGGACCTCGTCGCGCAGTACCTCACCTGGCCGTCGGTGATCGAGGGCGCGTGGGCGACGATCCGGCTCACCGCGGTGGCGTCCGTGGTCGGGTTCACGCTCGGCACGGTGCTCGCGCTCATGCGTCTGTCCCGCTCACCGCTGCTGCAGGCCGTGTCGTGGACCTACACGTGGGTGTTCCGCTCGGTGCCGCTGCTGCTGCAGCTGCTGCTCTGGTACAACCTCGCCTACCTGTACCCGCACCTGAGCGTGGGTGTCCCGTTCGGACCCGAGCTCGCGTGGCTCGACACGCTCTCGCTCGTCGACAAGTTCTGGGCGGCGATCCTCGGGCTCGGGCTGTCGCAGGCCGCCTACTCCGCGGAGATCGTGCGCGCCGGGATCCTCTCGGTGGACCAGGGGCAGCAGGAGGCGGCGGCCTCGCTCGGCATACCGCGCCGACGCCAGGTCACGCGGATCATCCTCCCGCAGGCGATGCGCTCGATCGTGCCGACCGCGGTCAACGAGGTGATCGGGCTGCTCAAGGGCACCTCGATCGTCTACGTCCTGGCGTACGGCGAGCTGTTCTACATCGTCAGCGTGATCATGGGCCGCAACGGCCGGATCGTCCCGCTGCTGCTGGTCGCCTCGATCTGGTACCTGGTGCTGACGACGCTCATCACGGTCGTGCAGTACTACGTCGAGCGGCACTACGCCAAGGGCGCGGTGCGGACGCTTCCGCCCACGCCCCTGCAGCGTGCCCGCTGGGCTGCCCTCGTGCTCGTCGCCCGGCTGACCGGCCGGGCGGTGCCGGCGAGCGTCCCGCCGGCCTACGCCGCACGTGCCCGCGTGGGGGTCCTGACCCGCACGCGCAGCAGCGTCGGAGGTCTCGGATGAGCGCGCCGACGGCAGGGACGACGACCGCGACGACGCCCGGGACGACGCCCGAGACGACGCCCGGGACGACGCCCGCGACGACGGCAGGGACGACGACCGGGACGGCGACGGCGCGCACGACGGCGCCGGCCGCGGGTCTGATCGAGGTGCACGGCGTGCACAAGAGCTTCGGCACGCTCGAGGTGCTGCACGACGTGTCGCTGACGGTCGAGCCCGGCTCGGTCACCGTGATCCTCGGGCCGTCCGGCTCGGGCAAGTCGACCCTGCTGCGCGCGATCAACCACCTCGAGAAGGTCGACAAGGGCTTCATCTCGCTCGACGGCGACCTCATCGGCTACGTGCGCAAGGGCCGCACGCTGCGCGAGCTGTCCGAGAGGGAGATCCTGCGCCAGCGCACGCGGATCGGGTTCGTCTTCCAGAGCTTCAACCTGTTCCCGCACCTGACGGCGCTCGAGAACGTGGTCGAGGCGCCCGTCTCGGCGCAGCGGCGCCGGCGTGAGGACGTCGAGCCGCAGGCCCGCGAGCTGCTCGCCCGCGTCGGCCTGGCTGACAAGGCCGACGTCCGCCCGCGTCAGCTCTCGGGTGGCCAGCAGCAGCGCGTCGCGATCGCCCGCGCGCTCGCGCTGCGCCCCGCGGTCCTGCTGTTCGACGAGCCGACCTCAGCGCTGGACCCCGAGCTCGTGGGCGAGGTCCTCGAGGTCATCAAGGACGTCGCCCGCTCGGGCACGACCCTCGTCGTCGTGACGCACGAGATCGGCTTCGCGCGTGAGGTCGCGGACACCGTCGTGTTCATGGACGCGGGTGTCGTCGTCGAGCAGGGCCCGCCCGAGCAGGTGCTGGACGCACCGCAGCACGAACGCACGCGCAGCTTCCTGCAGAAGGTCCTGTGACCGGGCGCGAGCCCGCTGCGGCCCTGCAGCAGTCCCCCGACCCCAGGCCACCCGGCCTCCCCGATGCGGCACACGCCGCACCCGACCGAAAGGCACCCCCCGTGACCACCACGAGGACCACGACGACCCGGCGCACCCGCGCCCGTGCCCTGCCCACGAGGGCCATCGCCGCGCTCGCTGCGGCCTCGCTGCTCGCCCTGACGGCCTGCGCGGCGGTCAGCACCGACAAGCCGCAGGAGTCCGAGAAGGCCGACGGCGCCGTGACCGCCGCGCCCGCCGCGGCAGGGCTGGACGTCAGCACGAGCCCGGAGCAGGACCGCATCCGCACCACCGAGTCCGCCGAGGCGGTCGCGCTGCTGCCGGAGGCATGGAAGGACAAGGACGAGATCGTCGTGGCGATCAGCGCCGGCGCAGCCCCGCCGCTCGGGTTCCTCGCGGACGACGACGAGACCCCGATCGGCAACGAGACGGACATCGCCCAGCTCGTCGCCGACGCCCTCGGCAAGGACCTGCGCCTGGAGGTCAAGGCGTGGGCGGACTGGCCGCTCGCGCTGCAGTCGGGCGACGTCGACGCGGTGATCTCGAACGTCACCGTGACGGAGGAGCGCAAGGAGACGATCGACTTCTCGAGCTACCGCAACGACGAGCTCGGCTGGCTGGTCAAGACCGGCTCCGACATCACGTCGATCACCAGGCGTGAGGACATCGCGGGCAAGGTCGTCGCGGTCGGCTCCGGCACCAACCAGGAGAAGATCGTCCTCGAGTGGGACCGCCTCAACCAGGAGGACGGGCTGGAGCCCATCCAGGGCCCGGAGTACTACGAGCAGTTCACGGACGTGCTGCTCGCGCTGCAGTCCGGGCGCATCGAGACGTACGTCGGCCCCAACGCCTCGCTTGCCTACCAGGCCGCGATCTCCCCCGACGACTTCACGGTCGTCGGCACGCTCAACGGCGGCTGGCCGGACACCGCGCAGATCGCGGTCGCGACGAAGAAGGGCGCAGGCGCCGTCGACGCGATCACGGCGGCCCTCAACCACGCGATCGACGACGGCACCTACCTGCGGGTGCTGCAGCGCTGGGGCCTCGAGTCGGAGGCCATCGACAGGTCCGAGTCGAACCCTCCGGGCCTGCCCAAGACGTCCTGACCGTCCAGGGCGCGAGCGGGTGCCCGCGCGTCGACTCTCCCGGCGTGCGGGCACCCGCCCAGCACGACCCACCGCAGCGACCCGTAGCACGAGGAAGGAGACAGGGATGACCGAGCACGTGGACCACGTCGTCGTCGGTGGCGGCGTGATGGGCTCGGCCGCGGCCTGGCACCTCGCGCGCCGCGGCCGTCAGGTCGTGCTGCTCGAGCGGTTCGGCCCCGGCCACGACCACGGTGCGTCGCACGGCTCGTCGCGCATCTACCGCACGACCTACCCCGAGCCCGTCTACCTCGACCTCGCGCAGGAGGCCCTCACGCTCTGGCGGCTGCTCGAGGCCGAGTCCGGCGAGGCGTTGCTCGAGATCACGGGCGGCGTGAGCCACGCGCGGCCCGGCCTGCCGTCCGCGCGGCGCACCGAGCAGGTCGCCCAGGCGTTCGCCGCGCGCGGGATCCCGTTCGAGTGGCTCGACCCCGCCGAGGCCTCCCGCCGCTGGCCCGGGCTGCGGTTCGAGGGCCGCGTGCTGCACGAGACGGCGACCGCGGGCCGGTTGCACGCCGACCGCGCGGTGAGCGTGCTGCAGCGCCGTGCCGCCGCGTCCGGCGCCGACGTCCGGCACGACACCCCGGTCCGTCACCTCGAGCGCGTCGGCGACCGTGTGCTCGTCGTGACGCAGCACGACGAGCTCCTGGCGCGCCGCGTGGTCGTCGCGGTGGGCGCGTGGAGCGCGGGCGTGCTGGCGCAGGTGCTGGACGACGAGCGCGACCCGCGCGATCCGTCGGGTCGCGCGCGCCGCCCCGGCCCGGCCGCCGACGGGTTCCTCCCGCTGGTCGTGACGCAGGAGCAGCCCGCGCACTTCGCCCCTCGCGACCCCGCTGTGCTGGACGGCACCGCCGCGTGGCCGAGCTTCACGCACGACCCGGGGCCGCAGGAGGGCTTCCCGAGCGGCGTCTACGGGCTCGCCGCGCCTGGCGAGGGCGTGAAGGTCGGCTTCCACGCGGTGGGGCCGCGGGTCGACCCGGACCGACGCGACCGGACCCCCGAGCCGGCGCAGCTCGCCGCGCTGCGCCGGTATGTCCGCTCGTGGCTGCCGGGCCTCGACCCCGACGTCTTCGAGCCCGTGAGCTGCACGTACACGACGACTCCCGACCACGACTTCGTGCTCGACCGGCGCGGACCGGTCGTCGTCGCGGCCGGCTTCTCGGGGCACGGCTTCAAGTTCGCCCCGTCCGTCGGCCGGGTCCTGGCGGACCTCGCCGACCTGTCCCGGCGCCCCGAAGCGGTGCCGCCGGCCCGCGTGGCGAGCCGTGACCTCGAGGTCGGCGGCGTGAGCGCCGGCCGCGGCAGCCCTCACCCGGTGCGCCCCGACCTGGCGCGGTTCGCGCTCGCTCGCTTCGCCGCGACGCGCACGCTCGTCGCCCCCTGACCGCCCGCACGTCGCCCGACCCCGTCTCGACCGTCACCCGAATCCTGCGAGGAGCCCTCTCGATGACCGACCGACCCGCCGCCGCGCGCGTGCCCCTGTCCGTGCTCGAGCTCGCGATCGTGCCCGAGGGTGGTTCGGGTGCCGACTCCGTGCGCCGCACCGTCGACCTCGCGGTCGACCTCGACCGGCTCGGCTACGCGCGCGTGTGGTTCGCCGAGCACCACCTGGCCGCAGGCGTCGCGTCCGCGTCGCCCGCCGTGCTCGCCGCGGCGGTCGCCGCACGCACGCCGCGGATCCGCGTCGGCAGCGGCGCGGTGCTGCTCAGCACGACGAGCCCCCTGATCGCCGCCGAGCAGTTCGGCACCATCGCCGCGCTGCACCCCGGCCGCGTCGACCTGGGCCTCGGGCGTGCGTTCACCCCGCCGCCGCCGGGTGCGGACGCCGGGGCCGCCGCGCAGGCACGCGCGTCGAAGCCGCGTCCGACCGCGGGCCCGCACGTCGTCGACGGCCTCTACGTGCCCGGGCCGCCGCCTGTCGACCTCACCGACTCCGCGTTGCGTGAGCGGCTGCTGGCGCACAAGCGGGTCGTCGGGGCCTCGCGCACGCCCTCGTCGTTCCGTGCCGAGCTCGAGCTCGTGCTCGGCCTGCGCGCAGGCACGTACCGCGACGCCGACGACCACCTCTACACGAGCCCGCCCGTCGAGGGTGCGGCGTGGGACCTGTGGGTGCTCGCGTCGAGCGCGGGCGAGAGCGCCCGGGTCGCGGGCGAGCTCGGGCTGCCGATCGCGGCGAACTTCCACGTCAGCCCAGCCACGACGCTCGACACGATCGCCGCCTACCGTGCGGCGTTCCGGCCCGGCGTGCTCGCCGAGCCGTACGTGGTCGTGTCCGCCGACGTGCTCGTCGCCGACACGGTCGAGCGTGCCCGGGACCTCGCGCGCCCGTTCGTCGACTGGGTGCTGTCCATCCGCACGGGCAGCGACGGCGCGATCGCATACCCGCACCCGTCGGGCGTGGCGCCGTGGGAGGAACGCCCGCAGGACGAGCGGGACCTCGTCGCGGACCGCGTCGACACGCGCGTCGTCGGCGACCCGGAGACGGTCGTCGCCCGCCTCGAGACGTTGCAGCGCGTCACGGGCGCCGACGAGCTGCTCGTGACGACCGAGGCGCACGATCCGGCCGACGCGCGCCGCTCGTTCGAGCTCCTCGCTCAGCACTGGTTCGGCCCGGCCGCCGCCACGAGCTCCGTCGACACGGCGGTGACGTCCGCCGCCTCGGCCGTGACCGGGCTCGAGCTCGCGACGCGCTGACCGAGCACACCGGCCTGACCCGCCTGACCCGCCTGACCGTCTGACCGACCAGACCCGCCTGACCAGGGAGACCACCGTGCCCGTCGAGTTCCTCGGCATCGCCGCCACCAACGACCAGTCGGAAGCCCACGCGCGCACCACGCGGCCGTTCGACCCCGCCTACCTCGAGCGCCTCGTGCGCGCGCACGCCGACAACGGCTGGACGCGTGTGCTGTTCGCGTACGGCTCGTCCGGCCCCGAGCCCGCCGCGCTCGCGGCGCACGTCGCCGCACGCGTGCCGGACCTCGAGCTCCTGCTCGCCCACCGGCCCAACGTGTCCTACCCGACGTACGCGGCCAAGACGTTCGCGACGCTCGACCAGCTCTCGGGCGGGCGGCTGTCGGTGCACGTCATCACGGGCGGCAACGACCACGAGCAGCGGCGCGAGGGCGACACGCTGACCAAGGACGAGCGCTACGCACGCACGCAGGAGTACATCCAGGTCGTCAAGCAGGCCTGGGCCAGCGACGAACCGTTCGACCACCACGGTCCGTTCTACGACTTCGACGACTTCGTGCTGGACACCAAGCCGTTCGAGGGGCGCACGCCGACGATCTCCTTCGGCGGCTCGTCGGACGCGGCGTACCGCGTGGGGGCCGCGGAGGCGGACATCTACGCGGTGTGGGGTGAGCCGCTGGAGCGCACGCGCGAGCAGATCGAGCGCGTGCACGCGCAGGCCGCCGCGGTCGGCCGTGCGACGCCCCCGCGCATCCACGCGGCGTTCCGGCCGATCGTCGCGCCGACCACCGAGCTCGCGTGGGAGAAGGCGCACCGGGTGCTGGACCGCATCGAGGCGCGCAAGGCCGCCGCGGGCGGCGTGCTCAGCCGACGACACCCGGTCGCCTCGCCCGAGAACGCCGGGTCGCAGCGCCTGCTCGAGATCGCCGCCGCAGGGGAGCGCTACGACGACGTGCTGTGGACGGCCACCGCCAGGGCGACGGGCGGCGCGGGGAACTCGAACGCGCTCGTCGGGACGCCCGAGGAGGTCGCCCAGGCGCTGCTGGCCTACTACGACCTCGGCGTGCGCGTGATCTCCGCGCGCGGCTACGACCTGCTCGACGACGCGATCGACTTCGGTCGCTACGTGATCCCGCTGGTCCGCGAGGGCGTGGCCGAGCGCGACGCCCGCGTCGCGGCGAGCGCTCAGGGCACGCAGGCCGCCGCCGACGAGTCCGCGGCCTGACCCACCGACCCCCCACCCGCAGGAGCATCCGTGCGTTTCCAGGTCCTCGACATCGTCTTCAACCCGCCGCACCCCGTCACGGGCGAGGCCGTTGCGCCGTCCGACCGCTTGAACCGCGTGGTGGAGACCGCGGTGCTCGCCGAGGAGCTCGGCTTCGACTCGTTCGCCGTCGGTGAGCGGCACGCCGGCGAGGTGCTCTCATCGGCGCCGACCGTCATCCTCGGCGCGATCGCGGCACGCACCGAGCGGATCCTGCTCTCGACGGGCGTGACCGTGCTGTCGCTGCTCGACCCGATCCGCGTCGCGGAGGACCTCGCCACGGTCGACCAGCTGTCCCGCGGGCGGCTCGAGATCGTCATCGGCAAGGGCAACGAGGTGCTGCAGTACCCGCTGCTCGGGCTCGACATCGCCAAGCAGTACGAGTACCTGCAGGAGAACTACGAGCTCCTGCGGCTGCTGCTCAGCGAGGAGGACGTGACGTGGCAGGGCGTGCACCGCCACCGCCTGGAGAACGCCACCACGCTGCCGCGCCCGTTCGCGGGCCCGTTCCGGATCTGGCACGGCTCGGCGACCTCGCAGTTCGCGGTGGACCTCGCCGCGCGGTACGGCGACCCGATCGTCTCGGCGAACGCGCTGCAGCCGCGCGAGAGCTACCGCGTCCTGATCGACCGGTACCGCGAGCAGTACGAGGCGCAGGGTCACGACCCGGCGTACGCGTTCGTCGGGGCCGGCTCGGGCGGGCTGTACCTGGCCGACACCACCGAGCAGGCGGTCGAGCAGTTCCGGCCCATCTTCGAGGGCCAGCTCGCCGCGCAGCGCAAGCGCGGTTACGGGCCCGAGCACGTGGGTGTCGGCAACAGCTTCCGGACGGTCGAGGACGCGGTCGAGCGCGGGCCCGCGCTCGTCGGGTCACCCGAGCGCGTGATCGAGAAGATCCTCGACTACCACCAGACCTACCAGCACGACCTGCAGTCGGTCTCGGTCAACCACCTGCTGGCGCCCGAGCAGCAGGCCGACGTCCTGCGCCGGTTCGCGCAGGAGGTGATCCCGGTGGTCAAGGCCGAGGTCTCCACGAGCCTGTGGTCGGAGTCCGACGAGCGCCGCGCGGCCGGCTTCACCGCGAAGTGACCCACACCGCTGCGTCGACCGCACGCGCGTCGTCCTCGCCCGTGCCGGCCGGACCTGTGAGGCGACCGCCGCTCACGGGGGTGCACTGGTTCCTGCCGACGTCCGGTGACGCACGCGGGATCCTCGGCGGGTTCCACGCCAAGGACTCGCGCGCGCAGGCCGCGGGGTACCGCGCGCCCACGCTCGACTACCTCACACAGGTCGCACAGGCTGCGGACGCGCTCGGCTACGACGCGGTCCTGACCCCGACCGGCACGTGGTGCGAGGACGCGTGGGTGGTCACCGCGGCGCTCGCGGCCGTGACCGAGCGGCTGAAGTTCCTCGTCGCGTTCCGCCCCGGGCTGCTCTCGCCCACGCTCGCCGCGCAGACCGCCGCGACGTTCCAGCGGATCTCGCGCGGACGCCTGCTGCTCAACGTCGTGACCGGCGGCGACGAGCTCGAGATGCAGCGGTTCGGGGACTGGCTCGGCCACGACGAGCGGTACGCGCGCTGCCACGAGTTCCTGGACGTGGTGCGCGGGGTGTGGGACTCCTCGCCGTTCACCTACGACGGCGAGCACTACCGCGTCGCGGGCGGGACCGTCCCCGCGGCGCCCGAGCCGCGGCCGGAGATCTACTTCGGCGGCTCGTCGTCGGCGGCCCTGCCGGTCGCCGCGGCCCACGCGGACGTCTACCTGACGTGGGGCGAACCGCCCGCGCAGGCCCAGGCGAAGATCGACGAGGTGCGCACGCTCGCCGCCGCTCGTGGGCGCGAGGTGAGGTTCGGGGTGCGGCTGCACGTCATCACGCGCGACCGCTCGTCGGACGCGTGGGACCTCGCGCAGCGCTGGCTCGACGAGCTCGACCCGGCCGCGATCGCCGAGGCCCAGCGCGGGCTGTCCGCATCCGGCTCGGTGGGGCAGCAGCGCATGGTCGCGCTGCACGGCGCGGGTGCGCTCGCGGACAGTCGCGACGCTCGAGCGCTCGAGATCCACCCCGGGCTGTGGGCGGGGGTCGGGCTCGTGCGTGGCGGCGCGGGAACGGCGCTCGTCGGGAGCCACGACGAGGTCGCGGACCTGATCGCGCAGTACCACGCCGCGGGCGTCGACGAGCTCGTCCTGTCCGGCTACCCGCATCTCGAGGAGGCGTACTGGTTCGCCGAGGGTGTCCGCCCGATCCTCGACGCGCGTGGCCTGACCACCCCCGTCCGCCGTGGCCCGTGCGCGTAGCAGCAGCCCGTCGCGCACCGCACGTCCGTCGGTTCGCGCGGGGTGACCCGGCTCTCAGATCGCGGAGTGCTCGCCGATCCGGTGGTAGGTCCGGTCGTGGTAGACGAGCGGCGAGGGTGCCTCGAGACCGGTCCGGTGGGCGCTCTCCTGCGTGAGCCGGACGCTCGACGCGATCGCCTCGACCGAGACCAGGTGGCTGGACCCGACGGCCGTGCGCTGCACGACACGGCCGCGCACCCACGCGAGCGCACCGTCGATCACGGGCTCGCCGGTCTCCAGCGCGCTCCAGCCGCCCGCCGCGAACCGGTCGATCCCGCTCGTCGCGAACCGCGCCGAGACGTCGTCCTGGTGGTCGGCCAGGAAGCTCAGCGTGAGCGTCGTGGCTCGCTCGACGGCCGGCCACGAGGACGACGACGACGCGAGCGAGAACGCGAGCAACGGCGGCTGCGCGGACACCGAGATCACCGACGTCGCGGTGAAGCCCACGGGCCGGTCGTCCACGTCGCGCAGCGCGACCACGACCACGCCCGCGGGGTGGCCACGGAACACGGCCTTGTACTCCTCGGGCGACAGCTGCGGCGTCGCGGCGGTGCAGGACCGTGCGGTGCTGGACGTGCCGGACGGTCCCGAGCGCGGCCCGACGACGGGCTCGGCGGTCACCGCGTCACCGCCGCGAGCTCGTCGGCCGCGACGTGCCGGGACGGGCCCTGCGCGACCCCCGCCGCGCGCCGCAGCGCCGGCCCGCCCCGCGCGAGCCACGCGTCGATCACGGGGGTCAGCTCGGCCAGGTCCGCCTCGGTCACGCTGAGCGCGCGGGTCGGCACGACCGCGCCGAGCTCGACGAGCACGGGCCGCAGGTGCACCTCCCCGACGAGCGCGTGCGCCGGGTTGCCGGACACGACGAGCGGCACGACGACGACGCCGGCCAGGCCGTCGGGCCCGTACAGGTCGAGGAAGGCCTTGAGCAGGCCCGTGTAGGACGCCTTGTAGACCGGCGTCGCGACGACCGCGACGTCGGCGTCCGCGAGCGTGCTGCGCGTGGCGTCGGCGCGCGGGTGGTCGTCGGTCAGGATCTCGCCGGCGATGCCCGCCAGGTCGATCGTCGCGGTGACCTGCCCGTCGACGTGCGCCGCGACGTGTGCGGCCACCTGCTGGGCGGCGCCCAGCGTGCGCGATCCCTCGCGCGGGTTCCCGGAGACCACCACCACGGTGGGCCGGCCGTTGGTCTGCGTGCTCATCTGCGTGCCCTCGCACTTCCCTCGTCCGTCACGGTTGCCGGCCCGCGGGCCGGCCCGGTCTTCCCCGGGAGCACCCCGTCGTGACCGGGGTTGCCGACCAGCGAGCCGGGGCTTGGCGCTGGTTCTCGTGACCTGGGAGAGGGGTATAGCAGCGGGCCAATTAATCTGTACCGGATAAGTCGGAAATCTCGCCAGCTGGACCACGACGACGGTCCGCATGCCCGTCGCCGCGGGCTCGGCGGCGGCGGCGGAGCCCGGCCGGCGCGCCCTGTGCACGGCGGCGGGTGCGCCGCCGCACGAGCGCGACGTCGGCCTCGGGCACTTCTCCCAGGAACACGCGTGATACTGGAAGTGCCCCGTGCTGCAGCGGGGCGTGTCCACAGGGCGGGAGTCCCGCCCGGGAGCGGCCGGGCGTCGTTAGCCTGACCGCGTCCTTCACACCGGTACGCGGAGCAGAGCGGAGCCGAATCATGCAGGTGCAGCTGGAGCGTGCCCGCGAGCAGGTGCTCGCGCGCAACCCTGGTGAGCGCGAGTTCCACCAAGCGGTCAACGAGGTCTTCGAGAGCCTCGGCCCCGTGCTCGCCCGCAACCCCGACTACGCGGACGGCGCAGTCCTGGAGCGGCTCTGCGAGCCCGAGCGCCAGATCATCTTCCGCGTGCCGTGGGTCGACGACGCCGGCAACGTGCAGATCAACCGCGGGTTCCGTGTCGAGTTCAACTCGGCGCTCGGCCCGTACAAGGGTGGTCTGCGGTTCCACCCGTCGGTGTACCTGGGCATCGTGAAGTTCCTCGGCTTCGAGCAGGTCTTCAAGAACGCGCTCACGGGCATGCCGATCGGCGGCGGCAAGGGCGGCTCGGACTTCGACCCGCGCGGCAAGTCCGACGGCGAGGTCATGCGCTTCTGCCAGTCGTTCATGACCGAGCTCTACCGGCACATCGGCGAGTACACCGACGTCCCGGCCGGTGACATCGGCGTCGGCGGGCGCGAGATCGGCTACCTGTTCGGGCAGTACAAGCGCATCACCAACCGGTACGAGTCCGGGGTGCTGACCGGCAAGGGCCTGACGTGGGGCGGCTCGCTCGTCCGCAAGGAGGCCACCGGCTACGGCACGGTCATGTTCGCCGACCGCATGCTGCACACCGTCGGTGAGTCGTTCGACGGCCAGCGCGTGGTCGTCTCCGGCGCGGGCAACGTCGCGCTGTACGCGATCCAGAAGGCGCAGCAGCTCGGCGCCACGGTCGTCGCGTGCTCGGACTCCTCGGGATACGTGCTCGACGAGCGGGGCATCGACCTCGACCTCCTGCGCCAGGTGCGTGAGGTCGAGCGCGGGCGGGTCTCGGTGTACGCCGAGCGTCGCGGTGCGGTCTACGTGCCCGGCCGTCGCGTCTGGGAGGTCGGGGCGCAGGTCGCGCTCCCGTGCGCCACCCAGAACGAGCTCGACGACGACGACGCGCGCGCGCTGATCGCCTCGGGCGTCAAGGTGGTCGCCGAGGGCGCGAACATGCCGACGACCCCCAAGGCGATCACGCTGCTGCAGGAGGCCGGCGTGAAGTTCGCGCCGGGCAAGGCCGCCAACGCCGGTGGCGTGGCGACGTCCGCGCTCGAGATGCAGCAGAACGCGAGCCGCGACTCGTGGTCCTTCGAGCACACCGAGGGTCGCCTCGCCACGATCATGGGCGACATCCACGACCGCTGCCTGGCGACCGCCGACGAGTACGGCGTGCCGGGCTCGTACCTGGCGGGCGCCAACATCGCGGGCTTCGTCCGGGTCGCCGACGCGATGCTCGCGCTCGGCCTGGTGTAGCCGGAGCAGGTCAGCACGGCGCGCGGCGGCGGGGTGCTCCCCGCCGCCTCCCGCCGTCTGTCGGCCGGTCGAGTCCCGGGAGCAGGCCC
>JAEYUL010000122.1 GCA_023432565.1 Actinomycetes bacterium | reverse complement strand
TGTCGGCAGGGCGCAAGCTCGTCATCGTCGAGTCGCCCGCCAAGGCCCGCACGATCGCGGGGTACCTGGGCGACGACTTCGACGTCGAGGCGAGCGTCGGGCACATCCGTGACCTGCCGCAGCCCTCCGAGCTGCCGGCCGAGATGAAGAAGGGCCCCTTCGGCAAGTTCGCGGTCGACGTCGACAACGGGTTCACCCCGTACTACGTGGTCGACACGGACAAGAAGAAGAAGGTCGCCGAGCTCAAGAAGCTCCTCAAGGCCTCCGACGAGCTCTACCTCGCCACCGATGAGGACCGCGAGGGCGAGGCCATCGCGTGGCACCTGCTGTCCGAGCTCAAGCCCAAGGTCCCCGTCAAGCGCATGGTGTTCCACGAGATCACCCGCGAGGCGATCACCCGCGCGCTGGAGAACACCCGTGAGCTCGACGAGCGCCTCGTGGACGCGCAGGAGACCCGGCGCATCCTCGACCGCCTGTACGGCTACGAGGTCAGCCCCGTGCTGTGGCGCAAGGTCCGCCAGGGCCTGTCCGCCGGCCGCGTGCAGTCGGTCGCGACGCGCATGGTCGTCGAGCGTGAGCGTGAGCGCATGGCGTTCGTCCCGGCGGAGTACTGGGACGTCACCGGCACGTTCGCCGTGGCCGACGAGGCCGAGCCGGCGTTCTCCGCACGGCTCACGGCGCTCGACGGCGCGCGCGTCGCCTCGGGCCGTGACTTCACCGACCGCGGCGTGCTCAAGACCGACGCGGTGCAGCTCGACGAGGCCGCTGCCACCTCCCTCGTCGCCGCGCTCGACGGCGCCGGCTTCGAGGTCCGCAGCCTCGAGACGAAGCCGTACACGCGGCGCCCGGCCGCGCCGTTCACCACCTCGACGCTGCAGCAGGAGGCCTCGCGCAAGCTGCGGATGTCCTCGCGGCAGACGATGCGCACCGCGCAGACGCTGTACGAGAACGGCTACATCACCTACATGCGGACCGACTCGCCCGTGCTGTCGTCGCAGGCGATCTCCGCGGCGCGCCGGCAGGCCGCCGAGCTGTACGGCGCCGAGTTCGTCCCCGACGCGCCGCGCGTCTACGCCTCGAAGTCGAAGGGCGCCCAGGAGGCGCACGAGGCGATCCGCCCCGCGGGTGACCACTTCCGCACGCCCGCCCAGGTGGCCCGCGAGCTCTCGGGCGACCAGTTCCGGCTCTACGAGCTGATCTGGAAGCGCACTGTCGCCTCGCAGATGGCCGACGCGCGCGGGCAGACCGCGTCGGTGCGGCTCGGGGCGGTCGCGTCCGACGGCCGCGACGCCGTGTTCTCCGCGTCCGGCACCGTCATCACGTTCCGTGGGTTCCTCGCGGCGTACGAGGAGGGCCGCGACGTCTCGCGGTACGACGACGACGCCGCGCCTGCCGCCGACGAGAAGGACGCGCGGCTGCCGAAGATGGCCGAGGGCGACGCGCTCACGGCCGCCGACCTCGCCGCGGACGGGCACCGGACCTCGCCGCCGCCGCGCTACACCGAGGCCTCGCTCGTCAAGGCGCTCGAGGAGCGCGGGATCGGCCGCCCGTCGACGTACGCGGCGACGATCTCGGTGATCCAGGACCGCGGGTACGTGACGAACCGCGGGCAGGCGCTCGTGCCGTCGTGGCTCGCGTTCGCGGTGACGCGCCTGCTCGAGGAGAACTTCGAGCGGCTCGTCGACTACGACTTCACCGCCGAGATGGAGCAGGACCTCGACGCGATCGCGGCGGGTGACAAGGACCGCGTGGCGTGGCTGACGCAGTTCTACTTCGGGGAGGGCGCCGCCGACGACGCGCAGGGCCTGCGCGACCTCGTCGCCAACCTCGGCGAGATCGACGCGCGCGAGGTCAACTCGATCCCCATCGGTGAGGGCATCACGCTGCGGGTCGGGCGCTACGGCCCGTACCTCGAGGACCCCGCCGTGCTCGGCGAGGACGGCAACCCCCGCCGCGCCTCCGTGCCCGAGGACCTCGCGCCCGACGAGCTCACGCCCGCCAAGGCGCGCGAGCTGCTCGAGAGCGAGCCCGAGGGTGACAAGGTGCTCGGCACGGACCCGGCCACGGGCACGACGATCGTGGCGAAGAACGGCCGGTACGGGCCGTACGTCACCGAGCTGCTGCCGGAGCCCGAGCTCGACCCGTCGCTGTCCGCGGCGGCGAGGAAGAAGGCGCTCGCGGCGGCACCCAAGCCGCGCACCGCGTCGCTGTTCCGCACGATGTCGCTGGACACCGTGACCCTCGACGACGCCCTCCGGCTGCTGTCGCTGCCGCGGGTCGTCGGCGTGGACCCCGAGTCGGGCGCCGAGATCACCGCGCAGAACGGCCGGTACGGCCCGTACCTGAAGAAGGGCACCGACTCGCGCACGCTGCCCTCCGAGGAGGCGCTGTTCACGACGACGCTCGAGGAGGCCCTCGCGATCTACGCCCAGCCCAAGCGGGGCCGAGGCGCGACCGCCGCGCCGCCGCTGCGCGAGCTGGGCGACGACCCGACGTCGGGCAAGCCGATCGTCGTCAAGGACGGCCGGTTCGGGCTGTACGTGACCGACGGCGTGACCAACCGGACGCTGCCGCGGGACGTGACCGCCGAGACCATCACGCCCGAGCAGGCGATCGCGCTGCTCGCCGACAAGCGCGCGTCCGCGCCCGCCAAGAAGAAGGCCCCCGCGCGGCGGGCGAGCACCACGCGCAAGAAGGCCGCGTCGACCTCCTGACCTCGCCGACGCCCCGTCGGCACCGGCGATGTGCCGACGGGTCGCGCCGGGCGCTACCTTGACGCCATGGCACGCACCGAGGACCCCCGCACCGCACCCTCGATCCGCTGGGGCATCCTCGGCGCCGGACGCATCGCCGGGTCGTTCGCCGACGCCGTCTCGCAGCACACGCGCGCCCAGCTCGTCGCCGTCGGCTCGCGCAACCGCGACCGCGCCGAGCGGTTCGCCACCGCGCACGGCATCCCCACGACCCACCTCGGCTACGAGGCGCTCGTGGAGGACCCGCACGTCGACGTGATCTACGTCGCCACGCCGCACTCCGAGCACCTCGAGCACGCGCTGCTGGCGATCCGGGCCGGCAAGCACGTGCTCGTCGAGAAGGCCTTCACCCGCAACGCCGCGGAGGCCGAGCAGGTCTTCGCCGCGGCGCGCGAGGCCGGCGTGTTCGTCATGGAGGCGATGTGGACGCGCTTCCTGCCGCACGTCTCGGCGCTGCACCAGGTGGTCGACGCGGGCGAGATCGGTGAGATCGTCAACGTGTCCGCCGACCACGGCCAGCTGATGGCGTTCGACCCGACCTCGCGCCTGTTCGACCCCGCGCTCGCGGGCGGCGCGCTGCTCGACCTGGGCGTGTACCCTGTGTCGTTCGCGCAGGACCTGCTGGGCGCCCCGGACGCGGTGACCGCGACGGGCACCCTCGCCGAGACCGGGGTCGACGGCCAGGTCTCGATCGTCCTGTCGTACGGCGCCCGCACGCAGGCGACGCTCTCCACGACCCTGTGGGCCCGGACGCCGACGGTGGCGCTGGTCTCGGGCACCGAGGGCTACATCGAGGTCGCGGGGCCGTTCTACCGGCCCACGTCGTTCCGGGTGACCCGGCTCGACGGGCGGGTGTGGACGTTCGACCAGCCGAGCACCTCGGGGATGCAGTACGAGGCCGCCGAGGTCGCGCGCCGTGTCGCCGCCGGCGACGTCGAGAGCCCGCGCATGTCCTGGCAGGGCACGCTCGAGGTCATGCGCACGCTCGACGAGGTGCGGCGGCAGGTCGCGGTGGTCTACCCCGGCGAGTGATGCCCCGTGTCGGCGCGGGCGTCGCGCCGCCCTGTGCGTTCGGACGCCCTGTTGGTTCGGAGTCCCTGTCGTTCGCAGTCCCTGTGCGTTCGGACGCCCTGTGCGTCTCGACGCGCGGGAGCGTCGGTGGGGACGGCTAGCCTGACGCCGTGACGAGTCCTGCCGCCGGTCCGACGAGCCTGCCCGCACCACCCCCCGGGGACGGGCAGGACCTGCCGGGCGTGTTCGTCTCGTTCGAGGGCGGTGACGGGGCGGGCAAGTCGACCCAGGCGCGGCTGCTCGCCCAGTGGGCGCAGGCGCAGGGCTGGGAGGTCGTGCTCACCCGTGAGCCGGGCGGCACCCGGCTGGGCCAGACGCTGCGGGACGCGGTCCTGCACGGCGAGCACGTCGACGCACGGACCGAGGCGTTGCTGTACGCCACCGACCGCGCGCACCACGTCGCCTCGCTCGTGCGGCCCGCGCTCGCCCGCGGCGCGCTCGTGGTGACCGACCGCTACCTCGACTCGTCGGTGGCGTACCAGGGCTCGGGCCGGGACCTGGGTGCCGACGAGGTCGAGCGGCTGTCCCTGTGGGCCACCGGCGGGCTGCTGCCGGCCGTCACCGTGCTGCTCGACGTCGACCCCGCGGTGGGCCGCACCCGGCTCACGGGCAGTCCGGACCGGCTCGAGTCCGCGGGCGAGGAGTTCCACCGCCGCACCCGACAGGCCTTCCTCGACCGGGCGGCGGCCGCGCCGCAGCGCTGGCTCGTGCTCGACGGCACCGCCGACCCCGCGGTGCTCGCCCGAGCCGTCCGCGAGCGACTCGCACCCGTGCTCGGCCTGTCCGTGCTCGACCCGGACGCGGGGGGCGCGGCGTGAGCGTGTGGGACGGGCTGGTCGGGCAGGAGCCGGCGATCACCGAGCTGCAGCGCGCCGTCGTCGACCCGCAGGCCATGACGCACGCGTGGCTGTTCACCGGCCCGCCCGGTTCGGGGCGCTCGAACCTCGCGCGCGCGTTCGCCGCCGCGCTGCAGTGCGAGCGGGGCGGGTGCGGCGAGTGCCACGCGTGCAGCACCGTCCTGCGGGGCTCCCACCCCGACGTCACGGTCGTCGCGACCGAGGGTGTGAACATCCTCATCGATGCGGTCCGTCCGCTCGTCGAGCTCGCGCAGCGCTCGCCGTCCGAGGGACGGTGGCGCGTCATCGTCGTCGAGGACGCCGACCGGCTCGTCGAGCGCACGTCGAACCTCCTGCTCAAGGCACTCGAGGAGCCCGCACCGCGCACCGTGTGGCTGCTGTGCGCGCCGAGCCCGCAGGACGTCCTCGTGACCCTGCGGTCGAGGTCCCGCGCGGTCGCACTGCGCGTGCCGCCGGTCGAGGCGGTCGTCGACCTGCTCGTGCGGCGCGACGGGATCGACCCGCAGGTCGCCGAGGTCGCCGCGCGCGCCGCGCAGAACCACGTGGGCATCGCGCGCCGGCTCGCGCGTGACCCGGAGGCCCGGCGGCGCCGCGCCGAGGTGCTCGGCATCGCCGCGCGCATCCGCGGAGTCGGCGACGCCGTCCTCGCGGCGGGTGACCTCGTCGCGACGGCGCAGGCCGACGCGAAGGCGGCGACCGAGGAGCGCGACGCCGCCGAGCGTGCGGCGCTGCTGCGGACCCTCGGCGCGGAGGGCGCCGCGACCATCCCGCCTGCGCTGCGGGCCCAGGTCCGCCAGCTCGAGGAGGAGCAGAAGCGCCGCGCCACGCGCGCGCAGCGCGACGTCCTCGACCGGGCGATGCTCGACCTGCTCTCGCTGTACCGCGACGTGCTCGTGGTGCAGCTCGGTGCGGACGTCGCGCTCGTCAACCTCGACCACGCCGAGACCGTGCGCCAGCTCGCGGCGTCGTCGTCCGCCGAGCAGACGCTGCGGCGCATGGACGCGATCGGCCAGGCCCGCACGCGGCTCGAGGGGAACGTCGCTCCGCTGCTCGCCGTCGAGGCGATGGCGATCGCGCTGCGCCCGCAGGGCTGACGGCCCCGTCGCGGACGCGGTGTGTGGATGTGGTGCGGCGTCGTCCACAACTCCACGACGCGTGACCGGGCGCTGGGGCACGGCAGCTACCGTGGCCGCGTGCGTCGTCATCCTCTCGTGCCCCTCACTCCCGCGCAGCCCCGCCGCACGTCCCTTCGCCGGGGCGGTCTCGCTCGTCTCGCGGGCCTCGTCGCGGCAGCCGCGCTCGTCGTCGCGGGGTGCACGCCGAGCGACACGCAGCGGACGCCGCCCCAGGTCGTGACGCCGGACGCCTCGAGCGCACCCGACGCCGCGCTCGAGCGCTACTACGGGCAGGAGATCACCTGGCAGACGTGCGACGAGAGCCGCGACGACCTGCAGTGCGCGACCGTCGAGGCCCCGCTGGACTACGCCGACCCTGCGGGTGAGGCGATCAAGATCCGCCTCGCCGTGCACCGTGCCACGGGTGACGAGCGCCTCGGCTCGCTCCTGCTCAACCCGGGCGGGCCGGGGGGCTCCGGCGTCGACTTCCTGCCGAGCGCTCTCGACGTCGTGACCGAGGACGTGCAGGAGCGCTACGACCTCGTCGGGTTCGACCCGCGCGGGGTCCAGAGCTCGGACCCCCGGGTCACGTGCTACTCCGCGCCGGAGATGGACGCTCTGCTCGCGGCGGACGCGGACACCTCCTCGCCGCAGGGCGTCCAGGAGGCGATCGACAGGTTCGCGGCGTTCGGCCAGGCGTGCCTGGAGAACACCGGCCCGGTGCTCGGCCACGTCGACACGGTGAGCGCCGCACGGGACATGGACATCCTGCGCGCGGTCCTCGGCGACACCGCGCTGCACTACCTCGGGTTCTCGTACGGCACCCAGCTCGGGGCGACGTACGCGTCGCTCTTCCCGCAGCGGGTGGGCCGGCTGGTGCTCGACGGGGCGGTCGACCCGACGTTGAGCAGCGACGAGGCGACGTTCCAGCAGGCCGTCGGCTTCGAGAACGCGCTGCGCGCGTACGTCGAGGACTGCCAGGCCGGGCGCACGTGCCCGCTGCGGGGCGACGTCGACGAGGGGCTCGCGCAGATCCGGCGCCTGCTGGACCGGGCGAAGGCCTCGCCGCTGCCCACGGGCGACGACGAGCGGCCGCTGACCCAGTCGCTGGCGTTCACCGGGATCGCCGTGACCCTGTACTCGCAGAAGTACTGGAACTACCTCACGTCGGCCCTGACCGCGGCGATACGCGACAACGACGGCTCGATCCTGCTCACGCTCTCGGACGCCTACTACGACCGGAAGTCGAACGGCACCTACGGCAACAACTCCACCGAGGCCTTCTGGTCGATCGGCTGCGTCGACTCCCGGTCGAGCTCCGACCTGGACCACATGGCCGCGCAGGCCGAGCGGATCCAGGCCGCTGCGCCGACCGTGGCCGCGGCGTTCTCGTACGGGGGAGTGCTGTGCGCACAGTGGCCCGTGCCGGTCGTCGGCGGGCTCGACGACTACTCCGCCGCGGGAGCAGCGCCCATCCTCGTCGTCGGCACCACCAACGACCCCGCCACCCCGTACGCCCAGGCCGAGGCCCTCGCGGAGCTCCTCGACTCCGGCGTCCTGCTCACGTACGAGGGCGAGGGACACACGGCCTACGGCCAGTCGAACGAGTGCGTCGCGCGCAACGTCGACGCATACCTGCTCGAGGGCACCGTCCCCGCCGAGGGCACCCGCTGCTGACCACACGTCGGCGACCACACGGCGGCGACCACATGCCCGCGACCACGAGCCGGCGGCGACGCGCTGCGCGGGGTCCGTCGGGCGCTCGTCCCCGCTTTGGAGACCCGGCACCCGGCCGGGTACAGTGGGCGCGCTCGCCGGACCGGCAGGTCCGACAGCGCCGCCTTAGCTCAGTCGGCAGAGCGTCTCACTCGTAATGAGAAGGTCAAGGGTTCGATTCCCTTAGGCGGCTCCACGCAAGGCCCTCCACCCCAGGTGGAGGGCCTTCGTCGTTCCCGGGCACCGACGCGGTCGCGGGGCGGGGACAATGGGGGCATGCGTACGGGAGTCTGGCAGCAGCGCTGGGGCGCGGCGGTGGGTCGCGTGCTGCGCGACGGTGCGGTCCGCTCGGCGCTGGTCACCGGGGTGGTCATCGGGCTGTCGGCCCTGTTCGTGGGCGCCCGCTACCCGTGGCAGTTCGCGGTCATGGGAGCCGTCTGGCTGGTCGCGACGGTCCTGCGGGTCCGCAACGTCCTCGTGCGGCCGGTCGGCGCCGCACCGTCTGCCGAGACCGGCACGCCGAGCACGCCGGATGACGCCACGGCGCCCGAGGTCGACGCCTCGACGAGCGCAGGCGCGCACGAGCACGACGTCCAGGGCGCGGACGAGGAGTCGCCGACGCGGGCTGCGCCCGGGGGCGAGCCGGGCGTGAGCTGACGGCGCGGACAGCGGCACGTCCGCGCGGCACTGCGGTCAGCGGCACGTCCGCGCGGCACTGCGGTCAGCCGCACGCCCGCGCGGCACTGCGGTCAGCGGTGGGCTACAGCAGGGTCGGGCACGGGCCGACGATGAGCGGATCGCCGAGGGACCGGCCGTCCGGGCCGGAGACGTACCGGTGCGCGACGACGAGGCCGGGCAGGCGAGCGTCGGAGGCCAGGACGACGACCGCGTGGTCCGCGCCCTGCGCGGCGGCTGACTCGTCGGCCGCCAGTGCGCCCAGGCCCGGGACGACGAGCCCGCCGTCGGGCTCGAGCGCGACGACCCACCCGATCGCGGCGCGCAGCCCGATCCCGTCCACGACCCAGCGCTCGGCCTGACCGAGCGCGTCGTCGGGGTCGGTGGGGAACCACTTCACGTGCACGTTGGTGCCGTCGTCACGCAGGGCGAACGGGGTCGGGCCGTCGGACAGCGCGGCCGTCAGGCCGCGGTCGAGCGCACGCAGCGCGAGGTTCTGCGCCTCGATCGACGGGACGTACGGCAGCTCGGTCGGGGTGCGGTAGTGCATGACCGGCTCGTCGACGACGACGGCCGCCGCGCGCGAGCGACGGCCATGCGGGACCGAGCCGTCGGCTGTGGAGGTCGAGACGGGCTCGACGTGGCCCGGCGCGTCCGAGGCCGGCGTGCCCGAGACCGGCGCCTCCGAGGCCGGCGCGTCGGGGGCCGGCGCAGGAGCCCGCTGCGCCGTCGCCTGCTCGGGGTCCGGCTGCGCGACCGGGTCCGCGACCGGTTCGGCGGGCGCCTGCTCGTCGGACGACGGGGCGCGGGGCGTGGGGACGACGGCGGCGTCAGCGGCCGCGAGGTGCGAGGCCGCCGCGGTGACGTACCGGGCGAGCCAAGCGGCGTCGACGGTCACGTCGGCGTCCGTCGGCGCGGCGTCAGGGCCGGCTGTCGGGCCCGGGCTCGCGACCTCGGCGCCGTCCGCCCAGCGCCGACGCAGGTCGGCGAAGGGCACGACGGCCGCGGAGCCGTTCGCGCACAGCAGCGCGGGCGACGGCTGGTCGAGGACGTGCAGCACCCAGCGCGCGGTCGGGGCGCCTGCGAGCACGAGGTCGCCGATGCCGACGGCGATCGACGAGATCATCGGACCGGGATCGGGTCGCTGCGCGCTCGGTGTGCGCACCCACGCGGTGTGCGCGGCCTGCAGCAGCCGGCCGAGCCCGTCGAGGGTCGTGACCGGGGCGCCGCTCGAGGCCAGGTGCCCACGCAGGCGGTCCAGGTGCTGGCGCTCGGTCGCGGTGAGCTCTCGCATGCCGGCGGCCGCGGGTGCGGCGGCAACGGCAGCCGGGGTCTCGCGCGCGTCGACGACGGTCATGGGTCCACGATCGGCCGGTCGGTGCGCGGCCTTGAGCGGGGCGCGGGCGATTCAGCCGGACGGGCGGTGCGCCGCGGGCCCGGTGGCGGCGCGATGCGCCCCGCACGGCGGTCCACGGCGTTGCGCCTGATTCGTCCCGCAGGCCAGACTCGCCCGATGACCCGACGATCTTCCACGGCGACGCGCCGCGGCGCGGTCGCCGCGGCGGTCGTCGCGCTCGCGCTCGTCGCCGGTGCGGCCGTGGGCTTCGGGCTGCAGCACACCCGGGACCGGACGCGCACGGCCGAGGCGAGCGCGTCGGCCGAGCTGGCGGCCCGGGTGCTCGAGGAGGACACCGCGGCACGGGGTGCGGCCGCCGACCGGGTGGGTCGCGAGCTCGGCGAGGCCGCGCGTGGTGAGGCGCGTGACGCGCTCGCCGCGGCGGTGGAGCAGGCGGCCGGGAGGCTCGAGGCGACCGGGGGCGAGGTGGCCGACGAGGCGGTCCGCGACGCGCTCGCCCAGGTCCTGCAGCGGGCTCGGGACGTGCTCGGGTCGACCGCGACGGTCTCCGCGGCGGACGCGGGCTCCGTCGCCGAGCTGCGCGCGCTCGCCGCCGAGGTCGCCGCGGCCGTGGCGGTGCTCGACGCCGCGCACGACGAGTGGGTCGCCGAGCGCGAGGCGCGCCGGGCACGCGAGGAGCGCGCGACGGCGGCACCTCGTGCGCCCGTGGACGGTGGCGGCCGCGACCGCTGCGAGACGACCTACGACGGCCCGCCGTTCTACACCTCGCCGCCGACGCGGGGCGGGGACGGCTCCAACGGCGGGCTGCCGGAGTCGATGCTGCAGGCGACGTCGTGGGGCGTCGACCCGTTGGGCACGCGCTACTGGCTGCGCACCGAGGCGACGCAGGCGCTCGAGCGCCTCAACGTGGCGTTCCGCGCGGAGTTCGGCGACGACCTGGACCTCGACCTGACGTACCGCGACTTCGCGACGCAGGTGGCGATGCGCGAGGCGCTCGGGTCGGTCGCCGCGGTCCCCGGCACCTCGAAGCACGGCACGGGGTACGCGCTCGACGTGCCGGAGCTGCCGTGCGAGTACGGCTGGGACACCCCGAAGCGTGCGTGGCTGATCGAGCACGGGCCGTCGTACGGGTGGGTCCAGCCGTCGTGGGCGCTGCGCAACGGCAGCAACCCGGAGTACTGGCACTACGAGTACGTCGGCTGACGCCGCGGCCGGCCCGGTCAGTCGGCGGACGGCGCCTGCTTCTTGGCGCGTGAGGGTTGCACGCGCATCGGCTCACCGGGCATCTTCGGGTACTCGGGCGGGTACGGCAGGTCGCCGTGGCCCTCGTCGTGCTCCTGCTGGGCGGCGAGCTCGAGGAGCGAGTCGATCGAGAACCGCCCCGGCGCGTGCGCGGCGAGCGGCGCGAACAGGTCGCCGACCGAGGCGAAGCGCGCCGGCATCGTCGTGACGTCGAAGTCGTCGGGATGCACCTCGCCGACCTCGTCCCAGGTCAGCGGCGCGGACACCGTCGCGCGCGGGTTGGCGCGGATGGAGTACGCGGACGCGATCGTGCGGTCGCGCGCCATCTGGTTGTAGTCGACGAAGATCTTGGCGCCGCGCTCCTCCTTCCACCACTTCATGGTCACGTGGTCGGGCAGGCGCCGTTCGAGCTCGCGGCCGAACGCGATCGTCGCCCGGCGTGCCTCGACGAAGGTCCAGCGCGGCTCGATGGGCACGAACACGTGGATCCCGCGCCCGCCCGACGTCTTGGGCCAGCCCTCGAGGCCGTGCTCGGCGAGCAGCTCGCGCACGTGCGGGGCGACCCGTGCGGCGTCGGCGAAGTCGGTGCCGGGCTGCGGGTCGAGGTCGATGCGGAGCTGGTCGGGACGGTCGACGTCGTCGGACGTCACGGGCCACGGGTGAAAAGTGAGGGTCCCGAGGTTGGCCGCCCACGCGACGACCGCGAGCTCGCTGGGTGCGACCTCGTCGGCCGTCCGTCCTGACGGGAAGCCGATGCGGGACGTCCGCACGTAGTCCGGGGCACCGGCCGGGACGCGCTTCTGGTAGAACGCGTCGCCCGAGGAGTCCGCGCGCGTGGACAGCCGCGCACCCTCGAACACGCCCTTCGGCCAGCGCTCGAGCGTCGTGGGGCGGTCGAGCAGCGCACCGAGGATCCCGTCGCCCACGGACACGAAGTACTCCACGACGTCGAGCTTCGTCAGCCCGCGCTGGGGGAAGCACACGCGGTCGGGGCTGCTGACGCGAACGGTGCGGCCACGGACGTCGAGCTCGGTCGCGGGGGTCGAGGACGGCATGTCCCCAACCTAGGTGTCGGGCGTGACGTGCGTCACCCGCTGATGGCACGATGCGGACGTGCCCCCGACACCTCCTGACACGCCTGCTCCGGCTGGGGGCGAGGGGGTCGGGCGTCCTGCGGGGACGTCGCCGCAGAGCGACGGACCGCGATCTCGTGCGGCGCGGGGCGCGTTCGTCGGGCACCCTGGTGACGTGGGTCAGGTGCGGAGCATCCGGAGTGCGGCGAGCGTGCGCATGCGCGGACCGCAGGTACGTGAGGAGCTGGTGGTGGACGCGGCGCCGGTCGCGCCACGCACGGCGCGCCACTGGGTCATGCAGATCGCGGCGTCGGCCGGCATCGGTGGTGCGGCCAACCAGATCGCCGAGCTGCTCACGGGCGAGCTGGTGGCGAACACCGTCGTGCACGGTCCCGCGGGCGCGCCCGTCGTGGTGCGCGTGACCGTCAGCGCGGGCGTCCTGCGGGTCGAGGTCGAGGACCGCGGTGGTGGCGAGCCCGTGCTGCGGCGCACCGAGCCGACGGCCGCGCACGGGCGCGGTCTGGCACTCGTCGACGCGCTCGCCAGCAGCTGGGGAACCACGCACGAGGCGGGCCGCACGACGGTCTGGTTCGAGGTCGACGACACCTGACCCGCACCGCCGGGGCCGCCGTGGCGCGATGCCACGCAGGTCGCGCGCCCTTTCTCGCCCTCCCGCTGCGCGCGGGATCGCCCTGTTTCGCGTAGTTTCGCACTCGGGCGCGACGAGGAAGGACCACCGATGAGCGACGGCGAGAGCACCACGCGGACGGCACGTCTGCCACAGGTCACCGCCGAGGTGCGCGACGACGGCACGGGCGAGATCTCCGTCGACGGCGTGATCGAGCGGATCCGCATGGCCAACCTGCAGGAGGCCGGCGCCGCGATCACGGAGCGGATCGCGGCGATCGCGGGTCAGGTCGGAGAGCCGGTCCCGGTGCAGGTGCGCGACCCGGACGGGATGTGGTCGCTGCTGATCCACCCCGACGGTCTCGTCGACGAGGCGCCCGCGGCCGGCGCGCGGGTGCAGGACCGGGGCATGGGTGTGCCGGACACGATCGCGGGGGTCGACACCGCGGGTCTCGGCGGGCCCGGTCTGGACCTGACGCACCCCGTGCGTGCCGCGGCAGCCGACGGCGCGGACGGGGCCCACGGGCGACCGTCGGTGACGCCGCCGTCCGGCTCCGGGCGGTCGGCCGTGACGCCGCAGGC
>JAEYUL010000060.1 GCA_023432565.1 Actinomycetes bacterium | reverse complement strand
CGAAGGCTGGACCCCATGAGCGAGACCCCGCAGTTCCCGACCGGCTCCGTGCTCGGCTACCCGCGCATCGGGCCGCGCCGCGAGCTCAAGAAGGCCATCGAGGCCTTCTGGGCCGGACGGTCGACGGCCGAGGAGGTCGAGGCCACCGCTGCGGCGCTGCGCCGGCGCACGCGTGAGCGCCTCGTCGAGCTCGGCCTGCCCAAGGACGTCCCCGCGATCCCGAGCGCGTTCTCGTTCTACGACCACGTGCTCGACGCGAGCGCGGTCGTCGGCGCGATCCCGGCCCGCTTCGCGGACCTCGTCGGCGAGGACGGCACGCTGGACCTCGCGGGCTACTCGACCGTGGCGCGTGGGCGCGGTGACGACCTGCCGCTCGAGATGACCAAGTGGTTCGACACCAACTACCACTACCTGGTCCCGGAGATCGGCCCGGAGACGGAGTTCTCCTACGTGGGTACCCGCCCGGTCGCGGAGTTCGTCGAGGCCCTCGCCGAGGGCGTCCTGACCCGCCCGGTGATCGTCGGCCCGGTGACGTACCTCGCGCTCGCGAAGCCGACCGAGGGCTCGCCCGCGGACTTCTCCCCGATCGACCGCCTGCACGACCTGCTGCCGGTGTACGCGGACCTCCTGCAGGACCTGGCGGCCGCGGGCGCCACGTGGGTGCAGCTCGAGGAGCCCGCACTCGTCTCCGAGAGCATCGACGTGCCGGTCGAGCGCCTCCTGGCCGCGACGGTCGAGGCGTACCGGGCGCTGAGCACCGACCTGCAGCGTCCGCAGCGGCCGGCGATCTTCGTCGCTGCGCCGTACGGCGACCTGGGCGCGGCGCTGCCGGTCCTGGCGGCCACGGACGTCGAGGCGATCGGTCTGGACCTCGTCAAGGGCACGGTCCCCACGCAGACCGTCCCCGGCCTGGAGACCAAGACGCTCGTCGCGGGCGTGATCGACGGGCACAACATCTGGCGCGCGGACCTCGACGCCAAGCTCCAGGTGCTCGAGCAGCTCGAGGTGCTCGGTGCCGGCGCCGTCACGGTCGGCACGTCGACGTCGCTGTTCCACGTCCCGCACGACACGGCCGACGAGCCGGACCTGGACCCGACGCTGCGCTCGTGGCTCGCGTTCGCCGACCAGAAGGTCGTCGAGGTCGTGACCCTCGCCGAGGGCCTGTCCGAGGGCCGTGAAGCGATCCACGAGCAGCTGCTCGAGGCCTCCGACGCGGTCGCGTCGCGCCGCACCGCCCCGGGCGTCGTGCGGCCCGAGGTCCGCGAGCGCACGGGCGCGCTGTCCGACGACGCGTTCTCGCGCGGCCCGTTCGACGAGCGCAAGGAGGCCCAGACCGCGCGCCTGAACCTGCCGCCGCTGCCGACGACGACGATCGGCTCGTTCCCGCAGACACCGGAGATCCGCAAGGCGCGTGCGGCACACGGCAAGGGCGAGCTGACCGACGAGCAGTACGTCGAGGAGATGAAGGCGGAGGTCCGCCGCGTCGTCGAGCTGCAGGAGCGGATCGGCCTGGACGTGCTGGTGCACGGCGAGCCCGAGCGCAACGACATGGTCCAGTACTTCGCGGAGAACCTCGACGGCTTCGCGGTCACGCAGAACGGCTGGGTCCAGTCGTACGGCTCGCGCTGCACGCGCCCGTCGATCCTGTGGGGCGACGTGTCGCGCCCGAAGCCGATCACGGTGGACTGGACGACGTACACGCAGTCGCTCACCGACAAGCCCGTCAAGGGCATGCTCACCGGCCCGGTGACGATCCTGGCGTGGAGCTTCGTGCGCGACGACCAGCCGTTGCGCGAGACCGCGAACCAGGTGGCGCTCGCGCTGCGCGACGAGATCGCGGACCTCGAGGCCGCGGGCATCGCCGTGATCCAGGTCGACGAGCCCGCGCTGCGCGAGCTGCTGCCGCTGCGCGAGGCGGACCACGCGGACTACCTCGACTGGTCGGTGAAGTCCTTCCGTCTGGCGACCGCGGGCGTGCGCCCCGACACGCAGATCCACACGCACCTGTGCTACTCGGAGTTCGGCCAGATCATGGGCGCGATCGACGGGCTCGACGCGGACGTGACGTCCATCGAGGCGGCGCGCTCGAAGATGGAGATCGTCGAGGACATCGCGGCGGCGGGCTACCCGCGCGCGGTGGGTCCGGGCGTGTACGACATCCACTCGCCGCGCGTGCCGTCGGTCGAGGAGATCACCGAGCTCCTCACGGGTGCGGTCAAGGCCATCGCCGTCGACCAGCTGTGGGTCAACCCGGACTGCGGTCTCAAGACGCGCCGCTACGCCGAGACGACGCCCAGCCTCGAGCACATGCTGGCCGCGACCCGCGAGGTCCGCGCCACCCTCTGACGCACGTCGCCGACGGGCCGGTCCCCCACCACGGGCGGACCGGCCCGTTCGTCGTCATCCGTCGCACGCACGGCCGCGGCAGGCCGCGGCTGCCGGCGAGCACGGGCACGACGTCGCTCGCGGTCGCACTCGACCAGCAGAGCGTGCGGTTCGGCTCAGCCGCCCTTGCGGATGAGGCGCATGATCTCGACATCACGCGCCTCGCGGTCCCTGGCCCGCTGAGCCGCCTTCACGGCGTACTCCCCGCCGGGGGCGAGCTTGGCGTCGAGCGCGTCGAACGCGGAACGGGCCGTCTGGCTCAGCCGCCGGACGGGCACCCGCCGAGCGTTGTGGCCCGACGTCGCGTCGCTCTGCTTCACGGTCGTCGCCTCCTCGTCGCCCGCCGGGGCGCGTTGACGCTTCTACGGTACTTGCTCGACGCGGCCGCCACGAGGGCGACCGCGACCCCGTCGGGCGCCGAGTCGGCCAGCTCGCTCAGGACACGCGCCGCATCGTCATCCTCCATCGACGACAGCTCGTGATCCACCCACTGGTACCGCGACCACCACGCCGCGTGGTCCCTGTCCTCGATGTCTTGACGGCGGACGAGCTCAGCCGCAGTCGCGGTGGCCTGCGTGGCTGCTGCCGCGTTCTCCTTCTCGGCCGCGCGAGCCTTCGCCGCCATCTCCTTGTCGGCTTCGATGCGCCGGTTGACACCCCACAGAGCCACGGCCGCGGCCAGGACGGCGGCGACCCCAGCCAGGGCGGGCGACGTGAGGAACACCGACCACCACTGCGGCGTCCCGAGCTCGGGAGGCAGGGCACTGATGTCCATGGGAGACGACCGTAGCGGCGATACCGGCATATCGGGCGTCGGGGTGGCCCGCGCGAGACGGCCGGGTGGGTAACGTCCGGGGGGTGACTGTCTTCGACGTCCCCCTGGACGAGCTGCGGACCCGCACCAGCGAGAAGTGGCGCCGTTACGACGCGGACGTGCTGCCGCTGTTCGTCGCCGAGATGGACGTGCGCCTGTGCGCACCCGTGGAGCGCGCGCTGGCCGACGTCGTGCGCCGCGGCGACACGGGCTACCCGGCAGGCCGGCCCTATCAGGAGGCGTTCGCAGGGTTCGCCGAGCGCCGCTGGGGCTGGGTGGTGGACCCGGCGGCGACAGCGCTGGTCCCGGACGTGATGCACGGCGTCGTCGAGGCCCTCGCGCTGGTCACGGACCCGGGCGCCGCGGTCGTCATCAACCCGCCGGTCTACCCCCCGTTCCGGGACTTCCTCGAGGCGGCGGGGCGGCGCGTCGTCACGGCCGACCTCGGCGCGGACGGCCGGCTCGACCTGGCCGCGCTCGAGGCGGCGTTCACGCAGGCACGCGCGGACGGGCGTCGTGCCGGCTACCTGCTGTGCCACCCGCACAACCCGACGGGCACCGTGCACTCCCCCGCCGAGCTGGGCGCCGTCGGTCAGCTCGCCGCGCGGCACGGGGTGCGCGTCGTGTCCGACGAGGTGCACGGCCCGCTGACGCTCGACGGCACCTTCGCCTCGGCGACGACCGTGATCCCCGACGCGATCGCGCTGCACTCGGCGTCGAAGGCGTTCAACCTGGCCGGGCTGAAGGCCGCGCTCGCCGTGCCCGGTCCCGGCGCGGTGGCGGACCTGCGGCGGCTGCCGAAGCTCACCGCGATGGGCGTCGGCCACGTCCCGGCGCTGGTGCACGCCGCTGCGCTCGAGGGCGGCGACCCCTGGCTGGACGCGCTGCTCGACTCGCTGCGGGACAACCGCGTGCACCTGCGCACGCTGCTCGACGCCCACCTGCCGCTCGTCGGCTGGGCGCCCGGTGCGGCCACCTACTTCGCGTGGCTCGACCTGAGCGCGCAGCTGCCCGGCGACGCGGACCCGGGCCGACGACTGCTGCGGGAGGCGCGGGTGGCGCTCAACCCCGGGCCGACCTTCGGCACCCCGGGCGCCGGGCGCGTCCGGCTCAACTACGCCACCTCGCCGACCATCCTCACCGAGGCGATCCGCCGGGTCGCGGCCGTCGTCGCCTGATCTGACCTGGTCCCGGGTCGGCCGAGCCAGGGCTGACCGAGCCAGGGGTGACTGGCCGAAGGAGGGCGGTCACAGCGCGTGCAACGCCTCGACGATCGGGACGTCGGCGTCGAGCCACGGCACGTCCGTCCAGTGCGCGCGGGGCAGCCAGCGCAGCTCGTCGTGCTCCACGAGCGGCTCGGGCGTGCCGTCGGCGAGCTCGGCCCACCACAGTCGCATGACGTACTTCTCGGACAGCCGCCACACACCGTCCTGCGGGCCGACGACCTCGGTCCCGACGGTGATCCGCACGCCCAGCTCCTCGCGGATCTCGCGGTGCAGCGCGTCGAGCGGCGACTCGCCGGCGTCGACCTTGCCGCCGGGGAACTCCCACCGTCCCGCGAGGCTCGCGGGACGCGCGCGGCGCGCGGCGAGGAGCTGGTGCGGGGCGTCGAGGTCGTCGACGATCGCGGCGGCCACGACGAGCACGGGTCCCATGCGGCGCAGTCTGCCAGCCCGGGCACGACGACGGCCCGCCCTGAGGGGGACGGGCCGGTCGGGTGTGTGTCCGCCGGAGCGGAGACCGCCGTTCGTCGTGGAGCGGCGCAGACTCGAGTCGGAGGTTCAGCGGATGCCGTGCGCCTCCGCCCATGCGACGGCCTCGGCGCGGGTCGACACGCCGATCTTGCGGTAGACGCTGCGCACCTGAGACTTCACGGTGTTGCGCGTGACGAAGAGCTGGGTGGCGATCTCCTCGAGGGTGACGTCCTCGGCGAGCTCGGCGAGCACCACACGCTCACGACGGGTGAGGGTCTCCACGGCCGTGGCGGTCCGGGTGGTCTCGAGCATGGTCATCTTGTCCTCCGATCGGTTCACGGGCCCGCTGCGCCGGGCGCCCGTGGGTCATACGTCGGATGAGAGTGGCCGGTCCGGCGCCCATGACGCCGTTTTGCCGACTTTCTTCTCCGCACCCACAGGGCTCGTCCCGCTCCTGCCCACAATGAACGCCAGACCGTCTGTCTGATACACCGGACCCGTGCGCGAGCCCGGCCATTCACCCGTTCGGCCCAGGAGCTCCCATGAACGGCATGTCGGACTTGGCTGCGGCGACGGGGCTCTGATCGGCCCGAGGGCTCAGCCCGCAGCGTGCGCGGCGTACTCCTCGGCGGTGAGCAGCGGGCCGACCTCGGCGACCTCGACCTTGATGAGCCAGCCCGCACCGAACGGGTCGGCGTTGACGACCGAGGGGTCGTCGACGGCTGCGGAGTTGACCTCCACGACGGTCCCGGACACGGGCGAGAACAGCTCGGAGACGGACTTCGTCGACTCGATCTCGCCGATCACCGTGCCGGCGTCGATCGACTCGCCGACGGCAGGCAGCTCGAGGTACACGATGTCGCCGAGCGCCTCCGCAGCCACCGACGTGATCCCGACGGTCGCGGGGCTGCCGTCGGTGAGCCACTCGTGCTCGAGCGTGTACTTCAGGTCGGCCGGAAGGTCAGTCATGGGGTGCTCCGCTCTCGTGCGTCGTCTAGGAGGAGGTCTACCGCTCGCGGCGGTAGAAGGGAAGCGGGACGACGCGGACGGGCTCGTGCCGTCCACGCACGTCGACGGCCAGCTCGGTGCCGTCGGCGCTCACCTCGGGGGTCACGTACGCCATGGCCACGGGGTACCCGAGCGTGGGCGAGGGCGCCCCCGACGTGACGGTCCCGACGACCGCGCCCGACGGCGTGACCACCGGGTAGCCGTGCCGGGCGGCGCGTCGGGACAGGCCCTGCAGCCCGACGAGCGTGCGCGCCGGTGCGCTGGCGGCACGCGCGGCCAGCGGCTCGCGGCCGACGAACGGGAGCGGAGCGCCGTCGGCGTCGACCTTGTCGAGCTTGACCACACGGCCCAGGCCCGCGTCGTGCGGGGTGGTGGTCGTGTCGAGCTCGTTGCCGTACAGCGGCATGCCGGCCTCGAGGCGCAACGAGTCGCGCGCGGACAGGCCGGCGGGGACCAGGCCGAGCGGCGCGCCGGCCGCGAGGACGGCCCGCCACAGGGCGGACGCGGCGTCGGCGGGCACGAACAGCTCGAAGCCGTCCTCCCCCGTGTAGCCGGTCCGGGCGACGAGCGCGTCGATCCCGACGACGCGCGCGGGCACCGAGGCGTAGTACTTCAGGGAGCGCACCGCCTCGGCCTGCGTCGGGTCGTCGACCAGCCCGACGACGATCTCCTGCGCCCGCGGGCCCTGCACGGCGATCAGCGCGGTCTGCAGCGAGCGGTCGGTCAGGGTCACGTCGTCCCGGCCCGCGAACCGCTCGGCGAGGGCGTCACGCACCACGGCCACGTTGGAGGCGTTCGCGACGACGAGGTAGCGCGCGCCGGACTCGTCGTCGGACAGGCGGTACACGACGAGGTCGTCGAGCACCCCGCCGTCAGGCGCGCAGATCATGGTGTAGCGCGCCCGGCCCACCGCGAGCGCGGTGAGGTTGCCGACGAGCGCGCGGTCGAGCGCGTCACCCGCGCCCGGCCCGGTGACCCACAGCTCGCCCATGTGCGACAGGTCGAACAGGCCGGCCGCGGTGCGCACCGCGGTGTGCTCGGCGACGTCCGAGCCGTACCGCAGCGGCATCTGCCACCCCGCGAAGTCCGTGAGCGCGGCGCCCAGCGCCACGTGCTCGTCGTGCAGGGGCGACTGACGCGCGCCCTCGTGCTCGTTCATGCGGTGCTCCTGTGCTCTCGTCGGTGGTAGCGGGCGGGTGCCGGCGCGGGGCTCACTCGGCGAACGACTCGACCGGCGGGCACGAGCACACCAGGAAGCGGTCGCCCCGCGCGCCGTCGATGCGGCGGACCGGGGGGAAGTACTTGTCCCGGCGCAGGCTCGCCAGCGGGTAGGCGGCACGCTCGCGACCGTACGGGTGGGTCCACTCGTCGGCGGCCACGGAGGCCGCGGTGTGCGGGGCGTTGCGCAGCGGCGAGTCCTCGAGCGGCCACGTGCCGGCCGCGACCTCGTCGATCTCCGCGCGGATCGCGACCATCGCCTCGACGAACCGGTCGAGCTCGGCCAGGTCCTCGCTCTCGGTGGGCTCGACCATGAGCGTGCCGGGCACGGGGAACGCGAGCGTCGGCGCGTGGAACCCATAGTCCATGAGGCGCTTGGCCACGTCCTCGGCGGTGACGCCCGTGCGCTTGGTGATCTCCCGCAGGTCGAGGATGCACTCGTGCGCGACGAGCCCGTTCGGGCCGGTGTAGAGGATCGGGAAGTGCTCGCGCAGGCGCGTCGCGAGGTAGTTGGCCGCGAGCACCGCGACCTGCGTCGCACGCAGCAGCCCGTCGGGTCCCATGAGCGCGACGTACGCCCACGAGATCGGCAGGATGCCCGCCGAGCCCCACGGCGCCGCGGAGACCGGCGGCACGTGCGACGCGTGCGTGGCGGCCTGCGGGGTGCGCGCGCTCGTCGTCGGGTCGCCCGGCAGGTACGGCGCGAGGTGCGCCGCCACCGCGACGGGCCCGACGCCCGGACCGCCGCCGCCGTGCGGGATGCAGAACGTCTTGTGCAGGTTGAGGTGCGACACGTCGCCGCCCATCTCGCCCGGCCGCGCCAGGCCGACGAGCGCGTTGAGGTTCGCACCGTCGATGTAGACCTGGCCGCCTGCGTCGTGCACGAGGTCGCACACCTCGCGCACGTGCTCCTCGTACACCCCGTGCGTCGAGGGGTACGTGATCATGATCGCCGCGACCTGCGGACCGTGCTGCGCCAGCTTGGCCCGCAGGTCGTCGAGCAGGATCTCGCCGTCCTCGGCGGTCGCGACGACGACCACGCGCAGGCCGGCGAGCGCCGCCGAGGCCGCATTGGTGCCGTGCGCGGACGCGGGGATGAGGCAGATGTCGCGCTGCGCCTCACCGCGGTCGCGGTGGTAGGCCTTGATGGCCAGCAGCCCCGCGAACTCGCCCTGCGAGCCGCCGTTCGGCTGGACGGACACCGCGGCGTACCCCGTGATCTCCGCGAGCCAGTCCTGCAGCTGCGTGACGAGCTCGGCGTAGCCGGCCGTCTGGTCCGCCGGGGCGTACGGGTGGATGTCGGCGAACTGCGGCCAGGAGATGGGCTCCATCTCCGCCGTCGCGTTGAGCTTCATGGTGCACGAGCCGAGCGGGATCATCGTGCGGTCCAGCGCGAGGTCCTGGTCGGACAGGCGGCGCAGGTAGCGCAGCATCGCCGTCTCGGACCGGTACAGGTTGAACACCGGGTGCGTGAGGTAGGGGTCGGTCCGCAGCGCCCAGCCCGGCAGCGTGGGCTCCGCGACGATCGGCCTGTAGGCGAACGCGCCGCCGCGCACCGTGAACGACTCGCTCGGCGACGTCCACTGCTCCTCGTCGGTGCCGAGCGGTGCGTCCGTGACACCCGCCGAGACGAAGGCCAGCACCACCGAGAGGACGTCCGCGTCGTCCGTCGTCTCGTCGAGGCTCGCCTGCACGTGGTCCGCGTCCGGAGCCCACAGGTTCACGCCCTGCTGCACGCCGGCCGCCACGACGTCGGCCGCGCGGCCCGGGACGACCGCGCGCACCGTGTCGAACACGACCTCGTGCTCCACCTCGACGCCCAGGTCGCGCAGGCGCGCGGCGAGCGACACGGCGTGGCGGTGCACCCGGGTCGCGATGTCCCGCAGGCCGTCGGGGCCGTGGTGAACCGCGTACATCGAGGCGACGATCGCCAGCAGCGCCTGCGCGGTGCAGATGTTGCTGGTCGCCTTCTCGCGGCGGATGTGCTGCTCGCGCGTCTGCAGCGCGAGCCGGTACGCGGGTGCGCCGTCCGCGTCGACGCTCACGCCGACGAGCCGCCCCGGCAGCATGCGCTCCAGCCCGGTCCGGACCGCCATGAACGCGGCGTGCGGGCCGCCGCCGAACAGCGGGACGCCGAAACGCTGCGCCGAGCCGACCGCGACGTCCGCGCCGAGCGCGCCCGGGGACGTCAGCAGCGTCAGCGCGAGCAGGTCCGCCGCGACCGTCACCAGCGCGCCGCGCTCCTTCGCGGCGGCGACCACGTCCCGCAGGTCCCGCACCTCGCCCGACGACGCGACCTGCTGCACGACGAGCCCGATCAGCTCGCCCTCGACCTGCGGCAGGCCCTGCGAGAGGTCCGCCACGACGACCGGCAGGCCGATCGCCTCCGCGCGGCCCACCGTGACCGCGAGCGACTGCCCGAACAGCTGGTCGTCGAGCACGACCGTGCCCGCCTTGCCGCGCTGCGCGCGCCACATCAGCGCGACCGCCTCCGCGACCGCCGTCGCCTCGTCGAGCAGGCTCGCGTTCGCCACCGGCAGGCCGGTGAGGTCCTCGACCATCGTCTGGAAATTCAGCAGCGCCTCGAGCCGGCCCTGGCTGATCTCCGGCTGGTACGGCGTGTACGCGGTGTACCAGCCGGGCGACTCGAGCACGTTGCGGCGGATCACCGCGGGCGTGGTCGTGCCGTAGTACCCCTGGCCGATCATGGGCCGCAGCACCTGGTTCTTGTCCGCGATCTCGCGCAGCGCCGCCTGCACCTGCGACTCACCACGTGCCTCGGGCAGGTCCAGCGGACGCCCGGTGCGGATCGAGGCGGGCACCGCCGCGTCCAGCAGGTCCTCGAGCCGCTCGTACCCGACGACCGCGAGCATCGCGTCGGTCTGCGCACCGCGGCGCGGGCCGACGTGGCGGTCGCAGAAGTCGAGGGCGGCGGGCGCGGAGCCCATCAGGGCCGGGGCCTCGTCGGTGGGCGACTGGTGGGTGGACTGCGACACGGGCTGCTCCGGGGGTCGTCCGGCGACGCCGGGACGGGTGGTGGGCTCCCCGCTCTGTCATCCGTCGCGTGGCGCGACGACCTGAGAGTTTTGCCGGTCCGCCGTGGCTGGGACCCAGCCCGGGGCGCGCCGGCTTGCACCGTCGGTGGGCCGTCCCGTCGTGGGGCGGCCGCTTTCCAGAGTTGCCTCGCCGGGGCGGTACAGGGGCCTGAGAGATTCCCGGGGAGGGTTGCTCCTTCGGCGCCCGCGTCGCGGGACTCTCCCGCCTCGGTTCGAGCAGCGTGTTCAGTTGTGCGCGCGCCGTGGCCGGAGCCGACGACATCGGGCTCAGGCTACCCGGTCAGCACCCGGCTGCGCGGTGCGGTCCGGCGGCGATCGTGGGCAAGGCGCACGGGCCACGTGCTGCCGTGCTCGTGGCACGTGCCGGCGGCGCGGGTCCCTCGAGCCGCACGGTCGGGATCCCGGCGCGCGTCGTCGGGCGGCTGCACGCGTGGCGCGCCGTCTGGACGGCGAGACAGGGGGCACACCAGGCGAAGGCGTCGTTAGCCTGGCCGGGTGAGCGAACCCCGTGCGGTGGTCGTGGTCGTCTCCGACCGTTGCGCGGCCGGCGAGCGTGAGGACCGGTCCGGTCCCGCGGCCGTCGAGCTGCTGCGCTCCGCCGGGTACGCCGTGCCCGAGCCGATCGTCGTGCCGGACGGGGCGCGGTCCGTCGCCACCGCGCTGGGCCACGCGGTCGCCAGCGGCGCACGGGTGGTCGTGACGTCCGGCGGCACGGGCGTCGGGCCGCGCGACGAGACGCCCGAGGGGACCCGCCCGCTGCTCGCCAAGGAGCTGCTGGGGCTGCCCGAGCTGCTGCGGCGCTCGTCGGACGTGCCCACGGCGGTCCTCAGCCGTGGTCTGGCAGGAGTGACCGCCGAGGGCGTCGTCGTCGTCAACCTGCCGGGTTCGACGGGAGGCGTGCGCGAGGGGCTCGTCGTGCTGATCCCCCTGCTCCCCCACCTGCTGAGCCAGGTCGAGGGCGGTGACCACGCGTGATCGCGGTCGTCACGGACCAGCCGCTTGACCTGCTGTTTCACGTGGAACACGTCGCGAGCTCGCGCGCCGGGGCCGTCGCGACGTTCGTCGGCCTGGTCCGCGACCACGACCCGTCGGTCGTCGGCGAGGTCGTCGCGCTCGACTACAGCGCCCACCCCGACGCCGCGGCGACGCTCGAGCGGCTCGCGGTGCAGGTCGCTGCGGACGACGACGTGCTCGACGTCGCGGTGAGCCACCGTGTCGGGCACGTGCGCGTGGGCGAGGCCGCCGTCGTCGCCGCCGTGTCGGCCGCCCACCGGGCCGAGGCCTTCGACGCGTGCCGCCGCCTCGTCGAGGCGGTCAAGGCCGAGCTGCCCGTGTGGAAGCGAGAGCTCCTCGCCGACGGCAGCCACCACTGGGTGGGCATGTGACGCGCGCCGACGCCCGGCGCGGCTCGCTCGTCGACCGGTTCGGCCGCGCGCACCAGGACCTGCGCATCTCGCTCACCGACCGCTGCTCGCTGCGCTGCACCTACTGCATGCCCGCCGACGGCGTGCCGTGGCTCGCCCGCTCGACGATGCTCAGCACCTCGGAGCTCGTCCGCGTCGCGCGCGTCGGCGTGGACCTGGGGATCCGCGAGATCCGGCTGACGGGGGGCGAGCCGCTGCTGCGGGTCGACGTCGTCGACGTCGTCCGCCGCCTCACCGCGCTGAGCACACCTGACGGCCGACCCGTCGAGGTCTCGCTCACCACCAACGCGCTGCGCCTGCCCGCCCTGGCGGCTCCCCTGCGCGACGCCGGCCTCACGCGCGTGAACATCAGCCTCGACACGCTCGACCGGGCGCGGTTCGCCGAGCTCACGCGCCGCGACCGGCTCGTCGAGACGCTCGCCGGGATCGCCGCGGCAGACGCCGCCGGGCTGCACCCCGTCAAGATCAACGCCGTCGCGATGCGCGGCGTCAACGACGACGAGGTGGTCGCGCTCACCCGGTTCGCCGTCGAGCGCGGGTACCAGATGCGGTTCATCGAGCAGATGCCGCTCGACGCCGGCCACACGTGGGACCGCACGCAGATGGTCAGCCAGGCCGAGGTCCTCGACCGGCTGCGGGGCGCGTTCGAGCTCACCGAGGTCGCCGGACGCGGCGCGGCACCCGCCGAGCTCTGGCACCTCGACGGCGGCCCGGCGACCGTCGGCGTGATCGCCTCCGTCTCCGCACCGTTCTGCGGCGCGTGCGACCGGCTCCGGCTCACCGCCGACGGCCAGCTGCGCGCCTGCCTGTTCTCGCAGACCGAGGTGGACACGCGGGAGATCCTGCGGTCGGGCGAGGACGACGAGGCGGTCGACGACGGGCTCGTCGCCGCCTTCCGGCAGTGCCTCGCGGGCAAGAAGGCCGGTCACGACATCGACGACCCCGCGTTCCTGCAGCCGCGCCGCCCGATGAGCGCGATCGGCGGCTGAGCTCGCGCCCCGCAGCGCGCGTCAGCCGCCGGCGAACGGCGGCAGCACGTCCAGCGTGACCCCCGGCGCCAGGTCGTCCGCCGGCTCGACGCGGCGACCGTCGGCCAGGAGCGCGCACCGGCCGAGGACCGGCTCGAGGGCCGGGTGACGGGCGACGAGCGCGGAGCGCACCGCGTCCGCCGTGCCCGCCGGGAGCCGCTCGCTGTCCAGACCGGCAGCCTCGGCGGCCGCGGCGAAGTAGCGGACCGTGATCACTCGTCGCCCCAGGCGTGAGCCAGGTCCTCGACCTGCACGAGCAGCGCCGCGACCTCCTGCGGGGTGCGTCCCGCCGCGGCGAGCCCGGCGACGAACATCGAGACGGGCACCGCGGGACGCGCGACGGCGTGCGCGACATCGCTGGACAGCTCGAGCAGACGGTCCACGTCGACGAGCTCGGGTCCCACGCTCAGACGCTCCGTCAGGTGCTCGACCCACAGCGACAGGTCGGCGCCCGGGGCACGACGCGGATCACTCACAGCAACCTCCCTGGCTCACGTGGCAAGGCCCCGATCGTGCCACCGTCGGCGCGGCCGGCGGTGACACCGCGAGCCTGATCGGCGGCGGAGCCCAGCTCGGCGTCGAGGCGGCGGACGTCCGGCCAGGTGTCGGCGTCGGCCGCGGCGCCACCCGGGTCGGGGACGTCGGCGAACGTCACAGCCGCGACCAGGTCCCGGACGGATGCGCCGTGCGTCGCGCGCAGGCCCGCAACCGCGCGACGCAGCGCGTGGTAGCGGAAGGCGGCGACCAGGTGCTGCGGACAGCCGTCGTCGTCCACGAGCCGGGCCGCGTGCGCGCCCGGCTCGCGTGCGGCCGCCACCAGGGCGGGCACGACGAGCCCCGCACGCGGCACGTCGCACGCGAGCACGACCACGACGTCGTCGTCGCCGGGGCCCGACCGGTCGAGCAGCTCCAGTCCCGCGGCGATGCCCGCGACCGGGCCCCCGAGCGGCGGGTCCTCGAGCGTCGTCAGGACACCGGGACGCGCCAGAGCGTCGGAGCCGACGAGCACGCGCCTGCGGGCCCCCTCGACGGCCGCGAGGGCGTGGTCGACGAGAGGGCGCCCCGCCACGACGACCTCGGGTTTCACGACCCGCGAGCCGGGCACGCCCAGCCGGCGGCCGGCACCGCCCGCGAGCACCATCGCGTCCCACGCGCCCGTCGGGCACCCTGCTCCCGCGCCGGGCGCCCCCGCGCCGTCCCCGTCCGGTCCGTGCCCTGCGGGGTCGCCGTCCGGTCCGTGCGTTGCGGCGGCCTCGTCGGGCTCAGGGCGTCCGGTGCCAGTCACCCGACCTGCCGCCCGTCTTGGCCTCGAGCCGCACGTCAGTGATACGCACAGACCTGTCGAGCCCCTTGACCATGTCGACCACGGCGAGGGCCGCGACGCTCACGGCCGTCAGTGCCTCCATCTCGACGCCCGTGCGGTCGGCCGTGCGGACCGTGGCGATCACACGCACGCCGTCGTCGTGGACCGAGACGTCCACGACCGCGCCGTGCACGCCGATGACGTGCGCCAGGGGCAGCAGCTCCGGGGTGCGCTTGGCCGCCGCGATGCCCGCGATACGCGCGACCGCGAGGACGTCGCCCTTGGGCACGGACCCGTCGCGCAGCGCCGCGACGACCGTCGGATCGCACGCCACCAGGCCGGACGCGGTAGCGGAACGGATCGTCTGCTGCTTCTCGGTGACGTCGACCATGCGCGCGTGACCGTGCGCGTCGAGGTGGGTGAGCTCGCTCATGTCCAGATGACCTCCAGGGTGTCGCCCGCGTGGACCTCGTCCACCTCGGCGGGCACGATCGCCAGTCCGTGCGCGAGCGCGAGCCGCGCGACGAGGTGGGAGCCCGAGCCGCGCGCCGTCGCGGGACGCACGCGTGGTCGGCCGCCGCCGTCCGTGGGCACGCGTCGGACCGGCATGAGCTGGGCGCGTGCGGGCGGCGTCCGCCACCCCTCGTCGGCCGCCGCGTGCTCGCGTGGGCGGCCCACGTCGTCGAGGCCCAGCATGCGGCGCACCGCGGGGCGCACGAACATCTCGAACGACGCGTACGCGCTCACGGGGTTGCCGGGCAGGGTCCAGACCGGCGTGCCCGCCGGCAGCCGGCCCAGTCCCTGCGGCTTGCCGGGCTGCACCGCGACACGCACGAACTGCACGCCCGGCTCGTCGGCGAGCGCGGCCTTGACCACGTCGAACGCGCCCACGCTCACACCGCCCGACGTGACGATCCCGTCGACGGTCCCGTGCTCGCCCGCGTCGAGCGCACGCAGCAGGGCGTGCAGCGCCTCGGGGTCGTCCCCGACCGCCCCCAGGCGCAGGGCCTGCGCGCCCGCGTCCTGCACCGCAGCGGCGAGCAGCCACGAGTTGGAGTCCGGGATCTGCCCGCGGCGCAGCTCCTGCCCGGGTGGCACGAGCTCGTCGCCCGTGGAGAGCACCGCGATCCTGGGGCGACGGTGCACGACGAGCGTGGCGCGGCCGACAGACGCCGCGGCGGCCACGTGCGCCGGCCCGACGAGCTGCCCGGCGCTGAGCACCACGTCACCCGCGGCTGCGTCCTCCCCGACTCGTCGGACGTGCGCGCCCGCTGCGACGGGGGCGCGCACCACGACCCGCCCACCCGTGCCCACCCAGCCCGGCACGCGCGGGTCGCCGGCCGCCTCGTCCGCCGACTGCGGGTCGGTCGTCAGCTCGACCGGCACGACGGCATCCGCGCCCGCGGGCAGCGGCGCACCGGTCATGATCCGGACTGCCTCGCCCGGCCCGACCAGCGGCTCGTCGGCGGAGCCCGCCGCCACGTCCCCCACGACGCGCAGCACGACCGGCCCGCCCTCGTCCGCCGTCGCGACGTCCGCCGCGCGGACCGCGTACCCGTCCATCGCGGAGTTGTCCCAGCGCGGGAGCGCAACCTGGGTCGTGACGTCCACGGCGAGCACGAGCCCGAGCGCGTCCAGGAGCGGGACCTCGACCGGGGGCAGCGCCGCTGCCAGCGCGAGCGCCTGCGCCCGGTGCTCGTCGAGTGCGCGCACCTCCACCCCCCTCGTCGTCGTCCGATCGTCCCACGCCGTTGCGGCCCCCGTGGGCCGGGCCCGCGACAGCTCCCGGTCAGGTCCGGGCACGTGCCTGCCAGGCGACGATGCCGCCGGTGAGGTTCGACGCGTCCACGCCTGCGGCGCGCAGCACCTGGGCGGCCGTGTGCGAGCGGGCACCCGCGTGGCACACCACGACGACCGTGGGCCCGTGCGGCCAGTCGGGCAGCACCGAGCCCTCGAGGATGCGCGCGAGCGGTACGGCCACCGCACCCGGGAACGCCGCCGCGGCGATCTCGTGCGGCTCGCGCACGTCGACGACGACCACGTCGTCGTGCGGGTCCGCGATCCGTGCTGCGAGCTCGTCGGCCGCGACCTGCGGCACCCGGCCCTGCGCGTGCAGGCTCGTCGGCTCGGCACCGGAGCGCTCCGCGGCCCGAGCCGCTGCCCGCCCCGCCGCCGTGACCGCCGGCCGCGCGAGGGGCACCTCGGTCCAGCGGGACCGCAACCCGTCGAGGACGAGCACGCGTCCCAGCAACGGCTCCCCCAGCCCGCACACGAGCTTGACCACCTCGGTCGCCATGAGCGAGCCCACCTGACCGCACAGGGCGCCGAGCACGCCCGCCTCGGCGCACGACGGGACCTCGTCGGCCCGCGGCTCGACCGGGAACAGGTCCCGCAACGTCACCCCGCCTCCGGGTGCCGCGGACCAGAAGACGCTGACCTGCGCGTCGAACCGCAGCACCGATCCCCAGACCACCGGCACGCCGAGCTCCGCGGCGGCGTCGCTGACGAGGTAGCGCGTCGGGAAGTTGTCCGTCCCGTCGACGACCACGTCGAACCCATGCAGGATCGCGGCGACGTTGTCCCTGGTCAGACGCACGGGATGGCGCACGACGACGATGCTCGGGTCGAGGGCGTGCACCGCGTCGCGCGCCGAGTCCACCTTGAGCCGCCCCACGTCCGACGACCCGTGGACGACCTGCCGCTGCAGGTTGCTGACGTCGACCTCGTCGTCGTCGACGATGCCCAGCGTGCCCACGCCCGCCGCCGCGAGGTACTGCAGGACCGGAGCGCCGAGGCCCCCAGCACCCAGCACGCACACGCGCGCGGCACGCAGCCGGCGCTGCCCGAGCAGCCCGAGCCCGGGCAGCAGCAGGTGACGCGAGCTGCGCTCCACCTGCTCGGCGGTCAGCTCCGCGACCGGCTCGACCAGCGCTGCGATCCCCACCGCCCCAACCTACGACGCACCGGTTCCCGACCGGGGAGCGGGTCCGTCAGTCGAAGTCGAGCAGGTCTCCGAGCCACGACTCGCGCTTCTTCTTGCGGCGAGAGCGCGGGTCGCCGTGTCGCGGGTCGGACGAGCCGTAGCGGGAGCGCTCGTCGTACCGCGGCTCGTCGTACCGGGGCTCGTCGTACCGGGGCTCGTCGTAGCGCTGCGTGTGGCGGGGGTCCGGGTAGGCCGTGCGCGTGTCCGGCGGCGGCGTGCCGTAGGCGGGCGCGCCGCCTGAGGGAGCGGACGTGGGTGCCGAGCCGGGAGCGGGCGCGAGCGCGGCGGCCCGGTCCAGGATCTTGTCCAGCTCACCTCGGTCCAGCCACACACCGCGGCACGTGGGGCAGTAGTCGATCTCCACTCCCTGCCGCTCGGACATGACGAGCTCGGCCTGGTCCACGGGGCACTTCATACGCACTCCTCGCCGTGAGCTCCTGCTGCTGCAGGAGGTCCTGCTGACGCCGCACCAACGCGCGGGCCGCCCGGGACGTGCCCGAGGCGGACCTACAGGGTGCGCTGCCAGGCGACGATCCGCTCGACCGCCTCACGTACCAGCGGGACCGACGACGCGAACGACAGCCGCACGTACCGCGAGCCGTCCACGGGGTCGAAGTCGGTGCCGGGCGTCAGCGCGACTCCGGCCTCGTCGAGCAGGCGCGCGCACCACGTGATCGAGTCGAGCCCCGAGTCGGAGACGTCCCCGTACAGGTAGAAGGCGCCGTCGGCGGGTGCGACGTGCGTCCAGCCCAGCTCCGGAAGTCGCTCGAGCAGCAGCGCACGCGCGCCGGCGTAGCGCTCGACGTTCTCGCGTGCGGCCGCCATGCCCTCGGGCGAGAACGCCGCGACGCCCGCGTGCTGGGCGAGGGCGGGCGGGCACAGGGCGACGTTGCCGGCGAGCGCCCCGACGGGCTCCACGAGGTCGTCGGGCAGGACGAGCCAACCCAGCCGCCAACCCGTCATCGCCCAGTACTTGGAGAACGAGTTCACGACGACCGCGCCGTCCTCGAGGTAGCGCGCGGCGGTCGCGACCTGCGCGTCCGTGTACGTGATGCCGTGGTAGATCTCGTCGCTGACCAGGCGCACGCCGTGCGTGCCGCACCAGTGCGCGACGGCGGCGAGCTCTGCCGCGTCGATCATCGTCCCGGTCGGGTTGGCGGGTGAGGCGATCACGAGCCCGTCGAGCGGCGCGACGGCGTGCGCCTCGGCGAGCACCTCGACGGTCGGCTGGAACCGGGTCTGTGGACCGGCCGGCAGCTCGACGACCTCGCACCCCAAAGCCGCGAGGATGTTCGTGTACGCGGGGTACCCCGGGCGGGCCAGGGCGACCCGGTCGCCGACGTCGAACGCCGCGAGGAACGTGAGCATGAAGCCGCCCGACGAGCCGGTCGTGACGGCGATGCGCGCGGGGTCGACGTCCTGCCCGTACCAGTCGCGGTAGTGCGCGGCGATCGCGGCGCGCAGCGCCGGCGCACCGAGCGCCTCGGTGTAGCCGAGGTCGCCGCTGGTCAGCAGCTCGACGGCCCGCTGCCGCACGACGTCGGACGCGCCCGTGGCAGGCTCGCCCGCGCACAGGTTGAGCACGTGCTGGCCCGCCGCTCGCCTGGCGTTGGCGGCGGCGATGATCTCCATGACGGCGAACGGCGGCACGTGCGCACGAGCGGCAACCTTCACGCCCCCATCCTGCCGCCCCGACCCCGTCCCGCACCGCCGGGCTCGCGCACCACCTGCTCCGCCACCCCCGGGTCGTCCACCCACCCGCCCGCACCCGCAGGACCGGCCCACCTCCGCACCGTCGATGCAGGGATGGATGCAGGCGCGACCGCCTAGAGCTGCCCCTTCCCTGCATTCATCCCTGCACCCACCGGGGTCGGCGGCGCCGGCGAGCGGTGCGAAGTGGTGACGAGGGTCGGGGCGCGGGCGCCGGTGCCGGTGGCGAGGGGGCGGCGGTGCCGGGTAGCGGTGCGAGGTGGTGACAGCGGTCGAGGCGGGCGGCGCGGGTTCGGGGGCGAGGGGGGTCGGCGGCGCTGGTGGGGGGCCGCGGTGCCGGTGGGGGTCGGCGGCTCGGGTCAGGGGTGGAGGGTTGTGCGGAGGTGGGTCAGGACACCGTCGGCGGCGGCCTCGATCTGGGTGAGGCAGTCCTCGAAGTCCTGCATGCCGCCGTACCAGGGGTCGTCGAGATCGAGCACGTGCTCCGGCTCGCCCGGGCCGACGACCGGCGCGGCGGGGTCGAAGCGTCGCAGCAGGACGATCCGGTCGGCGACGTCCGGACCGGCCATGCGCCGCAGCGTGCGGGCGTGCTGGGCGGTCGCGACGAGCACGAGGTCGCGCGAGGCCAGCTCGGTCGCGGTGATCTGGTGCGCGCGGTGGCCCTCGCCGGTCGGGTATCCGCGCGAGGCCAGGACCGCCCGGGCGCGCCGGTCGACGGGGTTGCCGTGCTCCTCGTCGGACACGCCCGAGGAGTCGACCACGACCTCGTCGGCCAGCCCGGCGGCCTCCAGGCGCTGGCGGAGGACGATCTCGGCCATGGGTGAGCGGCAGATGTTGCCGGTGCACACGGTCATCACGCGGTAGGTCACGCCGCACATCCTGACGCAGCCGTGAGGTCCCGTGCCCCGAGCCCGGCGACGAGCCGCGCTCCCTGCCGCCCGCACCGTTGCGTTTGACAACCGACTCGCTGCGTCCCACGCTGGGACGAGCACAGGTGACACGAGTCAACGGACAAAGCGGCTCGACGTGGAGACGCCTCGCCACCGGTGCCGTGACCGACCCTCACTCCAGCCCCCAGGGCCCTCTCCTCGCAACGTCGCGAGGTGCCGGCCCGACCACGTCCGGCACCCGCCCCCTCGGGCGCTGGTCACCCCGCGCTGCCCGGCCAGACCGGCAGCCGAGAACGGAGACACCCGTGCCCGCCCACGCCGACCCCTCCCGCCCCGCTCGCCGTCTGCCGGTGGCCGACCGCCGCGCCGTCCTCGCCCTCGTGACCGCCGCCGCGCTCGTCGTCTCACTGCTGCAGGTCGTCGCGACCTCCCTGCGCGCCGACGCCGCGACCGTCGGCTCCGGCAGCTACGCCGACTCGATCCCCGCCGGCCGCGCCGTCCCCACCGAGTGCGGCGACCGCCCGATCACCGACGCCCGTGCGCACGTGACGGCCGACTTCCCTCGGGGCGCGATCCCCACGAACGACTGGTGGACCTCGCTGCTGTGGCGCAAGTTCGACTGCTCGTCGGTCTCCGAGAACCTCATGGCGCACCCGGCCACGTTCCACGCCTTCACCAACGGCCTGGGCATGAGCTACCCCACGAACCCGACGATCACCGGCACGTCGACGGGCGTCTCGGAGTACCACTACTCCTACGCCGAGGACGTGCGCATCGGCATCGCGGGCCTGACCGCCGACGGCAAGGTCGACGGGTACTCCGACTGGACCGTGAGCGAGCTGTGGTCCAGCGGCGGCAACAGCCTGCGCACCACGTTCGGCCACGGCCTGCCGTTCGTCTACGCGACGAAGACCGGCGGCAACGCGACCCTCACGACGACCGGCACGCCCACGGTGTGGAGCACCGCGAACGGCGCGGTCGGGTTCACCGTCAACGGGCACGACTACGCCGCGTTCGGACCGACGGGCTCCACGTGGGCGGTCTCCGGCACGACGATCAGCTCCTCGCTCAACGGCGGCGCGTACTTCTCCGTCGCGGTGCTGCCCTCGACCGGCAGCGCGTCCGGCCGCGCGGCCGCGCTCGCCGCGTACGCGCCCTACGCCCACAACCACGTGACGGGCACCCGGGTCTCGTGGTCGTACGACGAGGCGTCGGCCGAGCTCACCGCGACGTACCGGTTCACGACGACCGCCAAGCAGGCCGGCAGCGCAGGCACGGTGTTCGCGCTCTACCCCCACCAGCGCGACCACCTGGCAGGCACGAACCTCAGCAGCTACTCCTACGTCTCGCCGCGGGGCCCGATGCGCGTGGTGATCGGGGCCTCGCAGTTCCGGACCGTCACGCCGTTCCACGGCGTGCTCCCCCAGCTCGCCAACACCGGCTTCACCTCCGGGTCGGACGTGACCCAGCTCGACGGGTACGTCAACGAGGTCGCCTCGAGCGACCCGTTCGCGGGATTCGGCGAGGACACGTACTGGACGGGCAAGGCGATCGGCCGTGCGACGCAGGTGGCGCAGATCGCGAACCTGACCGGCAGGACGAGCGCCCGCGACTCGATCCTCGCGAAGGTCAAGGCGCGCCTCACCGACTGGATGACCGCGTCCCCGGGCGAGACGCAGCGACTGTTCGCGTACGACGCCAACTGGGGCACGCTCATCGGCTACCCCGCCTCGTACGGCTCGGACACCGACCTCAACGACCACCACTTCCACTACGGGTACTTCGTCGTGGGTGCCGCGACGGTCGCGCAGTTCGACCCGTCGTGGGCGGCGACCTCCGCGTACGGCGGCATGGTCAACACCGTCATCAAGGACGCCGCGAACTGGGACCGCAGCGACACGCGCTTCCCGTTCCTGCGCGACTTCGACATCTACGCCGGGCACGACTGGGCCGCCGGGCACGGCGCGTTCGGCGCAGGCAACAACCAGGAGTCGTCGTCGGAGGGCATGAACTTCGCCAGCGGGCTCATCCAGTGGGGTCAGGCGACGGCGAACACCACCATCCGCGACCTGGGCATCTACCTCTACACGACACAGGCGTCCGCGATCGAGAACTACTGGTTCGACACCGACGACGAGGCGTTCCCGGCCGCGTTCGGCCACTCGGCGGTCGGCATGGTCTGGGGTGACGGCGGCGCCTACGCCACGTGGTTCAGCGCCGAGCCGGAGATGATCCAGGGCATCAACCTGCTGCCGTCCACGGCCGGTCACCTGTACCTGGGCTACGACCCGGCGTACATCCGTCGCAACCTCGCCGAGCTCGAACGCAACAACGGCGGCCCGGCCACCGTGTGGCAGGACATCCTCTGGGAGTTCCAGGCTCTGGCCGACGGACCCACCGCGCTCGCCCAGTTCCGTGCACAGGCCGGCTCGTACGCGGTCGAGGAGGGCGAGTCACGGGCGCACACCTTCTACTGGCTGAAGAACCTCGCGGGCCTCGGCACGCTCGACCAGTCCGTCACCGCGAACACCCCGCTGTATGCCGTGTTCGCCAGGAACGGGGTGCGCACGTACGAGGCGGCCAACATGGGCTCGTCGGCGATCACCGTCCGGTTCTCGAACGGCGTCACGCTGAACGTGCCCGCCCGATCCGTCGCGAGCTCGAGGGGCGGCACGACGAACCCCACGCCGACACCGACGCCGACGAGCACGGCCACGCCCACCCCCACACCGACGAGGACGGCCACCCCCACCCCGACACCGACACCGACGAAGACGGCCACGCCGACCCCGACGCCGACCACGCCGTCCGGCTCCGGCACCTCGGCAGGGACCCGCATCGAGGCGGAGTCCTACGCCGCGGCGTCCGCTGTGGACGTCGAGCCCACGCAGGACGTCGACGGCGGCTCGAACGTCGGGTGGCTCTCCAACGGTGACTGGCTGCGCTACGACCGGGTCGACTTCGGCAGCGCGGGGCGCACCCAGCTCGTCGCACGCGTGGCGTCCGGGGCGCTCGACGGCGCGAGCGGTCTGGTGCAGGTGCGGCTCGACAGCCGGACCGCGCCGCCCGTCGGCAGCTTCGCGATCGCGAGCACCGGCGGCTGGCAGGTCTGGCGCACCGTCCCGGCCAACATCACGGCGGTGACGGGCACGCACACCGTCTACCTCACGTTCGAGTCCGGGCAGCCGGCGGACTTCGTGAACGTCAACTGGTTCGTGTTCCCGTGAGCTGACCGGCGGTCGCAGGACCGCACCGGCCCGGACGACGAGGGGGCAGTGCTCGACCGGCCGGTGACGGCCGCAGGGCCCTCGCCGTGCACACCGGCGCGGGCCCTGCGGCTGCCCGGCGGACCCGGCGGTGAGCATGCGGTCAGGTCGAGGCGCGCTGCACGACGTGGAACACGTCGTCGGGCCGGACCGGCGGGTCCAGGGACGGGTCGAGGGCGGCCAGCACGGATGCGGCCAGGTAGTCGGCCTGCGCGTCGATCGCCTGCCACACGGTCGTCAGCGGCGGCGACGCGAGGCGCGCCACGGGGATGTCGTCGACGCCGATCACGGCCAGGTCGTCCGGGACGACGAGCCCCGCCTCGGCCGCCCCGGCCAGGACGGCGAGCGCGACCTCGTCGTTGTACGCCGCGACCGCGGTGACCGGCTGCGGGTCGTCACGCCACGCACGCACCGCTGCGGCCGCCGACTCGACGGTCAGGTCCACCCGGGCCACGAGCGGCTCCGGCAGTCCCAGCCGCGCGCACTGCGCCTGGACGCCCGCGAGCCGACGCCTCGCGAACGCCACCAGGCGGTCGTCGGCCGGCGCCGCGTACGCGAGGACGCGATGCCCCCCGGACACCAGGTGGTCGACCTGCAGCCCTCCGATGCTGGTCTGCGGCACGACGAACGTCTCCGGGCGCGGGTCCTCGTCGAGCGCCGCCCCGACGACCGCGATGCCCGCCCGCGTCATCGCACGCGCGTCGGACGCCTCGAACGGGACCAGACCGAGCACCGCGCACGGCGTCACGGCGCGCCACAGCTCGGCCAGCGGCCGCGAGCCGCGGGTGATGTGCACGAGCACCGACAGGCCGTGCTCGGCGAGCGAGGTGGTGATGTGGTCGATGAGCGTGTCGAGCAGCGGGCCGATCGTCCAGTCGGGCAGCACGCACAGCACGAGGTCGCTGCGTCCCGAGCGCAGAGCGCGCGCCGCCGCGGACGGGGTGTAGCCGAGCCGGTGGGCCGCCTCGAGCACGCGCTGCCGCGTCGCGTCGGTGATCACGACGCCCGGCTTGTCGTTGAGCACGTAGCTCACCGTGGTGCGGGAGACACCGCTCTCGCGGGCGACGTCGGCACTGGTAACGCGCACGGTTTCCCTTCCTCGCGACACCGGCACAACCGGGTCGATCGTAGCCCTGATCAGGCACGACACCGGGGGAGATGACGCACCGATCTGAGTGACCCGGGCACCTGGGCGCGCACGCTGACCGCTGCCCGCAGAGAGTCGCGGGCCGGGGCGACGAACCCCGCGGCCGACGCCCGGGTGACGGGCCTCACGGTGCTCGTCGCGCCCTGTCGTGTACTGTGGCCGGTGCGTTCATGTCGCGGGATGTCCCGTTACGCTCTTCGGTCCCACGCATCGAAGCAGGACCGCGAGCCCGATTCACCTTGATCCATCCACTCCGACGAACGCTCGGAGCGCGAGAGTAGTCAGCATCTTCACCAGTCTTGATCACCTGTCCCAGACAGGTCCCCGGCCCGCAGCGCCCCGCTGGCGCCAGGCCGACGAGGACCTTTGGGTCGCCACCGTCGCCGAGGAGTACGCGGGCCTCGCCCAGCGCACCGTCGACGGTCTGCGCATCAGCGACCGCTTCACGCGACCGCTCGGCGTCGTCGCCACATGGGCGGCCGCCGACGCGCTGCTGGTCCCCCACCGCGGGACCCGCCCCCACCCGCGTGCTCGTCGAGCACGCGCCCACAACCGTCCGCGACCCCCTGGGCGCGGCGAGCGAGGTCGCGCCCGCGACCGCGCCCCTCGAACGAGAGAAGACATCATGGCCACCGGCACTGTGAAGTGGTTCAACGCTGAGAAGGGCTACGGCTTCATCGCCCCGTCCGACGGCTCCGCCGACGTGTTCGCGCACTACAGCGCGATC
>JAEYUL010000136.1 GCA_023432565.1 Actinomycetes bacterium | reverse complement strand
TCGGAGCCCTGCGGCCTGACCCAGATGTACGCGCTGAAGTACGGCACCCTGCCGCTGGTCCGCCGCACCGGGGGCTTGGCCGACACCATCGTGGACGCCAACCCGGCGGCGGTGAACGACGGCAGCGCGACGGGCTTCCAGTTCGTCAACGCCAACGTCCAGGAACTGACCTGGGCGCTGCGCCGCGCCGCCACCCTCTACCGCAAGCCGGAGCGCTGGCACGTCCTGCAGCAGCACGCGATGACCCGCGACTTCGGCTGGCACGGCCCGGCGGAGGAGTACATGGAGCTTTACCGTGCGGTGGCGCCGGTGCTGGTGGGGTGATCGTCCGGGCCGGGGGGAGGTAGGGAGTCGAGAAAGGCTTGGGTCCTGGAAAGCCCGTTTGGCCAACCAAGCTGGGTAAATAGGGTCAGCGACCGCTCGGCCAGGGTGCGTGCTTGCTGCGGCTTGCCAGTCTTGGCGAGTAGCCGGGCAACGTCCAGACCGAGCACCGCCACACCATCGCAGTAACCGTTGCTCTCGCAGATATTCAGCGCTTCCCGCTGCATCGCCAGCGCTTCATCCACCGCACCAAGTGACGCTTTCAGACGTGCGATATCTCCTAGCGCCACCGTCTGCTCCCGCACATTACCCTGAGCTTCAAAAATCTCCAGTGCCTCCTGATGCAGCGCCAAAGCCTCATCCACCGCGCCGCGCGACGCCTTCAAGCGCGCGATCTCTCCCAACGAAACCGCCCGCGACCGCACGTCTCCGAGAGCTTCAAAAATCTCCAGTGCCTCCTGTTGCAGCACCAGTGCCTCATCCACCGCGCCGCGGGACGCCTTCAAACGTGCAATCTCCCCCAATGAAGCCGCCCGCGACCGTACATCACCCAGCGATTCGTAAATCGCCAACGCTTCCTGATGCAGAGCCAGCGCCTCATCCACCGCGCCGCGCGATGCCTTCAGACGCGCAATGTCCCCCAGCGCCAGCGCTCGCGACCGCACATCACGCAGTGATTCGTAAATCTCCAATTCTTCCTGGTGAAGCGCCAACGCCTCATCTACCGCGCCATGCAACACCTTCACACGCGCGATATCTCCGAGAGCCACTGCCCTAGACCGGGCATCACCCAGCGATTCGAAAATTCCCAATGCTTCTTGGTGAAGTGCCAGCGCCTCATCTACCGAGCCACGTTGCGCCTTCAAACGTGCAATGCTCCCTAACGCCACTGCCCGCGACCGCACATCACCCAGGGAATCGAAGATGCCCAATGCCCGTTGATGCAGTTCCAGTGCTTTGTTGGGTTGCCCTTGGCGCGACAGAATATGACCAACGCGCGTCGCAGAGGCGGCGGTCATCCTGTCATCTCCGAGATGCTGCGCGATGGCCAAGGCCTCCTGGCTGGCCTGGAGCGACGCATCGTAGTCACCAACCGGTTCCGTTGCGTCGGCAATCTCGTTCAGCAAATAAGCCCGCCGGCCGCCGCCATCTGGACCGATCTCCTCCAGCATGCGGCGCAGCAAGGCGATTCGCCGACGCGCTTCCTCCTTCGGTTGCGCTTGCCATGCTTCTTCAGGCCGGGGAACGATCCGGTCGAGTTGCTCGACCACCGGCAGGTCGGGCGGCTCGAGGCAGAGGTCGAAGGTTGCCGCCCGCCAGTGCCAGAGATCGGGAGCGAGCCGGCTGATCGCCGACAGGGCGAGGCTGGTCACCCACAGGACCAGCGGAACCGGGCACTGGTCCGGAAAGGAGTCGCGCTGAAAATTGGCGTCTGCCAACAGGGGGCTCGGCTTGTCGGCGTCGCGCATCCCGCCGTTGCCGAGGTCGAGGTGCCATTCGATGCCGACCACCCCGACCGCCGCCGGGCGCCCGTCGAGGGCCGCGAGCCGCCGCCGTATCTCCGCCAACAGGCCCGCGTCGTCCGGCAGGCCGCGCAGATCGATGACCACCCATTCGATGCCGTCCGCCGCCAGATCCCTGCCAAGCGCGTCGATGGTTTCGGCCCGCGTGCGGTCGTCATCGACCACCGCGACGCCGAACTGGAAGCCCACCCGCTCCTTCAGGAACGCGCGCAGAAGGGCGTATTCGAGCGCCCGGTCGTGCTCAGGATCGGACTTGGCCGCCCCTTCGTCATTCTCCGGGTTCGGAAAGGTCTGTGAGGGCATTTTGGAACGCCTTCGATTCCCGGATCACCGGATGCACGTCATACCACAGGTCGCCGTTCTCGTATTCGAGGATCGCCGAGTTGTCGAGCAGCGCCCGCAGCGTCTCGACCGTGCCGTTCTGGTCGTTCCCGAACAGCTTGGTGCGATGGATGGCGGCAAGGAACGGGTAGTAGCTGCGCGCGAAGGGGGCCAGCGTCCGTTCATATTCGATGCGCAGGCGCTTTATCGCTTCGTTGACGCTCCGTTCGTCGATCCGCGGCTGTTCCAACGCACGGGCGATGCGGGCCGCCTGACCGACGAGCCGCACCAGATCGCGGATGTTGCCGCCCGATGCGTGGCACAGCCGGTCGATCAACGCCGGATCGGTGAACAGCGCGGGATCGACCCGGCGCGCCGTCAATTGGTGCAGCAGGTCCAGGCCCGGCTCATACGGCGTGCCGTCGCGGCGGCAAGCCTTGATGATCGGCATCATGTAGGAGTCGGAGAACACCGTCTCGATCTTGAACGGCGCGAGCGTCGTGGCGACCGGGGCGGTGAAGATCGCATGGGCGTGCACTTGACGCAGAAGCCCGCTGGTGTCGCGGAAGAACTGCCGGGCGATGTCGCCGCCCAGCTTGTCCAGATTGTCCTGGATGACCAGAAGATGCGCCGGGCGCCCTTTGCGGATCAGCGTGTCGCGGGCCTCGTCCAGCAGCGTGTTGACCTTCGCGATCAGTTCGGTCGAGTAGCTTTGCAGCTTGGTCCGGATTTCCCGGCGCCGCGTCAGGCTGCCCCGCGCCTCGGACTTCACCCGGCCCAGCAGCTTCGCCCCCAGGCCGAACAGCGAGAAGCCGCCGCCCGCTTCCGCCTCCGCCGACGCTGCGGCCGCCGCGGCGGTCTCGCTGACATCGGTCTCGGTCCGTTCGGCGAACCAGCGGCCGACGTCGTCGACGATGGCTTCGCTGATCGGCATCCCGTCGTCGCGGAGACGGTTGGCGATCTTCTCGCACAGCCACAGCAGGAACAGCGAGTAATCGAAATCCTCGATCAGGTTCTGCTCGTCCAGCGACAGATGGATGCAGTAGAATTCGCCGCCGAGATCGCGTTCGATCAGCTTCAGCTCGGTGGTCTTGCCGCTGCCGCGATGGCCGGAGAACACGATCTTGACGTAATCGGTGTCGCGCATCCGGTCCGCCGGCAGGTCCAGGACCTCTCGAAGGCGCAGGCGCAGTTCCTTGAGGATCGACACGTCCTCCGCGGCGCTCAGGCTGACGTAGCGCCGGTCGCCGGCATCCAGCGGCGTCAGGGCCGTCGTCTGCGGAACATCCTCCAGCCGGCGCGCCGGTTGCGTGTCGAGCAGAGCGGGCGGATCGTGGCTCATCCGGGCGGCAATCCAAGTAAAAATCAATCGGTTGCCGCATGATGCCCCAGCGGTCGGGCAAGCTCAAGCGCGCGGAAGCCGACGATTCCCCACCCGCAAGGGCAAGTTCCGCGTTTCCCATGTTCCATTCCGCCGCTGTCCGCCCTATGTTCCGCGGGCAAACCAGGGCTCCGGGCACCGATGACTGACCTTTCGCACATCCGCAATTTCTCGATCATCGCGCACATCGACCACGGCAAGTCGACCCTCGCCGACCGGCTGATCCAGCAGTGCGGCGGCCTCGATTCGCGCGAGATGCGCGAACAGGTGCTCGACAGCATGGACATCGAGCGCGAGCGCGGCATCACCATCAAGGCGCAGACCGTCCGCCTGCTCT
>JAEYUL010000088.1 GCA_023432565.1 Actinomycetes bacterium | reverse complement strand
GCCTCGCCCAGCGCCGTCACCTGCGCGGCGCGCTGCTCGACGAACGTCGCGACCTCGACCCGGGCGCCCGCCGAGCCGTCCCGCGCCGCGCCCGCCACCGCCCGGTCCACGCGCGCGCGGGCCTCATGCTGCGCGACGAGCTCGCGGTACGCCCTGTCCTGGACCACCCAGCCACCCGTGGCCGTCACCGCGAGCACCGCCACCGCCGCGACCGCGACCACGCGCAGCGCGCGCCTGCGCGGGAGGGTCATGGACGGTCCGGGCCGTGGCGACCGCCGACTCGCCGAGCCCTGCCGGCTCGCCGATCCCTCGCAGCGCTGGGGTCCCGGGTGCGGGACGGACGCAGGAGCCGGTGCGACCGGGCCGCCGGCGGCGGGCTCGTCGGCGCGCGCCGGCACCACCGGCCACGAGCCCGAGCCTGGCCGCGGCGTCGGCACGGACGGCGTACCGACGCCTGGCAGGGTGGGCAGACCGGTGCGCTGCGTCGGCAGCGTCGCGCGGCGGGTCTGTGCCCGCGCGTCCGCACGCCGGTCGGTGTGCGCCACACCCCCTCCTCCCGTCGGATTCGAGTGGATCATCCCGATGAGTCATCGGCACGCCGAGGGACGGACTTGATGCCCAGGACGCGCGATCATGGGCACATGACCGACGCACTCGACTCGGCGATCCTGCGCGTGCTCGCCGCCGACGCGCGCGCGACGTACGCCCAGATCGGCGCGCAGGTCGCGCTGTCCGCGCCCGCCGTCAAGCGGCGGGTGGACCGGATGCGGGCCGACGGCGTGATCCGCGGCTTCACCGTGCGTCTCGACCCCGCGGCGCTGGGCTGGCAGACGGAGGCGTTCGTCGAGATCTACTGCCAGGGCTCGACGAGCCCGGCCACCATGCGGGCCGCGGTGGAGCAGTACCCCGAGGTCGTGACCGCGAGCACCGTGACCGGGGACGTCGACCTCGTCGTGCAGGTCCGCGCGCGCGACATGCGCCACCTCGAGCAGGTCGTCGAGCGGCTCGCGGCCGAGCCGTTCGTCTCCCGCACGCGCTCAACGGTCGTGCTCTCGGCTCTCGTGCGCCGGCCCGACGTCACGCCCTGACGCGCGTCGTCCGGCGGCGCTCCCGGCCGTCGCGCGCAACGCTCGCGCCCGGCGTGCGCGCAGGGGGCTCAGAGGTCGGGCACGGGGCCGTGCCGGGGCTGCGCCCCCGCGTCGTCCCGGGCGACCGGGTCAGGCCCGTCGGCGGGCTCCTGCGCGGCCTCCTCGGCCGTGGAGAGCAGCTCGTCGGCGCGGCTGCTGACCACCATCACGGGGCACGCCGCATGGTGCAGCACCGCCTGGCTCGTCGAGCCCAGGAGCAGCCCACGGAAGCCGCCGCGCCCGCGCGAGCCCAGCACCACGAGGTCCGACGCCGACGAGAACTCCGTGAGCAGCTCGGCACCCGTGCCGTCGAGCGCGAACCGGCGCACGTGCAGGCCGCTGCCCGCGACGGCCCGGTCGACGACGACGTCGAGCCCCTCGGCCATGTCGGCGAGCACCTGCTCGTGGTCGACGGCGGAGGGCAACCACGCGAGCAGCCCCGTCATCGAGCCCACCGGCACCCCCGAGACGGCCGTGAGCTGCGCGTCCCAGGTGACCGCTTCGTCGATCGCGTACCGCAGCGCGCGCTCCGCCTGCGGGGACCCGTCCACGCCGACGACGATGCGCTGCACGGGAGGGATCGGCGGGATCTGCCCACCCTCCGGCACCTGCTGACCCTGAGGGTCACGCAGCGGCACCACGACCGTCGGGCAGTACGCGTGCGCGGGCAGGGCCGACGAGACGGTGCCGAGCAGGCGATCGGCGAACCCGCCGCGCCCGCGCGTCCCGACGACCGCGAGGCGCGCCTCGCGGGACAGCTCGACGAGTACGCCGGCTGCGTCGCCCGTGTGCACCTTCGCGGTCACCGGCACGCCACGGCCCGAGACCCGCGCCGACGCCTCGGCGAGCACCGCAGCAGCCCCCTCCTGGATCGCGGTGTCGTCGAGCGCGGCGTACCCGCCGTCGAGCGATGCCGCGGCGAACGACGGCAGCGCGTAGGCGCACACGAGGTGCAGCCGCCACCCGCGCCGCTGCGCCTCGGCTGCAGCCCAGTCGAGCGCGTACAGGCTCGCTGTCGACCCGTCGACCCCCACGAGGATCACGTCGTCGCGCGTCATGCCACTGCTCCTCACCCGTCAGGCCACCGAGGCCCGCCCTCGTCGACGTCCCTCAAGTCAACACCAAGAGTTCCTCAAGAGCGAGGTTCTGGCGGACGCGTCGCACGCCGTCGGAGCGACCGCGGCGCCTCACGCGACGACCGCGTCCGCCCAGCCCACCAGGTACGGCTCCCAGTCCGGACGCCGCGGGTGCGTGGCGTGCCCCACGATCGCCGAGTGCGGCGGACGCGGCGTGAAGCGCAGCTCCCAGCCGATCTCCGACAGGAGACGGTCGGCCTTGCGGTGGTTGCAGCGTGCGCACGCGGCCACGACGTTCTCCCACACGTTGCGACCGGACCGGCTGCGAGGGATGACGTGGTCGACCGTGTCGGCACGGCCCGAGCAGTAGGCGCAGCGCTCGTGGTCGCGCGCCAGGACCGCGCGCCGCGTGATCGGCGCGTGCGAGCGCCGGGGCACCCTCACGTAGCGCTGCAGACGCACCACCGAGGGGGCGACGACCGACAGGTGCTCGGAGTGCCACACGTGGTCACCGGCACTCTCGACGACGGCCTTGTCCAGCAGGATCAGCACCACGGCCCGACGCACCGGCACGACGCACAGCGGCTCGTACGACGCGTTCAGGACCAGGGTGCCGCTCATCGCGCTGCGCCCTGGGCGCGGCAGGCGGGCACGGGGCGCGCGACCACCCCCGGTAGGTCCCTCGGTACGTCCCTCGGAGCGCCCTGCGGCGCGGTGACGGCTCTCGGCACGGCGACCTCCCGACCTGAGGGTCGGACCTGGCCGGCCCGACCGGACAAGCTTCGGTGCGCGATCAGAGTAACCGCACGGTCCCGGCCGCCGACACGACGAGGCCCCGGCGACATCACGTGTCGCCGGGGCCTCGTCGCAGGGAGTATGCGTCAGCCGACGCGGATGAACACCGGCGAGCTCTGCCAGATCGAGCGGAACTGGATCGTCTTGCCGGGGCGCGGTGCGTCGATCTGCTGGTTGCCGCCCGCGTAGATCGCGACGTGGCCGGGGCTCCAGATGATGTCGCCGGGCTTGGCGTCTGCCCGCGAGACCACCTGGCCCGCGTTGCGGATGCCGCCCGAGGTGCGAGGCAGGCTCACACCGAGCTGCTTGTAGACGTACGAGACGAAGCCCGAGCAGTCGAAGCCCTTGGGCGTCGAGCCGCCGGAGACGTACGGGACGCCGACGTAGCGTGCGGCGATCTCGAGGACCGCGTTGCCCGAAACCGTCTGCGGGATCGGGGCCTTCTCGGTGCGGGGCGCGGTGCGCGAGGTGACCTGGCGCTCACGGACCTGCGGCGCCGGCGTCCTGACGACGGGCTTGGGGATCGAGACGGAGAGCTTCGGGGCGTCGACGCTCCACTCGGCGGTCGCGGGAGCGCTCACCACGGGAGCGGTCTCGAGCAGCGCGCGGGCCGAGGCGGTGAGCGCCTCGGTGTCGACGGCGGCGAGGGCACCGGCGGACGCGTCGTCCGACGGAGCGGCCATGGCGGGGGTCGCGCCGAGCAGCGAGACGACCAGACCACCGGAAGCGGCGACGACGGCGGACCGACGGCCCACGCTGCCCATCTGCTCCGATGCGGCGGCGGCAAGCTCGGTCAGCGGCGTCGAGGGCCGACGGGCGGCCCGGTGACGTGCGTTGGTCATGCGCGTTCTCCTAGTCGCCTGCGAGGTCAGCTGTCGGGTTCGGGTGGGAGAACACCCGGCCCTGTCCCAGACCGAGGTCTGTGACGGGGCTTCACCCCAAGGACACCGAAGTGCCCAGATTGGGTCCCCCGCCCCTGCCGGCGGATCGTGCGGACCTCGTGCGGCGGCAGGGTTAGGCGTTCCGCTCGAGGGCTTCGTTGGAGGAGGGGTTCCGGTGAAGCAGGTCGAACGTACAGGAGCACCCTGGGGATTGTCACGTTCCGATCACGGTCCCGACCACTTTCGAGCCGCGCCGGGGCCCGTACCCGCCTGGCCGCGCCGACGACGCCGCAGGTCAGCGGCGGTGGGAGCGTGAGTCAGCCGACGCGTCGAAAGTCACACTCCCGGAGTCGGTCTCACGATCCGGGCGTACCGGGGCGAAGCGCCCAGGCGGGCCTGCGCGACCGTCGATCGGCGGCGGGGTCGCACGACGCGTGAGGTCGTCGGTGCCGTCGTCAGTGCCGTCGTCAGTGGAGCCGTGAGTGCAGCCGTCAGGGCGTGCGGACGAAGACGTGCCGCGCGACCTCGTCGGGCAGGTCCAGGACGACGTCACCACCCGGCACACCCACGGTGACGATCCCCACCAGTCGCTCGACGGTGATCGTCGCGCCCGGCACGACGCCGGCGTCGGCGAGCCGGGCGAGGAGCTCGACGTCGACCTGGAGCGGCTCGGCGATGCGCGCCACGACCGCACGGCCGTCAGCGTCCGAGGTCGGGTCGAGCAGCGAGGCGACCCCGTCGAGGAACGCGATGCGCGTCTGCTCCTCCCCCAGCTCCGAGAGCCCCGGGATCGGGTTGCCGTACGGGTCGAAGTGAGGGTGGTCCAGCAGCGCGGCCAGGCGCTTCTCGACCCGCTCGCTCATGACGTGCTCCCAGCGGCAGGCCTCCTCGTGCACGTAGGGCCACTCGAGGCCGACGACGTCGGTGAGCAGACGCTCCGCGAGGCGGTGCTTGCGCATGACACGCACGGCCTTGGCGTGCCCGAGGTCGGTGAGCTCGAGGTGTCGGTCGCCCGTCACGACGACGAGCCCGTCACGCTCCATGCGGGCGACCGTCTGGGAGACGGTGGGCCCGGAGTGACCCAGCCGCTCGGCGATCCGCGCGCGCAGCGGGGTGATGCCTTCCTCGGTGAGCTCGTAGACAGTCTTGAGGTACATCTCCGTCGTGTCGATCAGGTCGCTCACCGCGTCGCCTCCCAGGTCGCCCACGGCCGGTGCCTGGTCGGCCGCAGTCACAGGGTAGTTGGTCCCGGACGTGGTCCGAGGGCGCGGGGCTCTATCCTCGCCACGTGCCCGAGAACGCCTCCACGCCCGTCGCCCCGTCGATCCCGTCCGAGCTCCTGCCGCGTGACGGCCGGTTCGGCTCGGGGCCGTCCAAGATCCGGCTCGAGCAGGTCGAGGCGCTCGTCGCCTCCGGGACCACCCTGCTCGGCACCTCGCACCGCCAGGCGCCCGTCCGCTCCCTGGTGCACCGCGTGCGCGCCGGGCTCGCCGAGCTGCTCGGCCTGCCGGACGGGTACGAGGTCGTGCTCGGCAACGGCGGGTCGACCATGTTCTGGGACGTCGCCGCGTTCTGCCTCGTCGAGGCGCGCTCGGCGCACGGCGCCTTCGGGGAGTTCGGCGCCAAGTTCGCGGCGGCCGTCGCTCGCGCGCCGTTCCTCGACGAGCCGGTCGTGACCACGGCGCCCCCCGGGTCGGTGGCCGTGCCCGGCCCGGCCGACGTGGACGTGTACGCCTGGCCGCAGAACGAGACGTCGACGGGAGCGGTCGCGCCCGTGCGCCGCGTGCCCGGGTCCCGCGAGCAGGGCGCCCTCGTCGTCGTCGACGCGACCTCCGCCGCGGGCGGCATCGAGGTGGACGTCGCGCAGACGGACGTCTACTACTTCGCGCCGCAGAAGTCGTTCGCGTCCGACGGCGGGCTGTGGCTCGCGGCGCTGTCGCCCGCGGCGATCGAGCGGGCCGCGCGGCTCGAGAGCGAGCGCTGGGTGCCCGAGAGCCTGTCGCTCACCACCGCGGTGACGAGCTCGCGCCTCGACCAGACGCTCAACACCCCCGCGATCGCGACGCTGCTGCTGCTGGCCGAGCAGGTCGAGTGGATGCTCGACAACGGCGGCCTCGGCTGGGCGGCGGGCCGCAGCGCGACCTCGTCGGGCCACGTCTACGCCTGGGCCCAGGCGCGCGACTGGGCGACCCCGTTCGTCGTCGAGCCGGAGCACCGCTCGCCCGTCGTCGCGACGATCGACTTCGACTCTCGGGTCGAGGCCGCGACGATCGCCACGGTCCTGCGCGCCCACGGCGTCGTCGACGTCGAGCCGTACCGCAAGCTCGGCCGCAACCAGCTGCGCGTCGCGACGTACCCCGCGGTGGACCCGCAGGACGCGCTCGCCCTCACAGCGTGCATCGACCACGTGGTCGACCAGCTGGTCTGAGCCGCGGCGCTCCCCCGGACGCAGCCGTGCCGCCCACCGCAGGACGGGCGGGCGGCACGGGCCACGGCGTCAGGACTGCGTGCGCCGGCGGTTGCGCATGGTGACGGCCAGGGCGGCCGCACCGGCGAGCACCAGGCCCCCGCCGACGAGCGCGACGGGCAGGGCGTTCGAGCCGGTGGCCGACAGCACCGCGGAGTCGGGCACGGGCTCGTCGACCAGCACCGACGACCCGGGCGGGCTCGTCAGGCACTGCGGCGAGGACGGCGGGTAGGCGACCGAGATCGTGGCCTGCGGGTTCACGGCGAAGCTCACCTGGACCGTCGGCCGCACCCAGTCCCACTCGTCGCCCTCGACCCATGAGCCGTCGGGCAGCTGGCGCCAGCCCGGCCAGTCCACGCCCACGCCGTTCTTCTCGACGGCTCCCGGCCACAGCACCACGCCGGACAGCGGCAGCCCGGACTGCACGACGTCCGGCCCGCTCGGGTTGATCCACGTGATGGTGACGGTGGTGTTCGGCGAGCCGACCGCCTCGACCGCGTACCGCAACTTGGGCACGTCGTTGTCGCAGATCGGCTGCTTGACCAGGACCCGCAGCTCACACGGCAGGGGCGGCGAGTAGTCGCCGTCTGCGCCGACGGCCGACTGCTCGTCGTCGCAGCCGAAGACGGATGGGGACGGGGACGGGTCGTCGGCAGCGCCGGCTGCCGAAGGCACCCCCCACGCCAGGGCGGCGACGAGGAGTGCCAGACAGGTTCGCAGTGCAGTGCGCATGAGGTCGACCCACCGTCGAGAAGAGTGCGGACAAATCGTGCATGTCGGCACCATCCTCGCTGGCCGCCTGCCCGGTCCCCAGCCGCAGAACGGGTGATTTCGCCCGTTTTCGACCGATTCACCCGTGCGGGACGCCGCCGGTCGAGGGGTCGGTTGCCCGCAGCACCATGTCCGGTCGCGGTGGACCCCTCTCGGGGCGTCAGGCCGCCGTGACCTCGTCGGAGGCGTCCTGCGCGCCGGGTGTCGGCACTGCCGGCCGGCCCGCGAGACCGCGCCGGCGGCGCCGACGGGCGCCCGCACGACGCGCGGCACCGTCGCCGTGC
>JAEYUL010000058.1 GCA_023432565.1 Actinomycetes bacterium | reverse complement strand
CGACGCACCAGCGCGAGTCACCGTGTCGACGATCTTGCGCGCCGAGCTGTCGATGACTTCGTGGTCGTAGGACTTGAGCCGGATGCGGATCTTCTGTCCCGCCATGGCGTCGTCTACTTCTCTCTCTCGAACCTGGTCCGTCCGACCCCCGCGCTCGGGCGTGTCGCTCTTCGCGACGCACCCGGGCGCTGCGTACCGTTCCCGGTACGAGGTCGGTGGTTGTCGTCGAACCGCCACCACCGGGTCGGACCCGGGGCAGACGCGGTTCGCCACGTCTGTCGGCCCAGCCTGGCGCGCACGAAGGCACACCCGTAGCGGGCAACCTGAACAGTGTGCCAGACGAGCGCTCGCATCTCCAACCCGCGCCGTCGGTGACCTGCACCTCATCGCCGCCGGCCGCTGCAACGAGCACGGGCCGCGCACCCGGCCGGGCGCCGGGTGAGGGCCGCCGGCGGCGCACCGTCGACGAGCGCCCGCCGTCCGCGCCCCGCGACGACCCGGACGCGTCCCGACGGGTGGTACTCGGTCGTCTCATTGCTGCACGTCAGCAGCGTTGGTGACGTCGCCATCACTACGGTGGCGCCATGCCCGACAGCGCCGCCGCGTCCGGCCCGGCACCCGGCCCAGTCCCCGCCCCTCGCCGGCGCCGTGCCGGCCCGTCGATCGGCGACGTCGCCAAGCTGGCGGGCCTGTCCGCCCAGACGGTCTCCCGCGTCTCCACCGGCGCGCTCAACGTCCGGCCGGAGACGCGCAAGCGGGTCCTGGACGCCATGGAGCAGCTGCGCTACACGCCCAACAGCGCCGCCCGCGCACTGCGCTACGGCAGCTTCCGCACCATCGGGCTCGTCGCGCACCGACTCTCGCGCACCGGGCACGCCAGGACCACCGGCGCCGTCGTCGAGGCAGCCCGCCAGGCCGGTTTCACCGTCACGCTCGTCGACGTCGAGACGCCCTCGTCGGCGGACGTGACCGCCGCGGTGCAGCGGCTGACGCACCAGTCGATCGACGGCCTGGTGATCATCCGGGCCGAGGGCGCCGACCCTGCCGCGCTCGGCATCCCGCCGGGCCTGCCCGTGGTCGTGTCGGACTCGCGCTTCGTCGGGCACCACCCCGCGGTCAGCGCGGACCAGGCCGCCGGGACGACGTCCGCCGTCGAGCACCTGCTCGAGCTCGGCCACCGCACCGTCCACCACCTCGCGGGACCGCCCGACTCCGGCCCCGCGCAGGTGCGCGCCGACGCGTGGGCCGCGACGCTGCGGCGAGCCGGACGACCGGTGCCGCCGGTCATCCAAGGCGACTGGAGCGCTCGCTCGGGTCACGAGCAGGGACTGGCGATCGCGGACGACTGCGACGTGACCGCGGTGCTGTGCGCCAACGACGCGATGGCGGCCGGGCTGCTACGCGCCTTGAACGAGCGGGGGCGCCGCGTGCCTGAGGACGTCTCGGTCGTCGGGTTCGACGACATCCCTCTGGCCGACTACCTGTGGCCACCCCTGACCACCGTCCGTCAGGACTACGCCGCGATCGGCGTGCGACTCGTCGAGCTGCTGCTGCGGCAGATCGAGTCGGGCCAGACGCTCGCCGACGAGCAGGTGCTCGTCCCGACGAGCCTCGTCGTGCGCGCCAGCACGGCACCTCCGCCGGCCCGACTCCTCAGGCCCCTGGGGGACTGACGACGCGCCCGCCGGGACGCACGTCCGTGCGCCACCCGGGGATCACGCGGCGTCGTGGTGCACCATGACCGAGCCGACCCCGCTGCTCACCTTGACGACGTAGTGCGCGTCGCTCTCCACGAAGCCCTCCGTCGGGATCTGCGAGCCGGCCTCGACGCCCTGCTCGGTGCGGTCGTCGACCATCACCGACCCTGCGCCGGCGACGACGTCGACGAGCACCGCCACGCCGTCGGGCACGTGCAGGACGAACGCACCCATGCCGGCCTTCAGGTCGACGACGACCTGACCCTCGGGCGCCGGCAGAGTCAGGTCGATCGAGCGCGCGCCGGTCGTGACGTCCACGCCCGAGACCTTCGCACCCAACAGGTTCGCCGTGACCGAGTCGGTGTCGGCGCCCAGCGCGAGCCGCCAGGCCACCTCGGGCGCGAGCTGCACCGTCGAGGCGTCGCCACGGAGCGTGGCGACCGCCTCCTCCCCCTCGGCGAGCTGGGCAGTGGCGTCGGCGCCGGTCGCCTCCACCGCGACGAGCTGGTCGTCCGCCGCGTCGGTCCGCAGCAGCACCGAGCCGACGGAGCCCTCGAGCCGCAGCGCCGCGACGTCCGAGGTCCCGCGCGCGATCGAGGCCTGCGCGGGCCCGCCCGCCGCCGGTGCCGCCTCGTCGTCGTCGCCTCCGGCGAACACGGCGTACGCGCCGATCCCGACCACGATCGCCAGCGCGATCGCGATCACCCACCCGAGCGCCTTGCCGCGACCGGCCTGCGTGGGAGCCGCACCCGAGCCGCCGGCGGGCTGCACGACCGCGTCGAAGGTGGGCGACCCGAGGGCGGGGTCGACAGCGGTCGCGCTGCGACGGCCGTCGCGCGCGGGGGACGTCTCGGGGAGCTCAGCAGACATGCGCAGGACGCTAATCGCGCGCGCGAGGCGGGGCGAGAGGATCGGGTTCGGCTGCCCGCCTCTGAATCGTTTCGGATCAGGCCCCGGCCGCTGGCCGACGCCGCCACGGCGCCGGACGCACGAGCGCGGCTCGACCCGCCGAGACGACAGCAGGGTCCGGGAGCCGAAGCTCCCGGACCCTGCGTCCAGCGATCAGCCCCGAGGGGCAGGGCTCACTTGATGATCTTCGTGACGCGGCCCGAGCCCACGGTGCGGCCACCCTCACGGATGGCGAAGCCGAGGCCCTCCTCCATCGCGATCGGCTGGATGAGGTTCACGTGGATCTCGGTGTTGTCGCCAGGCATGACCATCTCGGTGCCCTCGGGCAGCGTGATGACGCCGGTGACGTCGGTCGTCCGGAAGTAGAACTGCGGACGGTAGTTCGTGTAGAAGGGGTTGTGACGGCCGCCCTCGTCCTTGGCCAGGATGTAGACCTGGCCCTCGAACTCGGTGTGCGGCGTGATCGAACCCGGCTTCACGACGACCTGGCCACGCTCGACCTCCTCGCGGCGCGTGCCGCGCAGGAGCAGACCGA
>JAEYUL010000211.1 GCA_023432565.1 Actinomycetes bacterium | reverse complement strand
GTCCTCGAGCGAGCCTCGGTCGTCGACGACGACCTGCTCGCGCTGCTCGTCGAGGCGGGGGAGCCGCTCGCCGCGCCCGGCGCCGACGCGCGGGAGTCGCTCGCCGCGTCCGGCGTCGACGTGCGGGGGTCGCTCGCCGCGCCCGGCGGGGACGAGCCGTTCGTCGTGCTGCCGTACGTGCACGGCCGCCAGACGCCCGTGCCCGACCCGTCCGCGACCCTGCGTGCGGTCGGCACCGTGCCCGGTGACCCTGCCGCCGCGGTGCGCGGGGTGCTGCTCGGGGCCGCGCTGCAGGCACGCTGGATGCTCGACGCGCAGTCCGCGCTCGCGGGCCGCCCGCCCGCGCGGGTGCGCGCCCTCGGCCGCCCGATGGTCGCCAACCCGGCGTGGGCCGCGCTCAAGCGGTGGTGCACGCCCGTGCCGCTGGACGTCGTGTCCGACGAGGAGGCCGTGGCGGCGGGTGCCGCGCTGCTCGCGGCCGAGCGCGCCGCGCTCGTCGGCCCCGCGGCCGTGCTGCCCGTGCTGCCGGCGAGTGCCCCGGTGCCCGACCCTGCCGCGGTCGAGCGTCGACTTGCGGCGTTCGTCGCCGCGGCCGTCGGAACTCCCTGACCGAGGACGGCCGCTCGGACGTCGGGCGCCGCGCGGTCAGGGGCGGGGCGTGCCGGCGAACGTGCGGCGGTAGTCGGACGGGCTGACGCCGACGAGGCGGTGGAAGTGCAGGCGCATGTTCGCGGCTGTGCCGAGGCCGGACTCCTGAGCGACCCGGTCCGCGCTCCACGCGGTGTGCTCGAGCAGCTCGCGTGCGCGGTCGACGCGTGCGGCGGTGAGCCAGCGCAGCGGCGACGCGCCGGTCTCCGCGGCGAACGCGCGCGCGAGCGTGCGCTGCGACATGCGCGCGTGCCGCGCGAGGTCCGCCACCGTCAGCGGCTCGTGCAGCCGGTCCAACGCCCACGCGCGCGTGGTGGCGAGCGAGCTCGCGGTCTGCGGCGCGGTGGTCCGCGCGATGAACTGCGCCTGCCCGCCGTCACGGTGCGGCGCCGCGACGATCGCGCGTGCGACGTGGTTCGCGACCGCGGCGCCCAGGTCGGTGCGCACCAGGTGCAGGCACGCGTCGATGCCCGACGCGACACCCGCGGACGTCAGGACGTCGCCCTCGTCGACGAACAGCACGTCGGGGTCGACCCGCACGAGCGGGTACTGCGCCGCGAGCCGCTCGGCGTGCGCCCAGTGCGTGGTCGCGCGCCGACCGTCGAGCAGTCCCGCGGCGGCGAGCGCGAACGCACCGACGCAGATCGACATGAGGCGCGCGCCACGGGCGTGCGCGGTGCGCAGCGCGTCGAGTACGTCGTCGGGTGGAGGCTCGCAGGTGTCCTCGTACGCGGGGACGATCACGGTGTGGGCCGCGACGACGGCCTCGAGCCCGGCCTGGGCGACGACCGAGAACCCGCCCGCGGTGGGCACGGGGCCGGGGAGGCGGCCGCACAGCGTCACGCGGTAGTGCTCGGCCGTGCGGCTCGTGAGCACCTGGAACGGGATGCCGATCTCCATCGGCAGCGCCTGCGGCAGAGCCAGGACCGCGACGTCGCGCACCCGGGTGGAGGCCGGGGAGGGCGGCGGTGTGGCCGGCTCGGCGAGGGTGCTGCTCGGAGCGCTCGGCTGCATGGCAAGAATCTAGCGCACCGTGGCAATCCTGCCGCTCGTCGGGTATCGCGTGCGGCCGCCAGGGTGAGCGGGTGACCTCCCCCGCAGCCCCCGCGCGTGCGCCCGCCGACGCCACACCGGTCGACGGTCCGCGCCTCACACGCCGCCTCGTCCCCGCACAGTCCCTCTACACGTTCGGCATCTCGATCGACCTGACCCTCACCGGCGTCGTCGGTGCCCACCTCGCCCCGACGCGGGCGCTCGCGACGCTCCCGTTCAGCCTGATGCCCGTGGTCGCGGCCCTGTCGACGTTCGCGCTCTCGCGGTGGATCGGCCGCAGCGGCTACCGGCGCGTGTTCGCGGCGGCACCACTGGCAGCCGTCGCCGCGGGCCTCGTCTCGGCGTACGCGGTGCACCGCGGCTCGTTCGCGCTGTTCTGCCTCGGGACCGCCCTCGTCGGGGTGTACCAGGCGGGTGCGGGCTACTACCGGTACGCGGTCGCCGAGGCGAACCCGGCCGAGCGCGCCCGCGCGATCACGACGCTGCTCGCAGGAGGTCTGCTCGCGGCGCTCGTCGGACCGTTCCTCGCGACCGCGGTGCGCGACCTGACGCCCACCCCGTACGTCGCGTCCTACCTGCTGGTGGCCGTGCTCGCCGCGCTCGCGTCGGTGTGGAACACCCGCCTGCCGCGCGACCTCGCACATCTGACAGGGCCGCGCACATCCGACGAACGCGCGCCGACGCGCGCGCCGCGACCTCACCGCGAGCTGTGGACACAGCCCGTCCTCCTGCTCGGCGTGCTCGTCACCGCGCTCGCGGCCGCCGCGATGAGCGCGCTCATGACCGCGGGCCCGGTCGCGGGCATGGACATGGGGCACAGCGAGCACCAAGCAGCGTTCTCGGTGCAGCTCCACATGATCGGCATGTACGCGCCCGGGCTGCTGGTCGCCCGGTGGATCGGGCGCGTGGGTGAGCGGCGCGTCGCGGCGCTCGGCGCACTCGTGCTCGCCGCCGCGGGCCTGGCGACGCTGCGCCCCGAGACGGTCGCGTTCGTCGTCGCGATGACCCTCGCGGGAGTGGGCTGGAACCTCGCGGGCAGCGGCGGGGCGGCGATGGTGGCGGCGTCGTACCGGCCTGCCGAGCGCGGGCGCGTGCAGCCCGTCGCGGAGCTCGTCGTGACCGGCGCCGCGGTCGTCGGGTCGCTCGGGGCGGGCCTCGGCACGACCGCGACGGGCTGGCCCGTGCTCGGGGTGCTCGTCGCGGTCGCCTCCGTGCTCGTCGTCGTCGCGCTCGTGCGACCGACGCGACGCGTCGCGGCGTACGACGAGGGGGCGTCGCCGGGTGCAGGATGACGTGAGCTAGGTTGCACATCGACGCGGCCGACGAGGAGGTGCCTGGCGATGTCCACGTCCGAGCCTCTCGCCGGCCTGCTCTCGCCGGACGAGCCGGTCGACCTCGACAACTGCGCGCGCGAGCCGATCCACATCCCCGGCTCGATCCAGCCGCACGGTGTGTTCCTCGCGGTCACCGAGCCCGACCTCGTCGTCGAGCACGTGTCCGAGAACGTCGCGGACCTGCTGGGCCGCGGGGTCCAGGAGGTGCTCGGCGCCGACCTCGACGCGGTGCTCGGTGCCGAGGCCGCCGAGCAGGTCCGCGCGCACGTGCGCACGTTCGGCAACCTGCGCCAGCGCAACCCCCTCGTGCTCGCCGCGGCCACGCCCGACGGCGGGGTCGAGGTCGACGCGGTGCTGCACCGGATGCCCGTCGGTGGCCGCACCCTGCTCGTGATCGAGCTCGAGGCGTCCAACGGCCCGCGTCCGTTCTCGTACTCGAACACGTACCAGACGGTGCGTGACGCGCTCGAACGGCTCAGCGCGAGCGGCACGCTGCCGGAGCTGTACGACGTCGCCGCGCGCGAGGTCCGCGCGCTGACCGGGTTCGACCGCGTGATGATCTACCGCTTCGACGAGGCGTACAACGGGGAGGTCGTCGCCGAGGCCAAGCGTGCGGACCTCAACTCGTTCCTCGGGCTGCACTACCCCGCCTCGGACATCCCGCCGCAGGCCCGCGCGCTGTACGAGCAGAGCTGGATCCGGCTCATCGCGGACGTCGGCTACCGGCCCGCCCGCCTCGTGCCCGGCGTGGACACCGCGACGGGCCAGCCGCTCGACCTCACGCACTCCGTGCTGCGCAGCGTCTCCCCGATGCACATCGAGTACCTGGGGAACATGGGCGTCGCTGCCTCGATGTCGATCTCGCTGCTGCGCGACGGGCGGCTGTGGGGGCTCATCGCGTGCCACCACTACTCCGGCCCGCACCACCCGCCGTACGAGGTGCGTGCCTCGGCCGAGTTCCTCGGGTCGTCGCTGTCGCTGCGGCTGGTCGCCCGCGCCGAGGAGGAGGAGCTGCAGGCTGCGCTCGCCGCGGAGGCGACGCTCGTCCGCCTGCTGATCGCCTCGCGCGACGCGGCGCACACGCTCGGCGAGACGCTCGTCGGACGCAGTCCCTCGGGGGTCTCGCTGCTGGAGCTCGTCACCGCGCAGGGCGTGGTGGTGCTCGGCGACGGCCGGGCGACCAGCGACGGCACCGTGCCCGACGACCTCGCGCCGCTGCGCGCGTGGGTCGAGTCCCTCGAGGACGACGTCACCACCCGGACCGAGCTGCGCAAGCAGGAGCCCGCTCTCGCGGCCGCCCTGCCCGGGGTCGCCGGGCTCCTCGTCGTCCGGCTGCCCGAGGACCGCGCGATCATCTGGCTGCGCCACGAGGCCGTGCGCGACGTCTCCTGGGGCGGCGACCCGCACAACAAGGCCATCGCCCGGCGCGAGGGCTCGCAGGTGCGGCTCAGCCCGCGCAAGTCGTTCGAGAAGTGGACGCAGACCGTGCGCGGCCAGAGCGCGCCGTGGACCGCGCAGGACCTGCGGTCGGCCACCGAGCTGCGTCGGCGCCTGCTCGAGACGCTGCTGCTCCGCACGCGCTGGGCGCTCGGCGCCGCCGAGACCGTGCAGCGTTCGCTGCTGCCCTCGGCGCTGCCGCACGTCGACGGCTGGCAGCTGCACGCGCGGTACGTCCCCGCGCCGGGCGGGCAGGTCGGCGGTGACTGGTACGACGCGCTCGAGCTGCCCGACGGCCGGCTGGCCGTGGTGATCGGCGACGTCGCCGGCCACGGGCTGTCCGCTGCCGCGGCCATGGGCCAGCTGCGCAACGCGGTGCGCGCGTTCCTGCTGCGCGGCGACGGGCCTGCCGCCGCCCTGCGCTGGACCGACGTCGTCGCGCGCCGGACGATGGACACCGACATGGCGACGTGCGTCGTCGCGCTCGTCGACCGGGAGACCGGGCACGTCGAGCTGAGCATCGCGGGCCATCCGCGTCCGCTCGTGCTCGACGCGGTCGGAGGCGCGGAGCTGCTGGAGGCACTGGTGGACCGCCCCGTGGGGGTGGGCTCGGGCGACCCGCCGACGCATCGTTTCCAGATCGAGCCGGGCGGCGGGCTCGTGCTGTACAGCGACGGCCTCGTGGACTCGAGGTCGACGAACCTGCGTGCGGGGCTCGCACGGCTGGTGGACGCGTTCACGCGCGAGGACCCGACGCACCCCGTCAACATCGACGACGTCGTGCGCGCCTGCAGCGACCCCTCCACGGTCGACGACGTCACCCTCCTGCTGCTCTGCCGCGACCTCTACTGACCCACCCCCCCACCCCCGACCCAGCGCCCGCTCCGGCTCTCAGCGGCCGTGGCCGGAGCACCCGCCGGGTCGCGGGTGGGGTGGGGCCGACCTCGGGACGGGGCGGGGCGTGTCGGTGGGGTGTCGGTGGTGTCGGTGGGGTGTCGGTGCGCCGTCAGCGGGGGCGGTCACGGTGGCGGCATGACCACAGACATCGTGATCGAGGCCGAAGGCCTGGTGAAGCACTTCGGCGAGACGAAGGCCCTGCAGGGCGTCGACCTCGTCGTCCCCCGAGGCACCGTGCTCGGTGTGCTCGGCCCCAACGGCGCCGGCAAGACGACGGCCGTGCGCATCCTGTCCACCCTCCTGACCCCCGACGCGGGCACGGCCCGCATCAACGGGCTCGACGTCGTGCGTGACGCGGAACGGGTCCGGCACCTGATCGGCCTGACGGGCCAGTACGCGTCCGTCGACGAGGACCTCACCGGCCGGCAGAACCTCGTGCTGTTCGGCACGCTGCTCGAGCTCGGCCGCACGGGCGCGAAGGCCCGCGCCGCCGAGCTGCTGGAGTGGTTCGACCTCGCGGGCGCCGCCGACCGACCCGCCAAGACGTACTCCGGTGGCATGCGTCGCCGCCTGGACCTGGCCGCGAGCCTCGTCGGGCGGCCGGATGTGATCTTCCTCGACGAACCGACCACCGGCCTCGACCCCGCCAAGCGCGAGGCGATGTGGGACGTGGTGCGCAGGCTCGTCGCGGACGGCTCGACGGTGCTGCTCACCACGCAGTACCTCGAGGAGGCGGACGCGCTCGCGGACGCGATCACCGTGGTCGACCACGGCCGGGTGATCGCGCACGACACCCCCGACGGGCTCAAGCGCGTCGTCGGCGGTCAGACCCTCGAGGTGCGGCCCACGGACCAGGACCGGCTGGAGGACACCGCACGGATCCTGTCCGAGGTCAGCACGGGCGCGGCAGCCGACGAGATCCGCAAGGGGCTCCTCGCGGTCCCGGTGGCCGGCGACGCGGCGCTCACCCGGACGGTCGCGCGGCTCGACGCCGCGGGCATCGCCGTCACCGAGCTCTCGCTGCACCTGCCGAGCCTCGACGAGGTCTTCTTCACCCTGACCGGACGGACCACGTCCGACGAGCACGACGACCCGACCGGCGACGACACCGGCAAGGAGGTGGCGGCATGACCACCACGACGATCTCCCCGACCCGCACGCAGCCCGCACCGCAGACCACGCAGGCGCTCAGGAGCAGGCCGCTGCCGCTCGTGCGGCACTCCGCGGCGCTCACGAGGCGCAGCCTCATCAAGACATGGCGCACACCCGAGGCGCTCGTCGACGTGACGATCCAGCCGATCATCTTCCTGGCGATCTTCGCGACGATCTTCGGCAACGCGGTGGCGGGCAGCACGGGCGACTACCTGCAGTACCTGCTGCCCGGCGTGCTCGGGCAGACGATCGCGATGGGGTCGATCGCCATCGGCGTGAACCTCAACACCGACATGGAGAAGGGGATCTTCGACCGCTTCAAGTCGCTGCCGATCCCGCGGTCGGCCCCGCTGCTCGGCTCGGTGCTCGGCGACGTGGTGCGCTACGTGATCGTCGCGGTCGTCACGATCGTCACGGGCTACGCGATGGGCTTCCGGATCGCGACGAGCCCGCTGGAGGCGCTGGCGGGGTGCCTGCTCGCCGTGCTGTTCGCGGTGTGCCTGTCCTGGGTGAGCGTGTGGGTCGGGATGGTGGTGCGCACGTCCGGTGCGGTCCAGGGGGTCATGATCCTGCTCGTCCTGCCGTTGACGTTCGGCTCGAACGTGTTCGTGCAGACCGACGACCTGCCGGGCTGGATGCAGGGCTTCGTCGACGTCAACCCGTTGACGCACCTGGTCGACTCGATGCGGGGGCTGTTCCTCGGCACGCCCGTCGGCCACCACGTGTGGTGGACGCTCGCGTGGTGCGTCGGCTTGGTCGCGGTGTTCATGCCGCTCGCGCTGCGCGCCTACCGGCGCAAGGTCTGACGGTCAGCCACCGAGCCCGCGCGCGAGAGCGGCGCGGGCTCGGTGGTGTGCCCACGGGCCGAGCAGGGGCCGGGCTCAGCGCGGGAGCGGCAGACCCAGCAGCGGGAACGCGAGCGCGAGGATCGACCGGCTGATCTCGGACGCCGGCCGCGGTCGCAGCTCGTCGGCCCGCGCCTGGCCGCGTTCTCCCGCGAGCGCGCTCGCGTGCGAGCGGTTCTGCCCCACCTGCAGCGCGACGCTCGAGACGCTCGCACCCATCCGGTTGCCGAGCGCCCACAGCTCGATCGCGGTGTCGTCGTCCGTGCCGCGCCAGGCGAGCAGCTCCGCGCACCCCAGCGCGAACGCCCCGACGACGGGCATGCCACCCAGCTCGACCAGGTCGGCGGCGGCGCTGGTGAGCACCTGGACGACGTGGGCGTCGAGCCTCGCGACCGCGGCCTCGTCGGCCGGGTCCGGGGCGGCCTGGAGCAGGACGATGACCGCGGAGGTGCGCAGCACCACCCGGGCCTGCGGGCTGGACGAGTCGCCGTCGGTGATCGTCCGGAACGCCAGCATCGCCTGGTCGACGGCGGTGCCCGGGTCGTGCTCCGCCAGTGCGACCATCGCCAGCCCGAGGTGCGCCTGCGCCCGGTCCATCGGTTCTGCGTGCGAGGACGAGACGACGTCGCGCAGTGCCGCGAGCCCCTCCTCGTCGCCCCTGGCTGCGCGCTGCACGTCGAGCAGCACCCGCACGCTGTGCGCGTCCTGCACGGCGCCGACGAGCTCGAGGTGGTGCGCGCTGCGCGCGAGCCACTCGACGGTGTCGGCGCTCCCGCTGTGCGCTGCCGCCCACTGAGCGATGCCCTCGGCGGCCATGCCCATGCCCCAGTGGTCGCCGAGCCGCTCGAACGCCGCGAACGCCTGGTGGGCGTCCCGCATGGACTGCTCGACCTCGCCGTTGTTCTCGCGGACCGCGGCCCGCAGGAACAGGCCGAGCGCTCGCACGTGCTCGTCGTCGTGCCCGACGAGTGACTCGGCCGAGCGTTCGAGCACGCCGAGGTCCGTCGACGCGAGGGTCGGCACGGCCGCAGCCAGCGCGGCCGACCCCGGGCTGATCTCCTCGCCCTGGTCGCGCAGCAGGCGCCGCAGCGCGCGCGTGGCGAGGGCCACGACGCGCGTGGAGGTGGTGATGCCGCCGTTCACGGCTGCCTGGACCATGACGGACGTCGCGACCTCGCCGTTCGCGAGGCGTCTACCGGAGGCAGCGCCGTGGAGCAGGGCGGACCGGCGGCGGGCGGCGTGGTCGTCGACGTGCAGCAGGCGCGAGGCCCACGTCACCGCCTCGACGTGCAGGCCGCGCACCGTCCACCAGGGCAGCAGGACCGAGGCGACCTCGACGGCGGACGCCTCGTCGTCGGTCTCGAGCGCCCAGCGCAGCGCGGCCAGGAGCGGCTCCTGCTCGTCGCTGCACCGGGCGAGCGCGTCGAGCTGGCCCGGTCCGAAGATCTGGCTGCCGAGCTCGACGGCCTCGCGCCCGGCCCAGCCGACGAGCCCCGCCATGGCGTCGGCACGCCCGCCGCCCGCTTCGAGGCGCGCCTCGCCGTACTCCCGGACGGTCTCGAGCATGCGGTACCGGGCGCGGCCCGCGCCGCCGTCGTCGAGCACGAGCAACGACTGGTCGACGAGGTCCGCGAGGCCTCGCCGCACGTCGGGCAGGCCGGCGACGCTCGCGGCGACCGCGGCGGTGAACGAGCCCGGCACGACCGCGAGCCGCTCCAGGAGCGCGCGCTCGTCGTCGGGCAGCAGCTCGCGGCTCCAGTCGACGAGCGCCCACAGGCTCGCGTGCCGCTCGGGCAGGCCGCGCAGCACGTCGTCGAGCAGGGTGAAGCGGTCCGCGAGCCCGTCGAGCAGGTCCTGCACGGGCATCGAGCGCAGCCGGGCGGCCGCGAGCTCGAGCGCGAGGGGGAGGTTGTCGAGCCGGTGGCACAGCGTGAGCGCCTGGGTGTCGTCCCACACGAGGCCGGGGCGGGCGGCGTGCGCGCGGGCGCGCAGCAGCGCGAGGGCGTCGTCGTCGGGCAGCGTGGTCAGCCGGTGCACGCGCTCGGCCACGAGCCCGAGCGGTGCGCGCGACGTCGCCAGGACCGTGACGTCCGGCGAGGCCACCTCGAGCAGGTCCGCGACGACGCTCGCGGCTGCCGTCAGCACGTGCTCGCAGTTGTCGAGGACGACGAGGCCGGTCAGGTCCTGGGTCGCGGCGCGCAGTCGCTCGAGGCGCGGCAGCACGCGCCGCTCCGCGCCGACCTCGGGCAGCGTGGCGACCGTCTCGGAACCGCCGAGCTCGCCGACGACCGCCGGCAGCACGTCGTCGGGAGAGCGCAGCCCGGCGAGCTCGACGACGCGCACCTGCTCACCGGCCTCGAGCGCGCGGCGGGCCACCTCGGCGGCGAGGCGGGTCTTGCCCGCGCCCCCGGTCGCGACGACGGTCACGACGGGTGCCTCGTGCAGGGCGGCTGCCACGGCGGTGACGTCCGCCTCGCGGCCGACGAGCGGCGTGGGCGGTCGGCGCCACGCCGACGGCAGGTGCCCAGCCCCGGACCTCGCGGTCCCGCGTGCTGCGCGGCGGTCGGCGGGGGCCGACGACGAGGGCGTCGACGGGAGAACCGAGGTCGGGGCAGGGGAGGGCGCCGAGGTGGGCGCCGACGACGTGCGCGGGTGGGTGGCCGTGGCCGGCGCGACGTGCTCGCCCGCCGCGCCCAGCTCGCCGCGCAGCAGCGCGAGGTGCGCGTGGGCGACCACCGGCGACGGGTCGGTGCCGTACCGCTCGGCGAGGTCC
>JAEYUL010000181.1 GCA_023432565.1 Actinomycetes bacterium | reverse complement strand
CGCCCGGCCTGCAGCCGCCTGCGCCATCCGGCCCGGAGCCCGTGGTCCCGCCGCCGACGTTCCGGATGGAGCCGCCCGCGCCGGTGCACCGGACGGAACCGGTCGAGCGGCCGGTCCCGTTCGACTCTGTGCCGCCGCTGGCTCCCGGCCGTCGCGTCGTGCCCCCGACCTGAGGGCTGACCTGCCCGCGTCGTGAGGCCCCACCTTGCCGTCCGTCGTGGCGGTGACGTCGGTCCACGCGGTGCCGTCGGTCCACGCTGTGCCGTCGGTCGCGGACGGGCTCCTTCAGGTCTGCGCGCGGACCAGGTCGCGCAGAGGCCGAAGGTCGGGGACCGTCCACGTTTGGTGCGCGGTCGCCGCCCGGCGCGCCGCGACCCCGTACGGCTCGTCGTCGTCGTGCACGACCGTCCCGTAGAAGCCGAGCAGCAGCCCCCTGATCGTCACGCCGGAGAACACGGCGACAGCGCCGTCTAGTCTCGCCGCATGTACGTCCCCGTGTTCAACGCGATCACCGACGACGACGCGCGTGCGCTGGTGCGTGAGGTCGGCTCGGCCGAGCTCGTGACGGTCGGGCCGGACGGCTTCCCGCTCGCGACGCTCCTGCCCGTGCTGTGGCACGACGACCGGCTCGTCGCGCACATGGCGCGCGGGAACCCGCAGTGGCGGTCGATCGAGCCGGGCACACCGGGCCTCGCGATCGTCGCGGGACCGCAGGCGTACGTCTCGCCGTCCTGGTACGCCTCCAAGGCGGAGCACGGCCGGGTCGTGCCCACGTGGAACTACTCCGCGGTGCACCTGACGGGCCGCGTCACGGTGCACGACGACCCGGCGTGGCTGCGCGACCTGCTGACGCGGCTGACCGACGCGCACGAGGCCCACCGCGCTCAGCCGTGGGCCGTGACGGACGCGCCGGAGGTCTTCGTGACCAAGCAGCTGCGCGCGATCGTCGGGATCGAGCTCGTCGTCGAGCGGGTCGAGGGCAAGGCGAAGCTCAGCCAGAACCGCTCCGAGGCCGACCGTGCCGGCGTCGTGGCGGGGCTGCGGGAGGCCGACGAGCGCGACCCGGTGGCGGACGCGATGCAGGCGGCCGGCTCGTAGCCTCCCTCGCCCGGCGCCCGGCGTCTCGGGGCCCCGCGCCCGGGCCGGGTCCCGCCGTGCTTTCCTCCACATCGGCGCGGCCTGGACGATCAGGAGAGCATGAGCCTCGACCTCCTGCTCGTCGTGCCTGCCGCGGTGTTCGCGTTCTGGTGCATCGCGTCGGCGGTCGGGCCGCGCTCGCAGGCGGTGGTGGGCCGGCGTCCGGGGGCTGTCGCGACGCTGGAGCCGACCGACGGGCGCCCCGGCCTGCACATCCAGGTGCCGGACGCGGACTCCGTCGTCGCAGGCGCGCGGCTGCTCGCCGCGGACCTGGACGCAGGAGCACTGACCATCGAGCTGCTCGGGCCCGTCGAGCGCGCGCTGGATCCCGCGCAGCCGCCGGGCAGCGTGCCCGCCGCGGAGGACCGGGCACGCTCGTCGTCACGTGACCCGTGGGACACCTGCGACGACGGTGCGGGCGTCGAGCAGGTCGTGACGGCCGCGGGCGCGACGTGGCGACGCACGGTCGGCTCGTCCCTCGCGACGAGCGTCATGGACCTGCACGTGGACCACGACGGATGGGCCTTCGTGGTGCGCCTCGTCGGCGGCGCCGATCCCGCCCCGCTGCACGCGGCGGCCGAGCGGGTGCTCGCGAGCTGGCGCTGGCTGGACCCGGTGCCGGCGGAGCGCACCGCGGACTGACCACGTCCGACGCCGCGCGAGTGAGTGCTCGCGGTGTCGCGGCGTCGCACGGGGTCACAGCGGCCTGCCCGCCTCCAGCTCGGCGACCAGCGACGCGACCACCGCGTCGAGCTCGCCCGCGTTGCGCCGCGCTACCGCGCGCTGACGCTGGTAGGACGCGCCACGACGCAGGATGACGCGCACCTGGTCGAGCTCGGCGGCGCACCCGAGCCGCTCGGCGACCGGGGCGAGCACGGTCAGCCAGTGTGCGACCGAGTCCGTGACGAGCTCCTCGTCGCCCTCGGCGTCCGTGATGACGATCGCGTCCATGCCGTACCGCGCGGAGCGCCACTTGTTCTCCTGCACGAACCAGGTGGGCATCGTGGGAAGCGGCTCGCCCGCGTCGAGCAGCGACGAGAAGTGCTCGACGAAGCAGTGCGTGAGCGCGGCGATCGCCGTGAGCTCGAGCAGGTTCGTCGCGCCGTCCGCGATGCGCATCTCGAGCGTGCCGAACCGCGGCGCCGGCCGGACGTCCCACCGCACCTCGTCGAACTGGTCGATGACGCCGGTGTGCAGCATGTCGCCCACGTACTGCTCGAGCTGCGACCACTCGTCGAACTGGTACGGCAGCCCGGCGGTCGGCAGCTGCTGGAACAGCAGCGCACGGTTGGACGCGTAGCCCGTGTCCTTGCCGCCCCAGAAGGGCGAGGAGGCGGACAACGACTGGATGTGCGCGAACACCGTGAGCATGGCGCGCGAGATCGGCAGCACCTTGGCGCGGTCCTCGATGCCGACGTGCACGTGCACGCCGTAGATGAGCATCTGCCGGCCCCACCACTGCGTGCGGTCGATGAGGGTGGCGTAGCGCTGCTTGTCGCTGACCTTCTGCGTGGCCCACTGCGCGAACGGGTGCGTGCCACCGCCCATGAGCTGGATGCGCAGCGGAGCTGCCGCCGCCGCGACCTCGTCGAGTGCGCGTTTGAGGTCGGCGCCCGCCTCGCCCACGGTGCGGCACTTGCCGGAGGAGATCTCGACGGTGTTGCGCAGCAGCTCCTGGGTGATGTTCGGGTGGTCGGTGCCGACGATGTCGAAGATCGCCTGCGCGGCCTGACGCAGGTCGCCCGAGTCCGCGTCGACCAGCGCGACCTCCCACTCGAGGCCGACGGTCGAGCGCTCGCTCTGCGCGAACGGCAGCGCGACGGGCGCGGCCATCAGGAGCCGTCCCGGGTGCTCGCCGCTGCGGGCTCGACGGGTTCGACGACGAGCACGCTCTGGTGCCCGACCACGCGCGTCAGGACGATCGTGCCCGTCGCCTCCCCGCGCAGGTCGAGCTGCCGGCGCAGCTGCTCGGGTACGACGGCCGTGCCGCGCTTCTTGATCGTCAGCCGGCCGACCCCGTGCTCACGCAGGTAGGTCCGCAGCCGCTTGAGGCCGAACGGCATCTGGTCGAGCACGCGGTAGGCGGTCGCGAACGGCGTCGGCACGAGCTCGTCGGACGTCACGTAGGCGATCGTGGGGTCGACGAGGCGGCCACGCACCTCGAGCGCGACGTCGCCGACGAGCCCGGCGCGCACCACCGCCCCGTCGGGCTCGTACAGGTAGCCGCCGACCGGGCCCACGTGTGCGTGGGCGACCTCGTCGGGCGCGAGCACGTGCGCGTGCCCGTCCGCCAGGAGCAGCGCCGAACGCCCCGGCCCCTCAGGGGCGAGCGGGCCGAACCACAGCCCGAGCTCGACGACGTCCCCGGCGACCGAGACCCACTGCGCGCGTGCGTCGCCGGGCAGGTCTCGGTGCGCGATGCCGGGCCCGAGCTTGAGGCCCAGGGCGGGCACGCGCTCGCGGACCGCCAGGACGGCGTCCAGGGGCGGTGCGTACGCCGACGGGTCGTGCAGGCGAGTGCCGGACCCGGTGCGGCGGGCCGGGTCGGCGTAGACGCCGTCGACGCCCTCGAGGTCCAGCGCGAGCCCGTCGGTGTGCCGCACCTCGACCTCGGGGAAGTGGCGCAGGTTCACGGTGGCGATCGCCGCAGTCATCTCGTCGAGCTCGGCTGCGGTGACGCGCAGGCCGACGCCCGCGAACGCCAACGCGTCCGCCCCGATCCCGCACGTGAGGTCCGCGACGTGGGTCACGCCGGCGTCGCGGTAGCGGCGAGCGTGATGGGCTCCCACCTCCAGGCGCGTGGCCTGCTCGAGGCCGGCTGCGGTGAACAGCATGCCCTCCGCGAAGTCGCCGAGCTTGGCGTGCGCCTTGCCTCGCAGGCGCGACTGCGTGAGCGCCGCGGCGACGAGCGAGGGGTGCAGCCCCTCGGCGCGCAGGCGCTCGCCCAGCGGCATGGCCAGCCGCTCGTCGTACGGGGGCAGGGCGGACAGCAGCGCCCACCCGTCCGGGGTGAGCAGCCGGCTGAGGCCGTCGGCATCCATGTCGGCGATCCTTGCACCCGCAGGGCGTCGCGGGGGACCGGGGGCGTCATCCGGTCCCACCGAGGGCGGGGCGAGCTGGCCGAGGGTTAGCACTCGCCTTGACCGAGTGCCAGGCGGTTCCTAGAGTGAGGAACTGGCACTCGGGTTACGAGTCTGCCAACGCGCCAGGTCTCCGGCACCCGCGACGACGGTGGGCCGAGCGCGACCCACGGAACCACTCAACACACGCGAAGGGGAGGTCCGCAGTGTCGGTCTCCATCAAGCCGCTCGAGGACCGGATCGTCGTGAAGCCGCTGGAGGCGGAGACGACGACGGCCTCGGGTCTGGTCATCCCGGACTCCGCCAAGGAGAAGCCCCAGGAGGGCGAGGTCCTCGCGATCGGCCCGGGTCGGATCGACGACAAGGGCAACCGCGTCCCGCTCGACGTCGCTGTGGGTGACAAGGTCATCTACTCGAAGTACGGCGGCACCGAGGTCAAGTACGCCGGCGAGGAGTACCTGATCCTCTCGGCTCGTGACGTCCTGGCGGTCGTCGTCAAGTGATCCTGCGTCCCGGCCCGCTCGCGGGCCGGACGACGCGAAGGCCCCCGTCCTGCAGGACGGGGGCCTTCGTCGTTCCCCGGTGGGTCCGGAGCTGTGCGGCGCCTGCGGTGCGCCGGGTGGGTGGATCAGGCTGTCGTGCGGGCGACGACCGTGCGGCCCCGCTGGGCGAGCAGCGCGGCGCGCTCGTCCTCCGAGAGGCCGCCCCACACGCCGTACGGCTCGCGCACGGCGAGCGACTGCTCGCGGCACTGCTCGATCACCGGGCAGGTCGCGCACACGGCCTTGGCGGCCTCGGCGCGACGTCGGCGCGCCGATCCACGCTCGCCTTCGGGGTGGAAGAACAGGTCTTGGTCTGCGTCGCGGCAGGCGCCTTCGAACTGCCACTCCCACAGGTCCATCACAGGTCCGGGCAAGCGCGAGATCTCGGCCATTCGTCCTCCTCGTCGGTCGTCCGGCTGCGGATCCGGGCGATCGGTCCATCACGGCTGCGGTACTGCGTCGGGTGCCTGGAGGTGTGTGCCTCACGGGCGGATGTGCTGCTGGCAGGTGCGTCAGGTGGGTGTCTGTCAAGGGCCGTCGTGCCTACGTCCTCACGACATGCCCAGACGCTACAACCGCGCCAGAATCCGGTCAAGACTCGGTCGGAACTGGTCGGTGGCGCGATTACCTGTCCGGCTGTGTCCTGATTTGACACGATCAGGTGACCGGTCGAGGGCGGCCGTGCCCGATGCTGACTCGCTCGGGCTGGCACAATCGCGCCATGACCTTGTCGCCGGAGGACGGCTCAGTCGAGCCCGAGCACCACGACGGCGATCGTCCGGCCGCTGCACCCGTGCGACATGCCGCGCCCCTGACCGTGGCCGCCGTCGCGGCGCGCCTCGGCGTCGCGCCCGCGACGCTGCGCACGTGGGACCGCCGCTACGGCCTCGGGCCGTCGGAGCGGTCCGCCGGGTCCCACCGGCGGTACTCCGCCGCCGACGTCGAACGCCTGCTCGTCATGCGCCGCCTCACGCTCGACGGCGTCGCTCCCGGCGACGCCGCCCGGATCGCGAGCGTCGCCGAGGTCCCGGTCTCTGGCGGCGCCTCGGGCGCGGACGCCGCACTGCCGCTCGGCGCGGTCGTCGGCCCCAGCACGCCGACGGCGCTGGTCGACGCGGCGCTGCGGGGCGACGCGCCCGCGTGCCGTGCGATCGTGGAGGTCGCTGCGGGGGCCGGCACGGCCGAGCTCGAGCACTGGTGGACGGAGCTGCTGGAGCCGGCCCTGGGGGAGCTGGGTCGGCGCACGGTCGTGGACCGGCCGGGCACCGACGCCGCACTCACGGTGCGCGCGGCGGCCGTCGAGGCCCTGCGTTCGTGGGTGCCGGCCGCGCCGCGGGGGGCAGCCGTCGTGCTCGTCCTCGTCCCGGGCGGTCAGGAGCGGCCGTTGCTCGTGCACGCGCTGACCGCCGCTCTCGTGGCGGCGGGCGTCGACGCGCGCGCCGTCGGCGGACCGACGAGCGTGCACCACGCGCTCGAGCTCGTCGTCATGACGCGGCCCGGAGCGGTCGTGACGGTGTCGCGCCGCGCGGACGCCGACCTCGGCCCTGTCGCCGAGATCGCCCGCGCGCACCCGCAGCTCGCGCAGTTCGTCATGGTGCCGGACGGGCGGGCGGCCGTCCCGACGGGGCCGGCCGTGACGCGCTCGCGCACGTTTCGTGGGCTCCTGCACGAGGTCCTGGCCGTCGTGGCGCGTCCGCCGAACGGGTGAACTGCGCCGCCGCGCCGTCCGGGGTGCGCGGGCGTTTTGCGCCGGTGTCGGACCGTGCCATTTCGCCCAGAGATGGCCAGGGATGCACGAAGTGCGCGCGCCTGAGCGCCCGAGGGGTGGCGGGAGCCGCTAACCTCGCACTTCCGAGCGGCCGATAGCACACCGAAGGCCCGAGGGGAACACCGGTAGAAGGAGGACGTCATGGCAGGGGTGGTCGTCTGTCATGCCTCGACCGCAGTGCGCGAGCGACTGGTCGTCACGTCGATCGGGGTGCCGACGCTGAGCCCGGTGCGCGCGGCGGCCACGGTCGACGAGCTGCTCGCCCACGCGCGTCGCGTCCCGCCCACGGTGGTCCTGCTCGACGCGCACATCCCGGCTCCCGGAGCGGGTGAGGCGATCCGCCGGCTGCGCGCGGTCGCGCCGGGCGTGGCCGTCGTCCTGCTCGCCCAGCCCGACGACTCGGCCGCGCTCGACCGCGCGCTCGCGCTGGGCGCCCGTGGGTTCCTCGCGCCCGACGTCGGCCGCGCCGAGCTCTCCGCGGTCGCTGCGCACGTCCTGGCGAGCCCGGTCCTGGCGGGCGGGCAGCGTGCCGTCGTCGACGTCCCGCGCCCGTCCCTGCCGTCCGTCGACCCCGTGGCGGAGACCCCCGCCAGCGAGGAGCAGGTGCGGCCCACCGTCGCGCTCACCAAGCGCGAGATCGAGGTCCTCGTCGGGATGAGCAACGGCCGGTCGAACGCGCAGATCGGCGCGGAGCTCTTCCTGTCGGAGGACACCGTCAAGACCCACGCACGGCGCCTGTTCCGCAAGCTCGGGGCGAACGACCGGGCCCAGGCGGTGGCGATCGGGCTGCGTGGCGGCCTGATCCGCTGACCTCGGACGGCCCCGTCCTCGGGCGGAGGGTTCAAGGGGCCGTACCGGTGGCCGCGGCCTCGTCGGCCTCTCGTCCGTGCCCGTCCGGCGCCTGGACGCACCGCCCGGACCGGCTCAGCCCGGACGTATCCTGAGCAGATGACGGGACCCGACTCGCCGGCCGACCCCTTCTCGCGGATCGGCCTGACCTACGACGACGTCCTCCTGCTCCCCGGGGAGACGGACGTCATCCCGAGCGAGGTCGACACGACCTCCCGGCTCACGCGCGAGATCAGTGTGCGCGTGCCGCTGCTGTCCGCCGCGATGGACACGGTGACCGAGTCGCGCATGGCGATCGCGATGGCGCGTCAGGGTGGCGTGGGCATCCTGCACCGGAACCTGTCGATCGCCGACCAGGCCCATCAGGTCGACCGCGTGAAGCGCTCCGAGTCGGGCATGGTCTCCGACCCGGTGACGGTCGCTCCCGACGCGACGCTGGCCGAGCTCGACGAGCTGTGCGGCACCTACCGCGTCTCGGGGCTGCCGGTGGTCGACGACGAGCGTCGTCTGGTGGGCATCATCACCAACCGTGACCTGCGGTTCGTCCCGCCCGGCGAGTTCGCGACGCGCCGCGTGCGCGAGGTGATGACGCCCATGCCGCTCGTGACCGCTCCCGTCGGCATCGAGCGCGACGACGCCGCGGCCCTGCTCGCCAAGCACAAGATCGAGAAGCTGCCGCTCGTCGACGCCTCCGGCGTCCTGCGCGGGCTCATCACGGTCAAGGACTTCGTGAAGTCCGAGCAGTACCCGCTGTCGACCAAGGACGACGAGGGTCGGCTCGTGGTCGGTGCGGCGATCGGGTTCTTCGGGGACGCGTGGGAGCGCGCGACCGCGCTCGCCGAGGCGGGTGCGGACGTGCTCGTCGTCGACACGGCCAACGGCCACGCGCGCCTCATGCTCGACATGGTCCGCCGGCTCAAGTCGGACCCGGCCACCCGTCACGTCCAGGTCATCGGCGGCAACGTCGCGACGCGCGAGGGCGCTCAGGCCCTCGTCGACGCGGGCGTGGACGCCGTCAAGGTGGGCGTCGGGCCGGGCTCGATCTGCACGACGCGCGTCGTCGCCGGCGTGGGTGTCCCGCAGGTGACCGCCATCTACGACGCCTCTCTGGCCTGCAAGCCCGCAGGCGTGCCGGTGATCGGCGACGGTGGTCTGCAGTACTCGGGGGACATCGCCAAGGCGCTCGTCGCCGGCGCGGACACCGTCATGCTCGGCTCGTTGCTGGCCGGCTGCGAGGAGTCGCCGGGCGACCTCGTCTTCGTCAACGGCAAGCAGTACAAGCACTACCGCGGCATGGGCTCGCTCGGGGCCATGGCCTCGCGCGGTCGCATCTCGTACTCCAAGGACCGCTACTTCCAGGCGGACGTCGCGTCCGACGAGAAGATCGTCCCCGAGGGGATCGAAGGCCAGGTGCCCTACCGCGGCCCGCTCGCGGCCGTGGCGCACCAGCTCGTCGGCGGCCTGCACCAGTCGATGTTCTACGTCGGCGCGCACACGATCCCCGAGCTGCAGCAGCGCGGGAAGTTCGTGCGGATCACCGCGGCGGGGCTCAAGGAGTCGCACCCGCACGACATCCAGATGACCGTCGAGGCGCCGAACTACTCCTCGCGCCGCTGACCGGCGCCACATCCCGCAGACGGCGGCCGTCCCCTGCCCGAGGGGACGGCCGCCGTCGGCATGTCCGGCTTCAACGTTTCAGCCCTGGGCCGGTGAGCGGAGCGTGGATAACGTCCTGCCCCTTGACGTCGTGGGACCGCTGGGCTCGATGTGAGCGCTCATCCGGTCCACCGGGCGGCAACCACCCCGCACGCTGCAGCGTGGCGCGTGCGCGACGGAAGGAGCATCGGTGCGCAACGGACACGGAACCACGAGACGAGCACTCGCCGGGCTGGTGGCAGCGCTCGCGCTGCTGCTCGGCACCCTGACGGTCGCCACGACGGCGAGCGCGGCGACGACGAGCGGCTGCGGGACGGCACCGACGCTGTCCACCGGCCAGCACACGATCACGAGCGGCGGGGTCAGCCGCACGTTCCGCCTGGACGTGCCGTCCGGCTACGACCGCAACCGGCCGTACCGGCTCGTCGTCGGACTGCACTGGTGGTACGGCACGGCCAACGACGTGGTGAACGAGAACTACTACGGCCTGAAGCCCCTCGCGGGCGACAGCACGATCTTCGTCGCGCCGCAGGGCATCGACAACGCGTGGCCCAACTCCGGGGGCCGTGACCTGACCTTCATCGACGACGTCCTGCGGCGCATCGAGTCCACCCTGTGCGTGGACACGACGCAGCGGTTCGCGCTCGGGTTCAGCTACGGCGGAGGCATGAGCAACGCGATCGCCTGTGCGCGCGCGGACGTGTTCCGGGGCGTGGCGATCCTCAACGGCGCGCAGCTCAGCGGCTGCGACGGCGGCACCCAGCCGATCGCGTTCCTCGGGTCGCACGGCGTGAGCGACGACGTCCTGGCCATCTCGATGGGGAGGTCGCTGCGAGACCGCGCGCTGCGCAACAACGGCTGCACCGCGCAGAACGCGCCCGAACCCGCACCAGGAAGCGGGACGCACACGCGGACGGCCTACTCGTGCCGTGCCGGCTATCCCGTCGTGTGGCTCGCGTTCGACGGCGGGCACGCCTGGGCTGCGCGGGACCGTGGGCAGAGCCAGTCGTGGGTGCCCGGGGAGGTCTGGCGGTTCTTCACGGCGTTGACGTCGACCACGACGACGACCCCGACCGCGACGCCCACCCCGACCCCGACCGTCACGCCCACACCGACGCCGACGCCGACGCCCACCGTGACCCCGACCGCGGAGCCCACCCAGACGCCGACCGCGCCGCCGCCCACCGGGGGCTGCACGGCCGCCTACCGGACCGTCAACTCCTGGCCCGGCGGCTTCCAGGGCGAGATCACGGTGACCGCCGGGTCACGTGCGCTGAGCGGCTGGACCGTCACGTGGGACCTCGCCGGCGGGCAGGCGATCTCCCAGCTGTGGGGCGGCACCTTGAGCGTGAGCGGGTCGCGCGTGACGTCGGACAACGCGCCGTGGAACGGCGCGCTGGCGGCCTCGGGCACGACGACGCTCGGGTTCATCGGATCGGGTTCTCCGAGCACGCCGGCAGTGGCGTGCTCGGGTAGGTGACCGGCGCAGGCTCACGTCGGCACCGCACGGGTCGCCGTTCGCGTCGGGTCGGCGCGGACGGCGACCCTCGCGGTGTCGACCCTGGCGGTGCTGACCCTGCCGGTGCTGACCCTGCCGGTGCCGACCCTGCCGGTGCTGACCCTGGCGGTGGCGACCCTGCGGGTGGCGACCCTGACGGTGCTGACCCTGGCGGTGGCGACCCTGGCGGTGCCGACCCTGGCGGTGCCGAACGTGGCGGTGCCCGGCCTCGCCGGTCCGGTCCCTCGGGCGGCTCACCTGTGGGGCGCCCGAGCGGTGACCTGCGCCGACCGCGACGGTCGCCGCGGTGGGTCAGGGGGCCAGGAGGACCGCAGGCCCGTCCGTGGACGCTGCCGGACCGGCGGCGGCACCCGCGGGCAGAGCCATGAGGGCGTCGAGGACCGCTTGCGCCGCCTCCGCGGCCTTGCGGGCGTGGTAGGCGGCCCGCCAGGCGGCGACCGCGACGGCCTGCCGGTCGTGCAGCTCCTGCGGGTCGGCGGCGGCGAGCGCGGGCGACGCGGCGACCACGCGCTCGAGGACGTCGAGGGTCGCGAGCGCGTCCGCGTCGGCGGTGTGCAGGAGGCCGGTGATCACGTCGTGGTGCTCGCACAGGTCGACGAGACGGCGACCGCCCTCGCGGGCCGGGTCGGCCATGCGGTCGAGCACCATCGGGTCGAGCACCGGCCGCACGGGCCCGCCGAGCCGCTCGGCGAGGGAGGGCAGACCGTGACGCTCGAGCTCGGCGCCGAGCACGTCGAGGTCGAAGTCGGCGTTGTAGGCGACGAGCGCGCCGCCCGCCCGCAGGACGGCCACGATCTCGTCGGCGATCTCGTCGAGCGCGGGCCCGGCGGGTGCGCCGTGCGCACGGACGTACTCGGTCGTCAGCCCGTGGATCGAGCCCGCCGCCGCCGGGATCTCGACGCCCGGGTCGATCAGCCACGTGCGCACGTGGCTCCCGGTGGCGTCGCGTCGCACGAGAGCCGCACTCACCACCCGGTCCCGGCGGACGTCCACGCCGGTCGTCTCCGTGTCGAACCCCAGCAGGGTGACCCGCCCCCAGGTCGTCGTGTCCCGTCTCGTCGTGCCGTCCATCGGCGCAGCATCCCACCGCGCACCCACAGCTCCCGCGCACCCACACCGTGGCGAGGTGGATCGGCGCGCTCGAGGGGCCCCGCCGCGCCGGTAGTCTCGTGGCGTGAGCAACGAGATCGAGATCGGCCGCGGCAAGCGCGGAAGGCGCGCCTACTCCTTCGACGACATCGCGGTGGTTCCCTCGCGACGCACGCGTGACCCGCAGGACGTGTCCGTCGGCTGGCAGATCGACGCCTACCACTTCGACCTGCCCGTCGTGGCCGCTCCGATGGACTCGGTGATGAGCCCCGCGACGGCGGTCGCGCTGGGGCACCTGGGCGGCCTGGGCGTGCTGGACCTCGAGGGTCTGTGGACGCGCTACGAGGACCCCACGCCCTACCTCGCCGAGATCGCCGCGCTCGACCCCGCCCGGGCGACCGCGCGGATGCAGGAGATCTACTCCGCGCCCATCCAGCCCGAGCTCATCACCGCACGGCTCAAGGAGATCCGCGCCGCGGGGGTCACGGTCGCGGGTGCGCTGTCACCGCAGCGCACGCAGGAGCACTGGCGCACGGTGGTCGACGCAGGCGTCGACCTGTTCGTCATCCGCGGGACCACCGTCTCGGCCGAGCACGTCTCGGGCAACGCCGAGCCGCTCAACCTCAAGCGCTTCATCTATGAGCTGGACGTCCCCGTCATCGTGGGAGGGGCCTCCACGTACACCGCGGCGCTGCACCTCATGCGCACGGGTGCCGCGGGTGTGCTCGTCGGCTTCGGCGGGGGAGCGGCGCACACGACGCGCGTCTCGCTCGGCATCCACGCACCGATGGCGACGGCCGTCGCGGACGTCGCCGCCGCGCGCCGCGACTACCTGGACGAGTCGGGCGGCCGGTACGTGCACGTCATCGCCGACGGCGGTGTCGGCCGCTCGGGCGACCTCGTCAAGGCGATCGCGTGCGGCGCCGACGCCGTCATGCTGGGCGCCGCGCTCGCCCGGGCCCAGGAGGCACCGGGCCAGGGCTTCCACTGGGGCCCCGAGGCGCACCACTCGCACCTGCCGCGCGGCGAGCGGGTCGAGGTCGGCACGTCGGGCACGCTCGAGCAGATCCTGTTCGGTCCCGGCCGCACCGCCGACGGCACCCTGAACGTCATCGGTGCGCTGCGTCGGGCGATGGCCACGACGGGCTACTCCGACCTCAAGGAGTTCCAGCGCGTCGAGGTCGTGCTCTCGCCGTACCAGCCGCGCTGACCCGCGCGCGCCTCAGCGCGAGGCGCGCGCCTGGTCGTCGTCGTCGTCGAGACGGTCGTCGAGGCGTGCGTACAGCAGGGCGTGCACCTTCTCCACGCGCGGGATGTCGTCGAACTCCAGCGGGTCGTCCGACGCCGACTCGATGATCAGCGTCCCGGTCCGCAGGATCCGGTCGATGAGGCCGTGGCGGAACTGGACGCTGTTGATGCGCAGCACGGGGATGTCGATGCCCGAGCGCGTGATGACGCCCTGCCGGAACATCACGCGCCGGTCGGTGATGACGAAGTGCGTGGTGCGCCAGCTGACGAAGCGCACGAGGAACCAGGTGAGCACCGCGAGCCACACGGCCCCGGTCGCGATGCCGACGACCGTCGCGGTCGTGTCGGACACCGAGTCACCCGTCGACCACAGCAGCGCCCACGCGGCCAGAGCGGTGACGACGAGCAGGGCCAGACCTGGCCCGATGAGCGCCTTGATGTGCGGGTGCCGGTGCACCACGACGACCTCGTCGTCGCTCAGCACGTCCATCGGGTATCCCACGGTCTCCTCCTTGCGCGTCGCGTTCCCGCGCAGCATCCCACGCCGCGGACCGTGCTCCGGCGACTTTCGTCCGAACCGGTGAACGCCCTGGTCAGCGCGCCAGCTCACGCAGCCGCCGCGGCGCCCCGCCGCTCGCGTGGTGACGCCCCACGGGGACGACGAGCGGTGCACCCGAGACGGGGTCGTCGATGACCTGGGCGGTCAGGTCGAACACCGCGGCGACGAGCTCGGGCGTCACCACGTCCGCGGGCGCGCCCTGCGCGACGAGCTGACCGTCGCGCAGCGCGACGAGGTGGTCGGTGTACCGCGCGGCGAGGTTGAGGTCGTGCAGGACCATGACGATCGTCGTGCCGCGCGACCGGTTCAGGTCGGTCAGCAGGTCGAGCACCTCGACCTGGTGCGCGAGGTCGAGGAACGTCGTGGGCTCGTCGAGCAGGAGCACGTCCGTCTCCTGCGCGAGAGCCATCGCGATCCACACGCGCTGACGCTGGCCCCCGGACAGCTCGTCGACGGGCCGGTCCGCGAGGTCGAGGATGTCGGTGGCGACCAGTGCGGCCTGCACCGCGGCCTCGTCCTGCGCCGTCCAGCGCCGGAACCAGCCCTGGTGCGGGTACCGGCCGCGCCCGACGAGGTCCGCCACCGCGATGCCCTCGGGGCTGACGGGCGTCTGGGGGAGCAGGCCGAGCACGGTCGCGACCTCGCGCGAGGCGATCGCGTCGATCGGCCTGCCGTCGAGCAGCACGCGACCGGCCTTGACGCGCAGGAGGCGGGCCATGGCGCGCAGGAGCGTGGACTTGCCGCACGCGTTCGCGCCGACGATGGTCGTGATGCGACCGGACGGGATCTGCAGCGTCATGTCGTGCACGACGACGCGGTCGTCATAGCCGATCGTGGCGGCCTCGACGGCGAGCGTGTGCACCGCGCTGCGCGACGGGTCGTTCACAGGCTTCCTCCCGAACGGTTGGTCCTGGCCAGGAGCCAGAGCAGGTACGGCGCACCCAGGACGCCGGTCACGACGCCGACCGGGAACCGCGAGCCGAGCAGGTGCTGACCGGCGAAGTCCCCGAGCAGGACGAGCAGCGCCCCCACGAGCGCGGCAGGGACGAGCAGCGAGCCCGTGCCGCGGACCAGCCGGTGGGCGATGGGGCCCGACAGGAACGCGACGAACGCGACGGGGCCGGCTGCCGCGGTCGCCACGGCCACGAGCGCGACGGCGACGACGAGGAGCGACAGGCGGGCGCGGTCGGGCCGCACGCCGAGCGCGGACGCGGTGTCGTCGCCGAGCTGCAGGGCGTCGAGACGGCGCGCGAGCACGAGCGTCGTGGGGACGAGCACGGCCATCGCGAGCGCGAGCGGCCCCACGCCGGGCCAGAACGCCGAGTTCAGGCTGCCGGTGAGCCAGCGCAGCGCCTCGTTCGCGTCGTACACCCCCGCGCGCGTCATGGCGTAGCTGATGACGGAGTCGAGCATCGCGCCCACCGCGATGCCGACGAGGATCAGGCGGGCGCCCTGGACACCGCGACGCCACGACAGCGCGTAGATGGCCGCCGCGACGGCGATGCCCGCGACCACGGCGACGACCGACAGCGCCGGTCCGCTCAGTCCGACCACGGTGATCCCGAGCACCGCGGCGGCGCTCGAGCCCGCGCTGATCCCGATGATGTCCGGGCTCGCCAGGGGGTTGCGCAGCATCGTCTGGAAGACGACGCCGCCCATGCCGAACCCGATCCCGACGAGCAGCCCGGTGAGCATGCGCGGCGTGCGCAGCGTGTCGATCGTGAAGCTCGCGCCGGGGACATGCTCACCCAGCAGCACCCGGACCACCGTGAGCGGGCTGTACGTGCGCTCACCGACGCACAGCGTCGCCACGACGGCCGCGAGCAGCAGCACGGCGAGCACGCCGAGCACCACGTGGCGACGCCTGGTGCGGGCGCGGCGCCCGGCGGCGACGATCCCGACCGGCGCCGGTGCGCGGTCCAGCACGGCGCTCACAGGTCACGCACCTTGTGCCGGCGGATGATCGCGATGAACACGGGCGCCCCGAGGAGCGCGGTGACGATGCCGACCTCGATCTCCTGCGGGCGCGCGACGACCCGCCCGACGACGTCGGCGACGAGCAGCAGCGCGGCACCCAGCGCGGCCGAGTAGGGCAGCAGCCAGCGGTGGCTCGGGCCGGTGTACCGGCGCGCGAGGTGCGGCATGACGAGCCCGATGAAGCCGATGGGGCCCGCGATCGCGACCGCCGCACCGCACAGCAGGACGGTCGCGGTGGCGCCGACGGCGCGCACGAGCCCGAGTCGCTGGCCGAGCCCGGTGGCGACCTCGTCGCCGAGCGCGATCGCGTCCATGCCGCGGGCGCAGCCGACGGCGAGCACCGCACCGACGACGAGGAACGGCACGACCTGACCGATCTCGGTGAACGACGCGCGGCCCAACGACCCGACCTGCCAGAACCGGAACGTGTCGAGCACGTCGGTGCGCGTGAGCAGCACCATCGACACCATCGAGACGAGGGCCGCGCTGGTGGCCGCGCCGGCGAGCGCGAGCTTGAGGGGAGTCGCGCCCTCGCGGCCCATCGAGCCGATCGCGTAGACGAGCAGCGACGCGAGCGCGGCGCCCAGGAACGCGACCCAGATGTACTGCGTGAGCTGCGACATGCCGAACCACGCGATGCCGAGCACCACGAACAGGGAGGCGCCCGAGCTCACTCCCAGGAGTCCGGGGTCGGCGAGGGGGTTGCGGGTGAGCCCCTGCATGACGGTCCCGGCGAGCCCGAGGGCTGCGCCGACGAGCAGCCCGAGCACCGTGCGCGGGACGCGCGACTGCACGGCCGCCTGCGCGATGTCGTCGGTGTCGGGGTGCAGCACGCCCGCGACGACGTCGGACCAGCCGACGACGCGCGAGCCGAACGCGAGCGAGCAGACGACCGCGACGGCGACGGCCAGGACGCAGACGACCAGGCCCGTCGTGCGCCGACGGCGCAGCGACCCCGGCCCGCCCCCGGCCGGGACGGTCGGGGTCGCTGCCGCCGGCGCGAGGGTCATCCGACCTTCTCGGCTGCCGCCTGGAACAGGTCGAGGTAGTCGTCGAGCGCCCACGGCACCGACAGGACGGTCGGGCCGGACGTGGCCGCGGCGAGCGGGGTGGCGTCCGGGACGACCGCGACCGAGCCGCGCGCCACGGCCGGGATCTTGCTCAGGAGCGGGTCGGCCTGCAGCGCCGCCAGCGTGCTGTCGTCGCCGTAGACCACCAGGACGTCGACGTCCGACAGGGCGTCGGCCTGCTCGGCCGACAGGTCGACGAAGAACTGGTCGGTCGTGCCCGCGAGCTCGACGACCGACGGTGCGTCCTTCATCCCGAGGTCGTTGACGAGCTGCACGCGCGCGTCGAGCGGTGTGTACAGCGAGATCTTGCTGGTGTTCGCCGGGTCGATCCAGCCGTACGCGAAGGTCTTGCCCTCGATGTCGGGGCGCGCGGCGAGGCCCTCGGCGATCGTGGCCTCGATCTCGTCGATCAGCGCCTGCGCCTCGTCGGCGAGACCGAGAGCCTGTCCGTCGATGAGCGCCATGTCGCGCCAGTTCGTGCCCCAGGCCGCCTTCGGGTAGGAGACGGTCGGCGCGATGCCCTGCAGCGTCGTCCAGTCCTCCTCGGACAGGCCCGAGTAGGCCGCGAGGATCACGTCGGGCTCGGTGTTGGCGACCGACTCGAACGCGATGCCGGCGGTCTCGTCGAACAGCACGGGCAGGTTCTCGCCCGTCCCGCCGATGGCCTCGAGGGCGTCGAACGTCCACGGGAGCACGCCGTCGGTGTCGTCGTCGCCGTACGACGCCTTCGCCATGCCGACCGGCACGACGCCGAGCGCGACGGGGACGTCGTGGTTGCCCCAGTTGACGGTCGCGACCCGCTCGGGCTTCGACTCGATCGTCGTCGAGCCGAACGTGTTCGGGATCGTGACCGGGAAGACCTCCGCCGACGGGCTGCTCGGGCTCGCCGACGAGCCGCCGGTCGCGGAGCTCCCGCCAGGCTCGTCCGACGCGCACGCGGCGAGCGTGAGCGCGGTGGCGGCGGCGAGCGCCGCGAGCTGCAAGGGACGCAGGGCGCGCCGGCGGGCGCGCGAAGGAGCGGAGCGCATGAGGATCCTCACGGTGGGAGCTGCTCGTGTCATCGGCCCGCAGGGCCTGTCGGTCGATCGGCGACGGACGGGTCTGTGTCTTAGGGCAGCCTCACCTTATTCCCGCCGGCCGAGTTCGCCAACGTCGCGCACGTCACACCCGCCGCTGGGCAGCCGACGCCCGTCCGGGGCGCCGTCGTGCCACGGGCCGGGCGCGGCGTGCCCGCGGGTGCCGTCGGCGCCCGCGCGTACGCTGGCGAGCATGTCCCAGGACCACGACGGCCAGCACGAGCGCCAGCCCGCCGCCGAGCTGTTCGACCCCGAGATCGACCCGCTCGCCACGTACGTGCTCGAGCCTGAGGACGTCGCCACCCTGGTGCGCCGGGTGGTGGCCTCGCCGGGCGCCAGCACGCACACCTCGCACGCGCCCTTCACGGGCGCCCCCATCGCCGCGGTCCCGCTGTCCACGCCCGACGACGTCGCACGCGCCGCTCGCACCGCGCGCGCGGCCCAGCGGCTGTGGGCCGCGCGCAGCGTCCGAGAGCGCGCCGCGGTGCTCTCCCAGGTGCACGACCTCGTGCTCGAGCGCCAGAGCGACGTGCTCGACCTCATCCAGCTCGAGACCGGCAAGGCGCGGGTCTCGGCGTTCGAGGAGGTCGCGGACATCGCGCTCGTCGCGCGCCACTACGCGGCCCGTGCGCGGCGCTACCTCGCCGGCCGCCGGGTGCTCGGCACGGTGCCCGGGCTCACGAGCACGCGGGTGCTGCGGCACCCCGTCGGGGTCGTCGGGATCATCGCGCCCTGGAACTTCCCGCTGACGCTCACGCTCGGCGACGTCCTGCCGGCCCTCGTCGCGGGCAACGCCGTGCTGCTGCGGCCCGACCCGCAGACCTCGCTCACCGCGCTGTGGGCCGCCGAGCTGCTCGAGGACGCCGGCCTGCCGGCCGGCCTGCTGCAGGTGGTCGTGGGGGACGGGCCGACGATCGGCGCGGCGGTCGTCGAGCACTGCGACCACGTCAGCTTCACGGGCTCGACCCGCACGGGCCGCGTCGTGGCGGCGAACGCGGGCGAGCACCTGGTGCCCGCCACTCTCGAGCTCGGTGGCAAGAACGCGATGTACGTCGCGGACGACGTGGACGTCGACGTCGCCGCCGAGGGCGCCGTGCGCGCGTGCTTCGTCGGCGCGGGTCAGGTCTGCGTGAGCATCGAGCGGATCTACGTGCACCGCGACGTGTTCGACGAGTTCGCCACCGAGCTCGCCCACCGCACGCGTGAGCTGCGCCTCGGCGCGGGGCTCGACTACCGCCACGACGTCGGCTCGCTCACGTCCGCGGCCCAGCTCGCGACCGTGGTCGAGCACGTCGAGGACGCCATCGGCCTCGGCGCGCGCGTGCTCGCCGGCGGCGTGCACCGCAGCGACCTGGGCCCGTGGTTCTACGAGCCGACCGTCCTGGTCGACGTCCCGCCGCACGCGCGCGTGTTCCGTGAGGAGACGTTCGGTCCCGTCGTCGCCCTGTACCCGGTCGCGTCCGACGACGAGGCGATCGCGGCGATGAACGACACCGAGTTCGGCCTCAACGCGAGCATCTGGACCGCTGACACGCGCCGCGGCGCCGCGCTCGCCCGGCGCGTGCACGCGGGCTCGGTCAACGTCAACGAGGGCTACGTCGCGACGTGGGGCTCGCTCGGTGCGCCGCAGGGCGGCTGGGGTTCCTCGGGTATCGGCGTCCGGCACGGCCGCGAAGGGCTGTGGGAGACGACGAGGCTGCAGTCGATCGCCGTCCAGCGTGGCGTGCACGGCGTCCTCGGCCTGCCGCCGATGGGGCTGCGTCGGCTGTTCGACCTCGGCACCGACGTGTGGCCGCAGGTCTACACCGAGCTCCTGCGCGTCATGAAGGCGGCCCGGCTGCCCTGAGCCGCACGACGCCGGGGGCACCCGCCCCGAGCGAACGAGGCGCACAGCCCTCACGACCTCCCCGACGACGACGGACGGGCCACCCCCGCAGGGGTGGCCCGTCCGTCGTCCGGAGGCAGGCGCTCAGTCGTCGCGCCCCGTGACCACGTCGACGGCGAGGCGCGCGATCTCGAGCTCCTCGTTCGTCGGGAACACGACGACCGTCGTCGGCGAGGAGTCGGTCGAGATGATCGTCGGCTCCTTCTTGCGTCCCGCGTTGCGCTCGAGGTCGACCTCGATGCCCAGCCGCTCGAGCCCCTCGAGCGAGCGCGCACGCACGATGTCGTCGTTCTCGCCCACGCCCGCCGTGAACGTGACGACGTCCACGCCGCCGAGCACGGCCATGTAGCTGCCGATGTACTTCTTGATCCGGTGGGCGTACACGTCGAGCGCGACCTTCGCGGCCTCGTCGCCCTCCTCGATCAGCTGGTGGACCTCACGCAGGTCGTTCTTGCCGGTCATGCCCTTGAGCCCGGACCGGCGGTTGAGCAGGTCGTCGACCTCGTCGACGCTCATGCCGGCGTTGCGCATCAGGTGGAACGTGACGGCCGGGTCGATGTCCCCCGAGCGCGTCCCCATGACGAGACCCTCGAGCGGGGTCAGGCCCATCGAGGTGTCCACCGCGTGGCCGTTCTTCACCGCCGAGGCCGACGCGCCGTTGCCCAGGTGCAGCACGATCGTGCTCGTCGCCGCGACGTCCCGGCCGAGGAAGGCCGCGACCTCCTGCGAGACGTACTGGTGCGACGTGCCGTGCGCGCCGTAGCGGCGCACCTGGTGGCGCTGGGCCACGTCCCGGTCGATCGCGTAGTTCGCCGCCGCGGCGGGCAGGTGGTGGAAGAACGCCGTGTCGAACACCGCGACGTGCGGCACGTCCGGCAGCAGCGCGCGCCCCACGCGGATCCCGGTGAGGTTCGCCGGGTTGTGCAGCGGGGCGAGCGGGGCCAGGTCCTCGATCTGCTGCTCGACGGTCGCGTCGATCAGCACAGGACCGTCGAAGATCGGACCGCCCTGCACCACGCGGTGGCCGACCGCGATCACGTTCGCCTGCGTGAGATCCGGCCCGACCGCCTCGAAGAGAGCCAGCACGAGACGCAGGCCCTCGCCGTGGTCGGGCACGGGCTGCTCGCGCACGGTCGTCGAGTCGCCGTGGACGTGCTTGAGGGTGCCCGTCTCCTCGCCGATCCGCTCGACGATGCCCGAGGCGATCGCCTCACCACCGACGGGGTCGACGAGCTGGTACTTGATCGACGACGACCCGGAGTTGACGACGAGAACGCTCGTGGTGGGGGTGCTCATGCCTGGTCCTCCTCGCCGGCCCGCTCGGCCTGCGCCTGGATCGCGGTGATCGCGACGGTGTTGACGATGTCCTGCACGAGTGCGCCGCGCGACAGGTCGTTCACGGGCTTGCGCAGGCCCTGCAGGACGGGGCCGATCGCGACGGCGCCTGCGGACCGCTGGACCGCCTTGTACGTGTTGTTGCCGGTGTTGAGGTCGGGGAAGACGAACACGGTGGCCCGTCCCGCGACGGTGGACTCGGGCAGCTTGGTCTGCGCCACGGAGGCGTCCACGGCCGCGTCGTACTGGATGGGCCCCTCGACCGACAGGTCGGGGCGGCGCTCGCGCACGAGTGCCGTCGCGGCGCGCACCTTGTCCACGTCCGCACCGGTGCCGGAGGCCCCCGTCGAGTACGACAGCATCGCGATGCGCGGCTCGATGCCGAACTGCACGGCCGTCTCCGCCGACGAGATCGCGATGTCCGCGAGCTGCTCGGCCGTCGGGTCGGGGATCACCGCGCAGTCGGCGTACACCAGCACGCGGTCCTCGAGGCACATGAGGAACGCGCTGGAGACGTTCGAGACGCCCGGCGCGGTCTTGATGATCTCGAAGCTCGGCTTGATCGTGTGAGCCGTCGTGTGCACCGCGCCCGAGACCATGCCGTCGGCCAGGCCGAGGTGGACCATCATCGTGCCGAAGTACGAGACCGACGGGACGATCTCGCGCGCGCGCTCGATCGTCATGCCCTTGTGCGCCCGGATGCGGGCGTACTCGGCGGCGAACCGGTCGACGTACTGCGGGTCGTGCGGGTCGATCACGTCGGCCCCGTCGAGCGTGAGGCCCAGCTCGGCCGCGCGCGCCCGGATCGCGCTCTCGTCGCCCAGGATCGTCAGGTCGGCCACGCCGCGCTGCAGCAGCGTGGAGGCCGCGCGCAGGATCCGGTCGTCGTTGCCCTCCGGCAGCACGATGCGGCGGCGGTCGGCACGTGCCCGGTCGAGCAGCGTGTACTCGAACATGAGCGGCGTCACCACGTCGGGCTTGGCCACGTCGAGAGCCGCGAGCAGCGCCGGGCCGTCGACGTGGCGCTCGAACAGCGACAGCGCCGTGTCGACCTTGCGCTGCGAGTCCGCCGACAGCCGACCACGGGTCGAGGCGACCGTGCTGGCCGTGCGGAACGTCCCGAAGTCGGTCGCGATCAGCGGCAGGCGGCTGCCGAGCCCCTCGACCAGCCGCGAGATCGTCTTGGACGGGCGGAAGCCGCCGTTGAGGATGATGCCCGCGAGCGTCGGGAAGCCGTCGGCCTGGTGCGCGAGAAGCAGCCCCAGCAGGATGTCCGAGCGGTCGCCGGGCGTCATGATCACCGCGCCGTCGGACAGGCGACCGAGCAGGTGCTCGATCTCCATGGCGCCGACCAGCATGTCGAGCACCTCGCGCCCCAGCAGCTCCGGGTCGCCCGAGATCAGCGTGCCCTCGACCGCCTCCATGAGCTGGCCCATGGTCGGCGCCGACAGCAGCGGGCTCTCGGGCAGCGTCCAGGTCGGCCGGCCGAGCGAGTTCTGCACCAGGCGGCGCACCACGTCGAGCGCGGGCTGGGCGCACCGGTTCGGCACGACCGCCGCGACGTGGGCGTGGTTGGTCGCGAGCTCGTTGATCGCGACCTCGACGACCTGCTCGATCTCGTCGGGCCGACGCTTGTCGCCGTTGACGACGAGGACCACGGGCGCGCCGAGGTTCGCCGCGATGCGCGCGTTGAACGCGAGCTCCGTGGGCGAGGTGACGTCCGTGTAGTCGGTCCCGACGATGACGACCGCGTCGCACCGGCGCTCGACGGCGTGGAAGCGCGCCACGATCTGCGACAGCGCCTCCTCCGGGTCGTCGTGCACCTTCTCGTAGGTCGTGCCGATGCACTCGTCGTACGACAGGTCGACGCCGTCGTGCTCGAGCAGCAGCTCGAGCACGTAGTCACGGGTCTCGGTCGAGCGCGCCACGGGGCGGAAGACCCCGACGCGCTGGACGGTGCGGGCGAGGAGGTCGACGAGCCCGAGGGCGACCGTCGACTTCCCGGTGTCCCCCTCAGGGGAGGCGACATAGATGCTGCGTGCCACGGTGGGCGTACTCCAGTCCTGCTGTTGGTGCTGGTGGGTCAGGTGTGCGGTCCTACTCGTTGTCACCACCGGTGAAGACCGTGGCGTCGACCTGCTCGCTGCTCGCCAGGTCCTGCGCGTCCGGCCAGACCCAGTCCCGCACCGACGGCAGGTCCTCGCCGTGCTCGCGCGTGTACTGACGGGCCTCCAGGCGCGCGTCGACCATGCGCTGACGCAGGCCTGCCTGCGACGCGCGCAGCCAGTGCACGTGGTCGATCACGTCGATCACGAGGTGGAACCGGTCGAGGTCGTTGAGCATCACCATGTCGAACGGCGTGGTGGTGGTGCCCTCCTCCTTGTAGCCGCGCACGTGCAGGTTCGCGTGCCCGTTGCGGCGGTAGGTGAGGCGGTGGATGAGCCACGGGTAGCCGTGGTAGGCGAAGACGATCGGGCGGTCCGCCGTGAAGATCGTGTCGAACTCCCGGTCCGTCAGGCCGTGGGGGTGCTCGCGCGCGTCCTGCAGCCGCATGAGGTCGACGACGTTGACCACACGCACCTTCAGCTGCGGCAGCTCGCGGCGCAGGATGTCGGCGGCCGCGAGGACCTCGAGCGTCGGCACGTCACCAGCCGCCGCCAGCACGACGTCCGGCTCCTCGTCGGGAGCCTCCGACCCCGCCCAGTCCCAGATGCCGAGCCCGCGGGTGCAGTGCGCGATGGCCTGCTCCATCGTCAGGAAGTTCGGCGCGGGCTGCTTGCCGGACACGACGACGTTGACGTACTGACGGCTGCGCAGGCAGTGGTCGTACGTGCTCAGCAGCGTGTTGGCGTCCGGCGGCAGGTAGACCCGCACGACCTCGGCCTTCTTGTTCACCACGTGGTCGATGAAGCCCGGGTCCTGGTGGCTGAAGCCGTTGTGGTCCTGGCGCCACACGTGGCTCGACAGCAGGTAGTTCAGGCTGGCGATCGGCCGGCGCCACGGGATGTCGTTCGTGACCTTGAGCCACTTCGCGTGCTGGTTGAACATCGAGTCGACGATGTGGATGAAGGCCTCGTAGCTCGTGAACAGGCCGTGCCGGCCGGTGAGCAGGTAGCCCTCGAGCCAGCCCTGGCACTGGTGCTCGGACAGCATCTCCATGACCCGCCCGGCGCGGGCGAGGTGCTCGTCCACCTCGTCGCTGAGGTACCCGGCGTTCCACTGCTTGTCCGTGACGCCGTAGACGGCCTGCAGGCGGTTGGAGGCGGTCTCGTCGGGCCCGAAGATCCGGAAGTTGTCGGGGTTCCGGCGGATCACCTCGGTCAGGTACTCGCCGAGCACGCGGGGTGCCTCGGAGATCGAGCCGCCGGGCGTGGGCACGTCCACCGCGAACGTGCGGAAGTCGGGCAGCCGCAGGTCGTGCAGCAGGATGCCGCCGTTCGCGTGCGGGTTGGCGCTCATGCGCAGGTCCCCGGCGGGGGCCAGCGCACGGATGTCCGGGTCGAGCGCACCGGTCGCGTCGAACAGCTCGTGCGCGCGGTAGGACTTGAGCCAGTCCTCGAGGACGTGCAGGTGCTCGGCGGTGTCGCGCGCGTTGGCCAGCGGCACCTGGTGCGCGCGCCACGACCCGGTGGTCTTCTTGCCGTCGATGTAGTCGGGGCCCGTCCAGCCCTTCGGCGTGCGGAACACGATCATCGGCCACGCGGGCCGGCTCAGGTCCCCGTGGGCGGCGCGCTCCTTGATCGCGGCGATCTCGTCGAGCACCTCGTCGAGCAGGGTCGCGAACCGCCGGTGCACCTCGAGGACCGGCTCGTCGTCGTAACCGCCCTCGAACACGAAGGGCTTGTGGCCGTAACCGACCATCAGCGCGTGCAGCTCGTCGTCGCTGATCCGGTCGAGCACCGTGGGGTTGGCGATCTTGTAGCCGTTGAGGTGCAGGATCGGCAGGACGACGCCGTCCTGCGCGGGGTTGACGAACTTGTTGGAGTGCCAGCTGGTCGCCAGCGGTCCGGTCTCGGCCTCGCCGTCGCCGACGACGGCGGCCACCAGCAGGTGCGGGTTGTCGAACGCGGCGCCGTAGGCGTGCGAGAGCGCGTAGCCGAGCTCGCCGCCCTCGTGGATCGAGCCGGGGGTCTCGGGCGCGACGTGCGACGGGATGCCGCCGGGGAACGAGAACTGCCGGAACAGCCGGCGCATGCCCTCCTCGTCCTCGGTGATGTCCGAGTAGACCTCGGAGTAGGTGCCGTCGAGGTACGCGCTCGCGACGAGGCCGGGGCCGCCGTGGCCGGGGCCGGTGACGTAGATCGTCGACTGGTTGCGCTGCGCGATCGCGCGGTTGAGGTGCGCGTACAGGAAGTTCAGCCCGGGCGTCGTGCCCCAGTGCCCGAGCAGCCTGGGCTTGACGTCGTCGCGTGAGAGCGGCTCGCGCAGCAGCGGGTTGTCGAGCAGGTAGATCTGGCCCACCGACAGGTAGTTCGCCGCGCGCCACCACCGGTCGATCCGGTCCAGGGTCGCGTCGTCTATCGCCGTGTCGGTGCCTGTCTGCCAAGCCGTCGCGCTCATCCATCGCTCCCCGTGTCGTCCCGCGGCCGGGCCGCGGGTGGTTCGAGCCGGTTCCAGCCAACCCTGTGAGCATCGCAGGCCGTGGGACGTCCTACCCAGGGCCCCTGCGCCTCGTTCCATACAACCGCACGTGCTCGTGTCCTGCTGAGCGAGATCTTCGCAGGTCACGCGCCTCGCGCCTGGATGGCGGGGCACTCGGCGCGGCGGCGTGTGACGTTCGTGACGCCACGTCGTCTCAGCGTCCACGAGTACCGTGGTCGCGTGCCCGAGCGAGCATCCGTGACCACCCCGGACGAGTCGGCGCCGGGGTCTGCGGGCGCCTGGGCCGTCCGCGAGGTGCACGAGCCGACGACCATGCTGCGCGCCGCCGTCCGCCCCCGCATGCTCGTCATGCTCGTCCTCCTGGCGGCCGCCGCCACCGTGTGCGGGCTGCTCGGGGCCTGGCAGCTCGACCGCGCGGAGGTGCGTGGGCACCGCGCGCAGGCCGAGTACGAGGCGCAGCAGCAGGCCGCAGCTCCCGTCCCCCTCGGCGAGGAGCTCGCGCCGCAGACGTCGTTCCGCGGCGAGCTCGTCGCGCGCAAGGTCGTGGTCACCGGCTCGTACGAGCCGCAGGGCCAGCTCCTCGTGCCGGAGCGCGTGCACGACGGCGAGCGCGGGTTCCTCGTGCTGACGCCGCTGCGCGTGAGCGATGCCGGGGGCGTGCAGGGGGAGCAGGCGGCGGGCGCCGTGCTGCCCGTCGTGCGCGGGTGGGTGGCCGCACCCGACGACGTCGACGAGCCTCCCGCCGGTCCGGTCGAGGTCACCGGGTACCTGCAGGTGTCCGAGCAGGCGGGCGACGGCGCCGCCGACGGGCAGGTCGAGGCGATCTCGTCGGCCGAGCTCGTGGGGCTGTGGGGCGGGCCGATCTACTCGGGATATCTCGTGCTGACGAGCTCCGAGCCCGGGCAGGACTCGGCGATCGCCGTGCTGGACCCGCCGCGCAAGGCCGGCTCCGGCCTGAACGTCCGGAACCTGGCGTACGCGGCGCAGTGGTGGATCTTCGGGGGCTTCGCCGCGGCCCTGTGGCTGCGCATGGTGCGCGACGAGGCGCGTGGACGTCCCGCGGTACCGCAGACCGTGGCCTGACGTCGGCCGTCGTGCAGAGCCGGCACTTGGTGCGACGATGCACCCGGGGACGTCGGGCGGTCCGACGCAGGCACATCGACAGGAGGGCTCGATGCTCGCGCAGGGGACGTACGACGCCGACTACATCGCGGACTGTCGCGGTCAGGTCGAGGCCGAGATCACGGCGTTCGACGTGGCCCGCTCCGACAGCGACGTCGACGACACGGCTCTCGACGACCTCGAAGGCAGCTACTTCGCGGCGCTCCTGCTCGCGCTCGAGATGCGGTTCGTCCACCGGTTGCGGGCCAAGGAGGGCAAGGACGGGAACGCGCTGAACGAGGTGCGACTGCTGACCCGCTCGCTCATGGAGAACGGGGGGCGGCTGCTGGAGGACCCGAGCATCGCGCTCGACCCGGCGCGCAGCGTGCTGCGCATCCGGCCGGGGGAGGACATCGTCGTGCGGTACGACGACTTCGTGCGGCTGTCACGCGCATTCTTCGCCGAGATCGAAGCCCGTTACGTCGGCTGACCATGACCCGGCCCACCGACACCGTTCGCTCTGAGCGAACATCGCCGGCCGGGCCGGGCGAGTCGGGCGGGCCGGGCGAGCTCGGGACCAGTCGGCCGGCATGAGTGGCGGCGTCGGACGGCACCCACGGGCGTCCTCCCGCCGTCGTCACTCGTGCTGCCACGACCTCCACAGCGCCGCGTAGTCGCCGCCGGCCGCGACCAGCTCGTCGTGCGGACCGATCTCGGTGATGCGGCCGCCGTCGACGACCGCGACGCGGTCCGCGTCGTGGGCCGTGTGCAGGCGGTGCGCGATCGCCACGACCGTCCGCCCCGCGAGCACGCCGTTCAGGGAGCGCTCCAGGTGACGCGCGGCCCGCGGGTCGAGCAGCGAGGTCGCCTCGTCGAGGACGAGCGTGTGCGGGTCGAGCAGCACCAACCGGGCCAGCGCGATCTGCTGGGCCTGCGCGGGTGACAGCGGCGCGCCGCCCGAGCCGATCTCGGTGGCCAGCCCGTCCGGCAGCGCCGCGACCCAGCCCCAGGCGTCGACCGCCTCGAGCGAGCGCCGCAGCGCCTCCTGCGAGGCGTCCGGGTCGGCGAGCCGCAGGTTGTCCGCGACCGTGCCGACGAAGACGTGGTGCTCCTGGGTGACCAGCGCGACGTGGGTGCGCAGCTCCTCGAGCGGGAGGTCCACGAGCGGCACTCTGCCCACGCTCACCGTGCCACCCGTGGGCGGGTGGATGCCGGCGAGCATGCGACCGAGGGTCGACTTGCCCGCGCCGGACGGGCCGACCACGGCCAGCCGCTCGCCCGAGCGCAGGTCCAGGTCGATGCCGTGCAGCACGTCGTGGCCCTCGCGGTACGCGTAGCGCAGACCCCGAGCGGTCACGTCCTCGTCGACCGGGGTGCCCTCACGCGGCTCGCGGTCCGGCTCGACGAGCCGGATGCCGACGATGCGCGCGAGCGACGTCGCCGCGACCTGGATCTCGTCGACCCAGAAGATCAGGTCCCACACGGGGCCGGACACCTGGTAGGTGTACAGCACGATCGAGGCGACGACACCCAGGGAGACCTGGCCCTGGGAGACGAGCCATCCGCCCCACAGCAGCACGGCCACGGGCGCGGCCGTGAACGCGAAGTCCACGCCCGGGAACAGGCCGGTCCGCAGGTTCAGGGTGGCGCGCTCGGCCGCGAACGCCTCGCGCAGGTCAGCCTCGACGCGGGCCTCGCGCCGCGGGCCGAGCCGCAGCGCGTCGACCGTGCGAGCGCCCTCGACCGTCTCCGTGATCGTGCCGTTGAGCGTCGCGTACGCCGCGGACTCACGCAGGTACGCGGCCGTCGCGTGGCGCAGGTACCAGCGCACCACGACGAGCATCACGGGCACCCCGACGAACATCGCGATCGCGACGAGCGGGGACAGCACGACGCACGCCACGACCGTCAGCACGATCGTGACGACCGCGACGATCACGCGCGGCACGCCGAACCGCACCGCGTTCTGCAGCTTGTTGACGTCGTTCGTCGTGCGGGCCACCAGGTCACCCGTGCCGGCGCGCTCGACCGTCGACAACGGCAACGAGGTCACGGTCTCGATGAACTCCTCGCGCAGGTCCGCGAAGACCATCTCGCCGAAGAGCATCGAGCTGCGTTGCGCGAACCGCGTCAGGACGCTCTGGCCCAGCACGGCGGCCGCGCCGAGCGCGACGAGCGCGTTGACGTAGCCGGTCGTCGTGCCGTCGGCGACTGCGTCCACGAGCCGTCCGAGCAGCCAGGGTCCCGCCAGGCCGAGGACTGCGGCGCACGTGTGCAGCACCGCGATCGCGGTCAGCGGCCGGCGGTGGGCGCGCAGGAGGTGCGCCGCGTACGCGCGGACCGTCGCCGCGTCGGCGATGGGGAGCTTCACGGTCGACCTCCTCGGGTGTCGGTGCCTCCGGCCGGCTGGCCGTCGAGCAGCTCGTCGAACGCCTCGTCGGCGATCGGGTCGTCGCGCGTGACGTCGACAGGACGGACGACCGCGGGCACGCCCTGCGGGGGCGTCTCGTCGTCCAGGTTGCGCTCCACCACCCGCCGGTAGGCCGCGCCGTGCGCGTCCCGCCGGGCCAGCAGCTCGGCGTGCGTGCCGGTGGCGACCACGCGGCCGTCCACCAGGAGCTGCACCTCGTCCACGTGGTCCAGCACGAGCGGGGACGCGGTGACCACGAGGGTCGCCCGGCCGCGTCGCTCACCGGCGAGCCGGGCCGCGATGCGTGCCTCGGTGTGCGCGTCGACCGCCGACGTCGGCTCGACGAGCAGCAGGATCTCCGGGTCCAGCAGGAGCGCACGCGCCAGCGCGACTCGCTGGCGCTGGCCACCCGACAGCGAGCGGCCCTTCTCGGGCATCTCGCCGTCCAGGCCGTCCGGCACCGAGTCGAGCACGTCGTGGGCGTCGGCCAGCGCGATCGCCCGCAGCAGACGCTCGGCGTCGCCGGGCCCGTGCACGTCGAGCTCGCTCGCGAGCGTGCCCGAGAACAGGTGCGGCGTCGCCTCGGCGAGCACGATGCGCTCGCGCACCACCTGCTTGTCCAGGTCCGCGAGGAGCACGCCACCCAGGCGCACGGGCGTCGCCGCCTCGGCCTCGTCGTCGAACCTGCCCATGCGCGTCGCGACCGCTGCGGACGCGTCCGGGTCGGCGCACACCAGGGCGCTGACCAGGCCGGGCCGGACCGTCACGCCCGACGTCTCGTCCACGAGAGGGACCCCGGGCGGCGGCGGAGCCTGCGTCCCGGGGCGGGCACCCGTGGCGGGCACCACCCGGAGCACGTTGAGCACCTTGCCTGCCCCGACGTGCGCGCGCGTGGCGGACTGCACGGTGTAGGTCATCTGCTGCACGGGCCAGGCGAGGAACGCGGCGAACCCGTACGCCTGCACCAGCTGCCCGGGCGTGATGTCGCCCGCGACCGCCAGGTGCGCGCCGTACCAGATGAGCACCACCACGAACGCGCCGGGCAGGAGCACCTGCAGCGCGTCGAGCCACGACTGCGTGACCGCGACGGCCTCGCCCTTGCGGCGCACGAGCTGCGACTGCGCGCGGTAGCGCGCGGTGAACACGCCCTCGCCACCGATGCCGCGCAGGATGCGCAGGCCGGAGACCGTGTCCGAGCCGAGCGTCGTGAGCCGGCCCGAGGCCTCGCGCTGCGCGACCTGCCGGCGCTGCAGCGGCTTGACGAGCGCGGCGATGCAGACCGTGACGGTCGGCAGCCCGAGCACGACGATGAGCCCCAGCGGGACCGACGTGCGCAGCATGACGAACGCCGCGATGACGTACGCCACGATCGAGCCGATGAACCGCGCGACCGTGTGGAAGATCTCACCGATGCGCAGCGCGTCGTTCGCGACCGCCGAGACGACCTCCCCGGTCGGCAGCTCGGCGGTGATCGTGTGTCCCGATCGCGCCACGCGCTGACCGACGAGCTGGGACGCCGCGAACGAGGCGCGCAGCCAGTTCTCGACGTCGAACCGGTGGCCGATCGCCGAGGCCGCGGCCGAGATCGCACCGAGCAGGGCGAGCCCCCCCGCGGCCCGCCACAGGTCCGTGCCGAAACCCTGCGAGAGGCCCGAGTCGATCGCGTAGCCCGTCACGTACGGCAGCGCCGCCTGGCAGGAGAACATGAGCACGCCCAGCAGCACGCCGACCGTGAGGATCCCCCACTGCCGGCGCGCCTGCCACAGGAGGTAGGCCACGGGGCCCGTCAGCGGCGGGGTACCCGGGTCGGCCAGGGGGAGGGATCGCACTCGCTCCACGTTACGGGCGGGTGCTGACACGACTCGACTCGTTTTCCGGCCCGCGCCGGGCTCGTCGCACCCCGGCGCGATCCCTGCGCCGCGGCGGCCGGGCGCACGCGCTCCCGCGTCCGGGTTCGTCGGACCGGGCCGGAGGCGGCGGCCGCGGGGCTCCCTCGGCGGCGTGGACACGAGGCCGGAGCAGCCGGGTGCGGCGACTACCCTGGGAGCGTGACTCAGACGCCTGAGCAGCCGACTGCTCACCGCCCGGTCCTCGTCGTCGACTTCGGCGCGCAGTACGCCCAGCTGATCGCGCGCCGCGTGCGCGAGGCCAACGTGTACTCCGAGATCGTCCCCCACACCGCGAGCGTGGACGACCTGCTCGCGAAGGACCCCGCCGCGATCATCCTGTCGGGCGGCCCGTCGTCGGTGTACGCCGACGGCGCGCCCTTCGTCGACCCCGCGCTGTTCGAGGCCGGCGTGCCCGTGCTGGGCATCTGCTACGGCTTCCAGGCCATGGCCCAGGCGCTCGGGGGGACCGTCGCGCAGACCGGCCGCCGCGAGTACGGCGGCACCGCGGTCGAGGTGTCCGCCCCGGGCACCGTGCTGGCGGGCAGCCCGCAGCAGCAGACCGTGTGGATGAGCCACGGCGACTCGGTGCACGCCGCACCCGCCGGCTTCGAGGTGCTCGCCACCAGCGACGGCTCGCCCGTCGCCGCGTTCGAGGACCGTGACCGGCGCCTGTTCGGGGTGCAGTGGCACCCGGAGGTCAAGCACTCGCCGCTCGGGCAGAAGGCGCTCGAGAACTTCCTGTACGAGGGCGCCGGGCTCGCGCCGGACTGGAACCCGGGCAACGTCATCGCCGAGCAGGTCGAGCGCATCCGCGCGCAGGTCGGCGACGCCCGCGTGATCTGCGGCCTGTCGGGCGGCGTCGACTCCTCGGTGGCCGCCGCGCTCGTGCAGCGCGCCGTGGGACACCAGCTCACGTGCGTGTTCGTCGACCACGGCCTGCTGCGCTCCGGCGAGGCCGAGCAGGTCGAGAAGGACTTCGTCGCCTCCACGGGCGTCAAGCTCAAGGTCGTCGACGCGCGTGCGCGGTTCCTGCAGGCGCTCGCGGGACACACCGACCCGGAGACCAAGCGCAAGATCATCGGCCGCGAGTTCATCCGTGTGTTCGAGGACGCCGCGCGCGAGGTCGTCGCCGAGTCCGGCGAGTCGGGTGCCGAGGTCAAGTTCCTCGTGCAGGGCACGCTCTACCCGGACGTCGTGGAGTCGGGCGGCGGCGAGGGCGCTGCCAACATCAAGTCGCACCACAACGTCGGCGGCCTGCCGGACGACCTGCAGTTCGAGCTCGTCGAGCCGCTGCGGACGCTGTTCAAGGACGAGGTCCGCGCCGTCGGGCTCGAGCTCGGCGTCCCCGAGGCCATCGTCTGGCGTCAGCCGTTCCCCGGCCCCGGCCTCGGCATCCGGATCATCGGCGAGGTCACGGCGCAGCGCCTCGAGGTGCTGCGCGCCGCCGACGCCATCGCCCGCGACGAGCTCACGCGCGCGGGCCTGGACCGCGACATCTGGCAGTGCCCCGTGGTGCTGCTGGCCGACGTGCGGTCGGTCGGCGTGCAGGGTGACGGCCGGACGTACGGCCACCCGATCGTCCTGCGCCCCGTCTCGTCGGAGGACGCGATGACGGCCGACTGGACCCGGATGCCGTACGACGTGCTCGCGACGATCTCCACGCGCATCACCAACGAGGTGCCCGAGGTCAATCGCGTCGTCCTCGACGTCACCAGCAAGCCGCCGGGCACGATCGAGTGGGAGTGAACGAGCCGCCGGCAGACAAGGACGAGAACGTGACGACGGACGCAGGGTCGACGGACGCGCAGGCAGCGGACGCGACGACGGACGCAGCGACGGACGCAGCCACACCCTGGAGCCGCAAGGCGCGCGGCTCGCTCGCGCGCTACCGCTGGGCGGCGTGGATCACGGGCTCGATGCTGATCGTGCTGTGCGTCGAGATGCTGCTCAAGTACGGGCTGCACGCCGAGTCGCTCGCGGCGGCCTTCGCCTGGGTCCCGTACGCGCACGGGTGGGTCTACGTGGTCTACCTGATCACGGTGTTCGACCTGTGGAGCACGATGCGCTGGCGGTTCGGACGACTGGTGACCATGGCGCTGGCGGGCGTCGTGCCGGTCATGTCGTTCGTGCTCGAGCGCAAGGTGCACACCCAGGGCCTGGCCCGCCTGGCGGCCGCGCAGACGCCGAAGGACGCCGTCCGGTAGCAGCCTCACGCCGTCGCCCGTGCCCACGGCGCGGGCGACGGCGACCCCTGCGCGTGCGGTTTGTGGGCATGTGGGTACAGTCGACCTGCAGGAACGCGCACGAGTGCACTCCGCACGGCCCCTGCACCCACCTGGTGACGGGGAGCGCTCCAGAGAGGGGAACGGCACGTGGCGACCACCGTTCGCAAGCACGGAGCCCGGGGGCTCGGCCTCTGGGTCATCGTCTTCGGGATCATCTTCATCGTGGCCGGTGCGGTCACGTGGGGTCTGGTGGCGAGCAACCTCGCCGCCGAGAAGATCACCGTCTCCGACGACGCTGCGGCCTTCCAGGGGCAGCTCGTCGACACGCCGTGGGAGGCGTGGGTCCAGGCCGACATCATCAACAAGCACGCGCTCGACTCGTCGGGTGGCAAGACCTACGCCGAGCTGCCGCGTGAGGACCCGACCCGCGAGACGATGATGACGGCGTCGTTCCTGAGGGCGTCGCTGTTCACGTCGGTCGTCGCCTTCGGCGTCGCGCTGCTGGTGGTCGGTCTCGGTGTGGTGCTCCTGCTCATCGGCTTCGCCCTGCGACGCCTGAGTCCGGTCGTCACCGACGACGTGGACGAGGCCGCTCCGGTCGCCCGCGGGACGGCCGCCCCGGTCGCTGCGGCGCCTGCGCCGAGCCCGGCGCCTGCCACGAGCCCCGCGCCCGCCACGGGCCCGGCG
>JAEYUL010000134.1 GCA_023432565.1 Actinomycetes bacterium | reverse complement strand
GAGATCCTCAACGACAAGGAGGGCGTGTGGCGCTGCCGCACGACCTTCAACTGCACCGAGGCGTGCCCGCGCGGCATCGAGGTCACCAAGGCGATCCAGGAGGTCAAGCGCGCGATGATCACGCGCGCGTTCTGACCGCCCGTTAAGCCGACGCGTAAGGAGAGGCACGTGGCAGAAGGGACGCGCGCCGCGTGGCGCCGACGGCTCACGGACCTGACCGACGACGAGGTCGTCACGCTGCTCGGGGCGCACTCCGGGTTGCCGGGACCGCGCGCGAACCTCACGCTGCTCGCCGCGTTCGGTGACGTCGCGCGCGAGCCGCTCGTGACACGGCTGGCCGCCGACGACGACGAGTACCTGGCAGCATGCGGGACGGCCGCGCTCGGGCGCCTGCTCGCGGACGCCACCGGTGCGCACCACGACGAGCTCGTCGAGCTCGCGACCGCGCGGGCCGACGACGAGCGCTGGCGCGTGCGGGAGGGCGCGGCGATGGCGGTGCAGCGGCTCGGCGCCGTGGACCCCGCGGCAGCCGCCGTGCTCGTGAGCCGATGGCTCGCAGACCCGCGACCGCTGGTCGTGCGTGCGGCGCTCGCCGGCGTGTGCGAGCCCGCGCTCCTGACGGTGCCCGAGCTGCGCACGCTCGCGCTCGAGGCGTGCGCACGCGCGACCGACGTCCTGCGCGCCGTGCCCGCCGACGAACGGCGGCGTCCCGACGTGCGCACGCTGCGCCAGGCCCTGGGCTACTGCTGGAGCGTCGCGGTCGCGGGCGACCCGCAGCCCGGCCTCGCAGCCTTCGCGGCCCTCGCCCGCGACGACGACGCGGACGTCGCGTGGGTCGCGGCGCAGAACCGCGGCAAGCGGCGGCTCGCGGTGCTGCTGGAACCTGCCGACGCCTGACCGACGGGCCGCCTCTCAGCCGTGTGCTGCCGCGTCGGCGGGCTGCTGGGCCGGCGGGTTCGCGGTCCACGCCGCGGCGAGCAGCACGATGCGCGCGATGAGGTTCACCCACACCAGCAGGGTCACGATCACCGCGAACGACGCGAGCAGAGGGTTCTTGGTCGCGCTGCCTGCGACGACGGACGTGCCCAGCACCCGCACCACCCCGACGCCCACTGCGCTGATGACCGCTCCCCCCAGCAGGTCACGCCCCGGCGGGTGCTCGCCTGCCAGGACCCGCACGACGAGCACGAACACCGCCGCGTCGACGACGAAGGTCACGAGAACCCCCGCGACGCTCACGGCGGCGTTCGTCACGCCGCCCCACCCGAGCGCGCGCAGCACCCACTGCACGGCGGCCGCGACCCCGGTGGTGAGCACGGCCGAGACCAGCACCGCGAGCGCGAGCCCCGCGAGCCCCCCGAGCTCGCGCAGCTTGCCCTGCACGAGACCGCCGCCGCCGCCCTGCTCGGCGAACATCGCCCGCACTCCCGTGCGCAGCGCGGCCGTCGCCGACAACGCGGACACGAGCAGCACGACGAAGGCGACCACGCCGGCGGTCGTCAGCCCGGCGCTCAGGCGCAGCGTCGAGGGGTCGACGAGCCCGCCCTCGCCCGGGCTGGTCTGCACGAGGCCGGGCAGCGCGCTGTCGATGGCGTCGAGCACCTGCTGGCGCAGCTCTTCGTCGTCGCCGAGCACCGCCATGAAGATCGTCCAGCCGATCGTCAGCGCCGCGAACACCGAGAACAACGCGGCGTACGCGATGCCGCCGGTCAGGACGCCGCCACCACGCGCCCCGAACTGGGCGTTGGCACGGGCCGGCCGGGTCCGCTGCCACCACGCGAGCAGCGCCCGGAGTCGTGCCAGGACCCGCGAGACGAGCGACGGCCGCCTCGGGGCGACGTCCTCACCCACGTCGGCTGCGGCGTGCAGGTGGGCGGCACCCGACCCTGCTGCGGGCTCCACGACGTCGCGTCCTCGGTCCACGTCACGAGGCTAGGTGAGCCCCCGCGCCGCGGCACCCGGACGGCACTGCCCCGGGGTGGCGCGCGGACCTCACGCGCGGGAGCCCTTGCCTCTGACCTCAGCCTGCGGAGTCGTCCCCGTGCGCCGCCCGACGAGCGGCGCGACCCGTCAACCGGTACTCCGAGCGCGTGCGCCAGACCTCGTCGTCACCGCGCACGTAGCAGTGGAAGCGGGTCACGACGAACGACGCGTCGTAGTCCGCGAGCTCGTCCATCGCGTCGTCGAGCTGCCGGTCGGTCAGCTCGTGCGCGACCGTCACGTGCGGGTGGTAGTGGAAGCGCAGGTCCTGCGCGAGCGGACCGCGCCGGACCGACGCCTCGAGCTGCTCGCACCCGGCGATCCCGTCGGCCACCTGGACGAACGCCACGGGCGAGACGGGACGGAACGTCCCGGTGCCGCGCAGGCGCACGACGAACGGCGCGTGCTCGCTCGCGACGCCGAGCAGGTGCTCGTCGACCACCCGGAGGTCGGCCGGGTCGATCGCGGTCGGCCCGAGCAGCGTGATGTGCGGCGGGATCGCGGAGGCCTGCGGGTCGCCGAGGCGCGCCCGCGCCGCCTGGAGCTGGCTCCCGTACGGCTCGGGGACGGTGATCGCGACCCCCGCGATCACCTGGTCGCCCACGAGCTCCGGGAGCTTCATGCGGGCCCTCGCCGAGCCAGGAGCCCCGACCGCTCGTACACCCGGTCGAGGGTCACGGCCGCGATCGAGCGCGCCTTGTCCGCACCGGCCGCCAGGACCGCGTCGAGCTCGGCCGGGTCGTCCAGGTACTCGTGGACGCGGGCCTGGAACGGCGTGACCCACTCGACGACGAGGTCGGCGAGCGCGACCTTGAGGTCGCCGTACCCCTTGCCCTCGAACTGCGTCTCGAGCTCCGCGACGCTGCTGCCCGACAGCGCGGAGAAGATCGTGAGCAGGTTCGACACGCCCGCCTTGTGCTCCGGGTCGAACCGGATCTCGCGGCCCGCATCCGTCACGGCCGAGCGGATCCGCTTCGCGATCGTCTTCGGGTTGTCGAGCAGCTCGATCAGCCCGTTCGGGGAGCCCGCGGACTTGCTCATCTTCGCCGTGGGGTCCTGCAGGTCGTAGATCTTGGCCGTCTCCTTGACGATGTGCGGCTCGGGGACGACGAACGTGCCCGGGCCGAACCGCGAGTTGAGGCGCTGCGCGAGGTCACGCGTGAGCTCGAGGTGCTGGCGCTGGTCCTCGCCGACGGGGACCTTCGCGGTGTCGTACAGCAGGATGTCCGCGGCCATGAGCACGGGGTAGGTGAACAGCCCGACCGTCGTGCCGTCGGAGCCCTGCTTGGCGGACTTGTCCTTGAACTGCGTCATGCGCGAGGCCTCACCGAAGCCCGTGTGACACGACAGGATCCAGGCGAGCTCGGCGTGCTCGGCGACGTGCGACTGCACGAACAGCGTCGAGCGCCGCGGGTCCACGCCGGCCGCGAGGTACTGCGCCGCCGTGCGCCGGGTCCGCTCGCGCAGCACCGCGGGGTCCGGCCCCACCGTCAGCGCGTGCAGGTCGACCACGCAGTAGATCGCGTCGTTGCCGTCCTGCAGCGCCACCCACTGCGTCAGCGCACCCAGGTAGTTGCCGAGGTGCAGCGAGTCCGAGGTGGGCTGCATGCCGGAGAAGATGCGTGCGGTCTGTGGCACTGCGGGACCAATCTGTGAGCGGCTCGTCGGGCGGACGAACGTGGACGGGAGCGGGCAGGGGCAGAGGGACGGTCAGGTCGCCTCGTCGTCGAACGGTGCGGGACCGGTCAGCGGGGCAGAGGCGGCGGGGACGATGCCGACGACGGGGCCGGACGGCGACCGGCGTGCTGACGTGTCGTCGATCAGCGCGTCCCGCACGATGCGGCGGGGGTCGTACTTGCGGGGGTCGAGCGCCTCCCAGTCGACGCCGAGGTCACCGGCCTCCTCGTCGAGCCTCGAGCGCGTCTGGGAGATCCACTCCCGGCCGCGCCGCACGAGGGCGGCGAGCTGCTCGGCGTACGCCGGCAGCCGCTGCGGCCCCACGACGAGGGCCGCGACGACGAAGAGCACGATGAGCTCGCCGCCGTTGATGTCCAGCACCGGCTCAGGCTACCCCGCCGAGGCATGCCGGATGGGCGGCGACGAGTCGCTCCGAACCGTCAGGGTGACTCGTCGAGCGTGACGTCGACCGTGTACTCCCGCATTCCGGAGCGGACCTCGAGCTCGATGACATCGCCGGGCTCGTGCGCGCGGATCGCGACGATGAGCTCGTCCGGGTCCGTGACGGGACGCCCGTCGATCGCGACGATCACGTCGCCGGGCTTGATGCCCGCGCGCTGGGCCGGGCCGCCCTGCGTGACGGGCTCCTGGCCCTGCTGCGCCGAGGTCGAGACCCGCACGCCCTCGCCGGAGTACTGCCGGTCGAGCAGGACCCCGATGATCGGGTACGTCGCACGGCCCGTCTCGATCAGCTGGGTCGCGGTCCGGCGCGCCTGGTTCGAGCCGATCGCGAACCCGAGCCCGATGCTTCCGCCCGCGGCCTGGCCGGGCGGCTGCGCGATCGCCGAGTTGATCCCGATGACCTCGCCCCGGGCGTCGACCAGCGGCCCGCCGGAGTTGGCGGGGTTGATCGCGGCGTCCGTCTGGATGGCGTTGATGAAGGCGGTCTCGGCCTCGTCACCGGCCGACACCGGCCGGTTGAGCGCGGAGACGATCCCGGTCGTGACGGTGCCCGTCAGGCCGAGGGGTGCACCGATCGCGACGACGGGATCACCCACGCGGACGGTCTCGGAGTCCCCGAGCGCCAGGGGGACGAGCCCGTCCACGTCGACCTTGATGACCGCCAGGTCGTACTCCGCGGTGCGACCCACGATCGACGCGGTAGCCTCGCGTCCGTCGGAGAACGTCACGACGAGCGACCCGCCCTCCGTGTCAGCTCCCGCGACCACGTGGTTGTTGGTGAGCAGGTACCCGTCCTGGCGGAGCACGAAGCCCGAGCCGGTGGCCGCACCCGCCGCGGACGACGCCTCGATCGACACGACGCTCGGCAGCACGGCCGCGGCGATGTCCGCCACCGACGCCTCGTCGGCGTCGCCCTGCGCTCCGCCGGACGCCTGCGACGGCTGCGTCACGGCGACCGGCAGACCGGCGTCGGCCAGGTGGTCGTCCTGCAGCAGGCGCGATCCCGCGAGCCCGCCGACGAGCCCTGCACCCAGCGCGAGCACCGCGATCCCGGCGACCCAGCCGCCGGACAGCCCGCGGCGCCGGTCGTGCCGTGCCTGCTGCGCGGACCAGCCGGAGAC